>DEKL01000110.1:0-20623 GCA_002353835.1 Alphaproteobacteria bacterium UBA2723
GCTCCGATGGTGGCAGCCGTACAGAGCTTGGAAGCTTTCAATGCGGAGAAGTTTGTCAAAAGACTGCCGGTGGTTGAAACCATTGAGAACGTGGATAGTGCAAAAGTCAATGCTGCAGACACGGCATTTAATAAGACTGTTGCTGTCATTGACGTTCAAAAAATGAGAACGGTAGATTTTGACCTTGCAAAGAAGGTCGGCGGTGATGTATTGGGTAACAGTACCGGTCTTGCCTCTAAGGTGGAGGTTGGTAACCCAACGTTGCAGAACCTAAACGGTAGTTTCACCATCAATGGTGGCAAGAAGTTGGTCTTTGACAACGACCTATTCTGGGTGGCACCGTTGGAGCACAAAAGTTGGATTAAATACTTCAACAACAAAACCACTCCAGGTTATGTGTTGATTGATGCGACCAACATCAACAACCGTTATCTGGTGACGAAGGTAAACGGACACGACTTGAAGCTTCGTTACTTGGAGAGTGCCATTCTTTCTGATGACATTGAGCGTCACATTAAGAGCAACGGTTATCTTAGCACTGGCTTGAATGACCATTGTTTTGAAATTGACAGCACCGGTACACCGTACTGGGTACTGTCAAGGTACAAGCAGACAATCGGTTTTGCCGGAGAAGAGTCTATTGGTCCGATTACCGTGAATGCTGAGACCGGTGAGGTTAAGGCTTACACAATCGCTAATGCTCCAGCTTGGATAGACCGTATTCAGCCAGCTGACTTCATTGAAGAGCAGGTTACCCAGTGGGGTAGCTTACAGAAAGGTTGGTGGAATTCCACTTCCCTCTCCAAGCAGGAAGAGGTTATGGAACCGACACCAGGAATGACTTTAGTGTACAGCAACGGAAAGTCTTACTGGTACACCGGTATCAAATCGGTGGCTGCCAAAGAAGGTACCAACGGCTTTATGCTCATTGATACCAGAACAAAAGAGGCTAAGTTCTACAAGTCTCCCGGTTTCAATGAAACCCAGGCCATGGTTATCGCTGAAGGTCAGGAAGTCGCTAGCGCTGCCGGTTACAAGGCCACCTACCCCGTCCTCTATAATGTGAGAGGCGTTCCCACTTACTTCATGACATACAAAGATATGTCTGGGAACATTCAGGGCTACTGCTTTATCTCATCATACAGCAGAGATGCTGTCGGATGTGATAAGCTAAAAAAGGAAGCCGTCCGGAAGTACCAAGAGGCTCTTAAGGCTCTCAAAAATGACAAGCTGATAGATAGTGATGTTGTTGGCGAAGAGTTGTTGGGAACCATCCGCGGTATTGCTCTTGAGGACGGAACGTATTATGTGTTGATTAACGAGAAACCAGGCTTTGAGTTTATCGGCACCTCTAATAACTTCCCGGAACTCAAGTGGAGTAAGCCAGGCAACAAGGTGAAGCTCACTTTCAATATCGGCGAAGAAAAAGTTGTCCCGATGGATAGCTTTGACAACGTTGATTTTGAAATCTAATTAAGAAACCCGATAGTCTTTTATGGCTATCGGGTTTTCGGTTTTAAAGGAAGATGTCTAACTTTTTCCGATCTTCTTTTCCGGCGGTTGTTTCTACACTTAACAAGTGCAATATGCTATGAAACAGATTATCATGCGAATATGACTTTTTGCTTGCCTCTTCTTTTAAGCGCTTGGTATCTATGTTCACATCTTTTTTGATTTTATCTGAAAGCCATAATATCATCGGGATAGTTTTTTGGACTTTCGGGGCAAGCGCATAAGGGAGCCCGTGCAAATAAATGTTATTTTCGCCTAAGCTCTCCCCATGGTCTGATACATACAACATTGCCGAAGCATATTGAGGATGACGTTTCAATATTTCTATAACCGAATCTATCACATAATCCGTGTACAAAATGGTGTTATCATAAGTGTTGATGATTTCTTCTTGTGAACATTCCGGCAGGTCTGAACTATCACAAGTCGGCTTAAAACGTTTAAACTTATCAGGATAACGCTTATAATAAGTCGGACCATGACTGCCCATTTGGTGCAACACAATGACGGTGTCTTTCTTGGCATTTTTGATACGTTCTTCCAAACCATCCAACAAAACATCATCCTGACAATATTTACCAAAACAATACGGCTGGCGGTTGCCCGCTTTGGAATCTCTGTTTTCTACCCGATTACATACATCTTTACAGCCGTCATCATTATCATCCCAAAAAACATCATAACCGGCGGCTTTGACTATATCCAACAGATTTTGCGTATATGATGCGTGGTTGACCTTAAAATCATCCCTTCCTAAATGCGAAAACATACAGGGAACTGAAACCGTGGTTGCCGTACCGCATGAGGTAACGTCTTTAAAAACAATAACATCTTCTTTTTTAAGCTCGGGATTGGTTTCTTTTTCATACCCGTAAAGCGAAAAATTTTGTGAACGTGCGGTTTCGCCGACTATATAGACCAATAAACGCGGGGCGCTATCGGCTTTTTTATTTAATATCGGCTTTTCATCTAAGATAACAAATTCATGATGAGCATTTCTGCTCTTTTTATAATAACGGTTAATGGCGCTGATGTAGTTAAATGTGTTGATATAATGGCGCACAACACTATGATTACGTCCGAAGGAAACGTATTCTTTATAACATAGCGGCGCGATTAATAACGGAATAATAACGCTGATAAAAGCATAGAGTAAACGTTGTTTAATTTCTTTTGTGCGCGACCGGTAATTTATTTTGACAAAGATTACCCATAATGACGGTAAGACACCAAAGATGAAAACATATATCATAGCGCGCGGGGTTACTAAATCCATCGCTTCTCTGGTGGTGGTTTCCACAAAGTTGCGTACCATATCCGAATCTATGACAACGCTCATGTTTTTCATGGCATAGTCAGCTAATGCGGAACACAGCAATAAAAAGACTATTAAAGGTTTGCCGATATAAGGCACGGTGATAATATTAAACAGCAAATACAACATGGCAAACATTAAAAGCGGTAAATTTATCAGCGCAATGATTTGTGTGGTTGAGCCGAATTCCGCCATTTTGAAAATGTAGCTCCATAATGTTTGGTTTAAGACAAAACAAAAATATAGGCTGATGATAAAAATAAACTTCTTTGATGTAATGTTCTTCATAGCGTCTTCTCTTTCTTTTACGTAACGGATATAAGTGTAATCTGTTTATTTTAGAGCGCCAACTTTTTTAAAAAGTTATCTTCAATATAATAAAATTGTGATTTAAAGTTTATAAAGGCTTGTAAATATAATCTTTTTGATTATACTTGAGGAGAATTTTAACTTTTTTTTAAAGAGGGTAAACATGGTTAGTAAAACTTCTGCCGGAGCTGCAAAGAAAACGCCGGCTTCTGCTAAAGCTAAGAAAACTGTTGCTAAGAAAGCAACAAAATCCGTAGCCGCTAAGTCAACGGCAAAGTCTAAGATTAACGCACAAATTCCGGTTAAAGAGGATATTAATCCCTTGGAAAAAGTTATGGAAATTAAAGCACATAACGAAGAGAAAAAAGTTTCTAAAACAGCTCCTAAAGCTGCTGAAACAAAAGCTTGTTGTTGCGGTTGTGCAGACGGAATTTGCTCTGTTTGGGCGCGTGCATACAAAAATATTTTCAACTTCAAAGGCAGAGCTTCCCGTTATGAATTTTGGGGATTTTCTTTGATGAATTTATTCTTTATGCTGTTCGTTATCGGTGGTTTGGTATTCTTGTCTGCCGATACGGAAAGTGCTTTTTCCATCAGCACCATTAGTGCTGTCGCATTGTTGGTTTTCCTGTTGGTTGAATTTTTTGTTTATTTGGCTTTGGCTGTCAGACGTTTGCATGATGGCGGATATACAGCTTGGAGAGGTTTCTTCAGACCGTTTGTTTGGAATATAGTTCTCTGCATATTGTTCTCTATCGGCAGTGCCTATATTGTTGAAAAAATGGGAAATCAACTGCTTGATGCTGACGGTTTAACACAAATTTGGCTCTCTTTGTTTGTGTTTGTATTTGTTGTTATCTTGCTTGTTTGCATGTATTACGGCGCTAAAATATTTATCGTTACAAGTTTCTACGAGGAAGATAAAGACAATGAATATGGTGAGGCTCGTTATGCTACGGCTTGCTGCAAAGCTAAGGCTTTAAGATATACAGCTCTTTACTATATCATTATTACCTGCATGAATTTTATTACTCAGCAGATAAATTCTTACTTGCATTTGGTTAATCAGTTTTAATCAAATACATCTCTTAGAAAATCCCGCTTAAAATAAGCGGGATTTTTTGTGCGCTGTATCATTTATCAGAGAGCTTGAAGAACAGTATCTACCATATTTGAAGCTTTTATAGGCATTTGTTCGCGAAAGAAAAGATATTCTTCCACCTGCCCTACTTTGCCGACCACATCACTGATAATGCGCAGAGATAAATATGGTACCTTCAATAAATAACAGGTTTGCGCAATAGCGGCACTTTCCATATCTGTGGCATAAGCTTCAGGGAAATCTTTTTTTATCTCGGCTAATTTATCTTTATCGGTAACAAACTGATCACCGGTTACCGTCAAACCGACCTTAAAAGACGGTGCCTTTTTCTTGATGGCTTTAATCACATCTTCGGGCGCTTCGTAATATAGCGGTAAATCCTGTACCTGCCCTTTCTCATTTTCCTCGCCGCACCAGACATCATGATAACAAACTCTATCGGCTAAAACGATATCACCTTGTTCCAAAACGCTGTCTATACCGCCGGCAAGACCGGTGGTAATGACTAAATCAGCGCTATTTTGGCAAGCCGTAACAGCGGCCACGGCGGCATTGACTTTACCCATGCCGGACTTTATCAGTATGATTTTTTTATTATACGCTTCAGCAATTGCCATATTCTGATTTTCATGAAAATCATACAATTTATGTACGGCATCATATTCGCTTTGCATGGCGGTTATAATGGCTATTGTTTTCATCTTTTCTCCTTAGTTGTATTTGCGGACGATACCATATAAAACGCCTTGGATTTTTAATCTGTCCTTAGTCAGTTTTATCGGGTTATATTCTTTATTACACGGCAGTAACCATACCTCGTTACCGGATTTTTTATCCAACACTTTTAAGGTGGCTTCCTCATTATCTACCAAAGCAACGACTATTTGCCCGTTGTTGGCTTGTTCGGCGCGGCGAATAATCGCGGTGTCGCCGTCAAAAATGCCGGCCTCTATCATAGACTCGCCTTCTATGGTTAAAGCATATAATTCCGATGAGGTGGAAAAGCTTTTGGGAATATAGATATATTCGGAAGGATTGGCTATCGCCTCAATCGGCGTGCCGGCAGCAATTTTACCATACAAAGGAATCATTAACGAAAATTCGGTTTCATCATTATCATTGGCTAAATTTTTAGATAATGATTTCTCAACAATTTCCGGCAATTTCAGCACTTCCAATGCTCTTGCTTTGTGCGGCAATTTGCGAATAAAGCCACGTTCTTCCAAAGAATTTATCAGCACATGAATACCGGATTTTGATTTCAAGCCGACGGCATTTTTCATCTCCTCAAAAGACGGCGAATGACCGTTTTCTTTGATAAATTCATCTATAAAAACAAGCAATTTATGTTGTTTCGGTGTCAGCATTTGTCCCCCCTATCTGATTTAAGTTTGTTCTACTTTAGTTCTATATTTCTCGTTTGTCAAGTACTTTTTTTGTTCTTTTTTCGGGGTAATTTTTGAGGAATCTTTTTTATTTTAGTTTTATATTAACAATTTCGGGTTAAACAGAAAGCAGGTTATTTGTTCGGAGCATTGCACATTGAGCGAATTTAAATATAAAAAAATAAGTAAAGGTAATGATTTTTCAAAATTGATTATCTTTTTGCATGGTTATACCAGCAATATTGATGATGTGTTGCCTTATGCCGAAATGCTTGCCAAACACGTCAATAATGCTTTGATTGTGATGCCGGAAGCCGATATGGTCAGCGAACGCCATGCCGATAAAAGACAATGGTATGCACTTAATGATTTGGATCCGGACAGACGGCGCCGTAAACCGGAAACAACAACTGATGAAATTATAGAAATTTACAACAAAACGGGCGACCGTATCAGCGCGGTTGCCAAAAGACTTAACCGCTTTATTTCGGATTTGCAAAAAGAATATCATATCGCCAATAAAGATACTTTTATTATGGGTTTTTCGCAAGGTGCCATGCTTGCTATTTATACCGGTTTAACCAGACGCTATAATTTGGGCGGTATCTTTCCGTTTGCCGGTATTGTCAGCGGAAAAGATATGCTGGAACAGGAAATCGTTTCAAGACCGGAGGTCTATCTCTTTCACGGCACCAGCGATTTGTCCGTACAATATAAAACGCTTGAATTTACTAAAGAGTGGCTTAAAAAACATAATATCTCGTGGACGGCTATGGAATATGACGGTATTGAACATAAGCTGACGGAAGATGAAATGCTTGATGCGGCAGAAATTATTAACCGCGCCGATTAACGAATATTATTTTCCTTTAACCAATCTAAAATTTTCTTAAACCTTACCGCGGCTGCTTTGGAACTCAGCTTTTCGGTTAGGATATTTTGCGCAGCAATAATTTTGTTTTGCGCTTCTTTGTTATGCGCAAGGTAGTATTGATATTTATTGATTAAATCTGTTTCATCTTCATAGATGACCACATTTTCGCCAAATGTTTCAGATAGCGCCGCATTGGGAGATGATAAAACCAAAGCACCGGCAGCAACGGCTTCCAAAACTTCGTTTGGTATTTTCTTTGAGGCCGGTGTTTCCTCAGCATTATAAACAACGGCAATTTTGGTTTGTGACAGAGCTTTTCTTCTTTCAGAAGCCTGTTTTTCATTTATCGGTAAGATCTTTTCTTTAGGCCAAAAGGCACCGATAAATTTAACGTCTTTTTGTTGTTGTAAAAATTCTGCTATCGGCGAAACCTTATTATTATCCCCGACATAAACCAAAGGATATTTCTTCTGTTTGCCTTCCGCATAAAAATCTGTGGTGTTAACCCCTAATATTAATTGTGCCGTCTTTATATTAGAGCGAACGTAATGCTCATAAAGCTCACGATACGGGGTTAATACAACCGGATGTTTGTCTTTATCTTTCCATTCTATGGGATAATAGGCTTCCGTGTATAAAAAGTTTATTTTGGCAGGGCTTGTATCCAACTCTGCCGCATATTCCGGATTTTTAAACCATAACCCGTAGCTGTCCGCCTCGGGTTTATTGTTACCGTTTACAATAACATTTATGCCTAACAGCTTGAGTTCTCTTATAAACCCCTGCTCGCTTGATAACAGTTCAGGCGAATTGGTATAGACATATAGTGTATCTTTCTTAACAGCCAAAAACGGCAGAGTGCATAACACTGCTGCCGTTATGGCCGAAACCAGATATAAAACAAATTTATGTCCGGTTCTTATTTTCATTTAGAGCTTTTTCTCGTTAATTAAAAACTCTACCAAACCGTTTAAGCGTTGAACAAAGGCATCCGCATTGTATTCGGAAACAGCAATACGATATGCTTTTTCAGCTTTTTCGGCACGAGCTTCCGGATTATTGATGTATTGTTCATACAAAGCTTTTAACTCGTCTGCATTCTTAAACATCGGAATTGCATCCCCGAATACAGCTTCAATTTCTTTGTTGTACGGCGCAATCATAAAACCTTTTGATGCGGCAATATCATAAACGCGTGACGGAATAATGCCGATTTCGGCTTCGTGATTTGAAACATTAACCAAGTTAATTTTGGCAGAAGAGAAATATGCACCTAAGTCATTTTCATGAATGTACTCGCCTTTGATGTAATTTTCATCAATATTGGTGGTCCAGAAACGACCATAAATTTCAACCGGTAATTTTGCTTCCAAAGCTAAAGCAACAGCCTGACTGTGTCTGTCATTATCACCGACATACAGTAAATCACGAACCAAGTCTTCACGCGGTGCCGGATAGAAAATTGACGGATCGGTCAGCTCTGGAAGATATACGGTAGCATAACCGGCGTTTAAAACGTAGTTGTAAAACTCACGCGAAGATGTGGCTATACCATCAAAAGCATCCAATTCTTCAGGATAAAGAGAATCAAAATCACGCAAATATACAACGTTAACGGCTCTCTTGTTCGGCTTTAACTCATTGAACGGATTATAACCGCGAACATAGATATTAACACCGGCATCAGCCATTGTTGACGGGTAAAGATTATCTTCCGTTGTAGAAAATACGCTATATCCTACGCGTTGGAAAGCACGTTCCATCGCCGCATTGACATCTGCTCTGTTCATGGAACGATATTGGCGCAATTCGCCGATACGCAGGGCTAATTTATTTAAATCCGTCTTAGCGGGAGCGCCCTTAAACGCAAATAAACCTACTATCAATACCAACAAAATGATTGTCAGCACGGAAAGGATGATTTTCATGGTTTTATCAGTCATCTTTTTCTCCAAATAAAATTGCTTCTAACCCTTTTTTTTGAGAGTTTACTAGAATCTAATTAAATTTAGGCGTTTTGCCAAGTTATTTTTTTTTATTTACACAGAATTTAATGTTTGACAAAGTGCAAATGTTTCTTTAAAAATTCCCTATCCGTTAAAATCTTTTTAGAAAGGACACAGCATGAAGTATATTTGTACCGTTTGCGGTCAAGTTATTGACAGTGATACAATGCCGGAAAAATGTCCGGTTTGCGGCGCTAAAACCTTTAAGCCGCTTGAAGAAAACGAAAAAAATTATGCCGATGAACATCGTATCGGCGTCGCTAAAGGCTTAGACGAACGCATTGTTGCCGGTCTTCGTGAACACTTTACCGGCGAATGCTCCGAAGTCGGTATGTATTTGGCTATGAGCCGACAGGCTGACCGTGACGGCTATCCGGAAATTGCCGAAGCTTTCAAGCGTTATGCTTTTGAAGAAGCTGACCATGCGGCTCGTATTGCCGAAATGCTTGGCGAAGTGGTTACCGACTCAACAAAGAAAAATGTTGAAATGCGCGCAGCTGCCGAATTCGGTGCTTGTGACGGTAAAAAGAAAATTGCCACCCTTGCCAAAGAGCTCGGTTATGATGCCGTGCATGACAGTATTCATGAAATGGCAAAAGACGAAGCACGCCACGGCAAAGGTTTTGATGGTTTACTTAAACGTTATTTCGGTAAATAGTTTTCCAAATTTAATCATAAAAAAAGCAGAGTGTTTATTTCATTCTGCTTTTTTTGTTGTTTAACTCTTATGATTTACGGGCGTTTTGGGTTTGAAGTTTTTGATATAACGATTAAATTGTTTCATCTGCTCTGTTCCCCAGCCCATGACATAATTATTTCCCATCGCAATTAACGGGGTTCCCAAAGACTGCTGAGGAATTTTATATTTCTGCGCATACCTTAACAAATATTGCATGTTACCGCCTTTATGGATATTGAGTTCTTTAATATCATAGTTACTGTAATAACGGCGCATATAGCTTCTGGCATCTTCACAATGACCGCAACCGACTTGCGAAAAGACGTAGATACTGTTATTCGGTGTACGCTTTTCCTGACAGCCGCCAAGTAAAACCGCAACAACCATGAGCATTGACATAACTAATTTTTTCATTTTTTCCTCTGCTTTTTGTGTTTTGTTGTATTCTATATAACAAGTGTTAAAAAAACTTAAAAGATAAATCTATTTTATACACCTAAATATGCTTGACAGCGTTTTTTTTTTGGTATTTACTCTTGAAAGATTTAAACGCAAACACTTATTTTAAGGATTTTCGGTTATGGCTCTGAAAAATACAAGAGAAAATAATTACCCCGAGTGGTACCAAAATGTTATTGCCGCCGCTGATATGGCAGAAGTTTCTTCTTCTCCGGGATGTATGGTGATTAAACCGTGGGGATACGGCATTTGGGAGCGTATTCAATATCTCTTGAACGAAAAAATTAAAGAGACAAATCATGAAAATTGCTATTTTCCGTTGTTTATTCCGTTGAGTTTCTTTCAAAAAGAAGCTGAGCATGTTGAAGGTTTTGCCAAAGAAATGGCCGTGGTTACCCACTCTCGTTTAAGCAAAGTTGACGGTAAACTGGTGCCGGCCAGCCCGTTGGAAGAGCCTTTAATCGTGCGTCCGACATCGGAAACCATTATTGCCGACTCTTTTTCCAAATGGGTTCATTCTTACCGCGATTTACCGGTGCTCATTAACCAATGGGCCAATGTTGTGCGTTGGGAAATGCGTCCGCGCTTATTCTTAAGAACACGCGAATTTTTGTGGCAGGAAGGTCATACCGCCCACAGCTCTTTTGAAGAAGCGGAAAAAGAAGCCGAAACCATGCTTGAAGTATATGCAGACCTTTGTGTGAACGATATGGCGATGCCGGTCTTAAGAGGTAAAAAACCGGAATACGATAAGTTCCCGGGCGCGGTAACAACTTATTGTATTGAAGCCATGATGCAGGACGGTCGTTCCTTACAGGCTGGTACATCACACTTCTTGGGACAAAACTTTGCAAAATCCGCAGACATTAAATTTATCAATGCCAATAATGAGCCGGAATATGCTTATACGACTTCTTGGGGTGTTTCCACTCGTTTAATCGGCGGTTTGATTATGACACATGCTGATGACGAAGGGATGTGCGTTCCGCCGAAGCTTGCTCCTTATCAAGTGGTTATCGTGCCGATTATTAAAGATAAAGCTAAGGCTGATGAGATTAACGCTTATGCCGAAAAGCTTAAAAATGCCTTGAAAGCACAGACTTTTGCCGGCGAGAAAATCCGCGTAAAACTTGACAATCGTCCGAAAGATGCCATTGATAAAATGTGGGAGTGGACACGTAAAGGCGCTCCGTTAATCGTTGAGATTGGTGCCAAAGATTTGGAAAAGAACGCGGTTATGTTCCGTAATCGTATCCATATCAATAAAGACGGCTGGAAAAATTTTGAAGGCTTTGATGAATTTTCGTCTTCTATTGCCGATAAACTGCAGGCTATTCAAGATGAAATGCTCCACATTGCCGAACAGCGCTTGAACAACAATATTGTTACCACCATTAAAACTAAGGAAGAATTTGAAGCTTATTTCAAAAATTCCAACGTTTATATGGAAAGCACCAAAGCCCCGAAGGTGGCCTTTGTGCGCGGTAAATGGTGCGGTGATGAAGAAACCGAAGAAAAATTGAAAGAAATGCGCTTGACCATCCGCTGTATTCCGTTTGACCAAAGCGGTAGCGAAGGCGAATGCTTACTTACCGGCAAGAAGGCAACGTTAGACGTTATCTACGCACGCTCTTACTAAACTTTTCGGTATTTATTTTATTGGCAAAAAAATATTTTTTGTCTAAAGGGTTGACTCTGTCTTAAAAAAAGTGTATTCTTTACACGAATTGGAGAATACGCGTGGCTAAGAAAAACAGAAAATTAAAGAAGTTCGGATATATGTTGACAGCTTCCGTCAGTGTGGCGGCGCTGGCGGTTTGCCTTAATACAGATGTTCCCGCGCAGAAACAAATACAACAAATTCAAGAAACACCTGATACAATTGCTTTGGTAAATAATCCGATTTCCTCAGTTTCTTTTGTTAATGATACTTTGGAACATTATGCTTCTGCACTGTTAACCTACCAAAATAATAAAATCGTTCGCAATTTTGTGAAAAATTCAAAGCTCCACAGAATGCAATTACCCTATTTTGCACATGAACTGTGGCACCACCACAATAAGAAAATTAAATATTGGTTGAAAATAAGATATTCGCCGGCACAATTTATTCAATTGCGCATGCATGAGGAAATTTCCGCCAATGTTGCCGCCATCTTAACCGCTGATTTTGAATACCAATTGGCGAAAGATAAAGATGCGGTTATTAAAAAATACGAAAAAACTTATATGGGGTTTTATTTTAATGCGATTAAAAACGGTGAGATTAAGCCGGAAAGCACAAAACAGGAAGATTTGGATAAAAAATATACCCTGTTGATGAACGGAACTATCAAGATGTGGGAAAAGATGTTTAAGGCGCATTATACCCCCTCTTTGACGGAAACATTGAAAAAATATTTGCGAGATTTCGGCTTCAGACAGCCCTACCCTGAAAATTATCAGAAAATTTTAACGCATATGTACACTTTCGGTGGGGTTGATTTATCGCGCTATATTAAAAATGATGCTGCTTTTATAGACGTACGTGTCGCTATTTTTGATAAGATGGCCGGCGTTATGGCATTTAATCGTTCCGTTAAACAGCGAGAAGCACTTATTAACGATATTTTCCAATATGCACCATACTTAAAAGATTTCGGTGTTTCACAAAGAACGGCGGTTCTGGAACACATTATCATTGCATCTCGGATGAAGTTTGAATTGAATAAATTAAAAAATCATCCCCAGGGACTTAATTCTTCGGTTATAAATGCTACGTACTATAAGGTTATGCATGAACTTGCCAAAGACCGCGCTTATGCCTCATTTATTGATAATTGTGCCGACCTTGATATAACCCTAACCCCGTCACCACAGGTTACGGATAATTCTTTGACAATGTATCACTTTTTTCCGGTTTCACGCTTGCTTTTTGATGAAGATAAAGCGATTATTTCCAAAATTTATCGGTTCCGTGATGTAGATTTAACGAAATTCATCAACAATTTTGATATGAACCTTATACCAAGTGATAAATCACAATTTATGCAAATCAATATGCACTATCATAATGATAAGCATATTATTCCTGCCGTTGTTCAAGTACCGATGGAAGATGTTGTTGTGCCGGAAGATGAAAATTCCTTATCGGCACAGGCTTTAACCACACACCAACCCCAAAATACGACACAGCTAAAACAAAGCCTGATAAAACGTGTTTCTCAAGAACTCTATGTGCAAGTGCCGAATTTTGAAGAAAATTTACTGCATCCGGAAGCTTTAACTCCTAAAGCTCGTCAAGAGCTCGCCTTTATGTATGCGCAGTTTAATGCTATTCCTAATGTCTTTAAGAATTGTAATATTGAGGAAATTGACAGTTTTATCGCAACAAAAGGTCATCCGCATTATTTTGAAAGCAAAGAGCATCCGTTTTTACCGGTAAAGCCTTCTAAAGTTAAGAATATTGAAAATAAAGATACCTTAAAAAGAAATAATCTTGCGATAATCAGACGGCTTAGCAATCGTCGTTCTTCCGAGCATTAGATATTTTGACAAAAAAAATGCTTGCATAATTTGTCAAAGCATGTTATACGAGTTTCAACCAACTACGTTTATGCCTATATATATGAAAACGTTTAGTAAAAACAGAGGGAACAGTGGCTCAGCTACGAACCCTCGCAGATTAAGGAGACAAGCTGTCTCGTTGCCGGTTTTGGCCGATTTTTACGGTCTGCCGCGCAATTCCAAACTCGTTGTCGCTGAGACAATGAATGAGGATGAAGTTGAAATCAGCCCCGCCATTTTGGTTGCTAAAAGAAACATTTTTATTGATTTGCATAGCGGACAACAGTTCCCTTGCAACAATATGAGCACTTTCTTTGATGCTAATATCTTAAAGGAGGGGGAAAATATTGTGTTTTCGGCCGTTGACGTAAATGCCCGAGCTCACATCTCCAAGCGGTATATGATTAAGCGCTTCGGTAGCGCTGTTATTCGCTGACTACTAACCAAAACGCCCGCTCTCTAGCAAAGAGAACGGGCATTTTTTATTCTTTTTGTATGCTTATTTTACTTCAAAGCCCTTAATCGGATACGGGCTAAACTTCACATACGTTGCTTTATCTTTCAAACCGGTGTAATGATAGGTCGCCTCTTTGGCCACACTTTCTAAGGTGTAACCTGCCTTCTTGGCAACATTTGCCGAATTCATGTTATTGACATCACAGCATATTGTTATTCGGTGCATACCCGCTTTGAACAATTCATTTTCCAATGCCAACACGGCTTCGTGCATATAGCCTTTACGGGTTTCCGATAAACGTAACCAATAACCTAACTCTGCAGACTGGTTAATGAACTCAATGTTATGCGGACCGACACAGCCAACAAACTTAAAATCAGCAATTGTGAAGATATCATAAGCCCATTCTTTGTCTTCTTCCCATTCCTTGGCGAATTGGTCGGTGGCCTTGACTGTATCTTCAAAGCATTTTTGATTATCCACCCAGAACAGAAATTCACGAACAAACTGACGGCTTTCTTCTATGGCTTGCCAGATTTGTTTGTCATGCTCATGATTGCGCCTTATCAGCACAATGCGGTCAGCATTTATTGTTTCCGGTAACTTGAATTTTTCCATAGATATTCCTTTCATAATAATTTTAAGATGATTTTTTTATTTCGCAATAAAAAACTATCTCCTATGCTTAGCGCATAGGAGATAGTTTAAACGAATTTTACATTGCCTTTGATTGCTTCCTCCATACGCGCACGAACAACTTTGCGCATGGTTTCGGGGAGCTGTTGCAATTCTGCCTCAATCAACTGAGCACCGATATACTTGGTACTGTGAATACCATCGGCATCTGAAGCATAGTTGCTCAAATACTCGGCCAATGTCAACAAAGCATTCGGGGTACAGAAGTTGTGAATCTGCTTTTGCTTGCAGATACTCATGAAATCAACCCCCTGTCTGCCTTTACCATAACATGCGGTACAGAAGCTCGGCACATAGCCTAAGGTCATCAGCCAATTAACGACTTCATCTAAGGTACGCTCGTCTGAAAGCTCAAACTGTGCGGTCTTAGAGGTCGTGTTATCATGGGCAGCATAGCCGCCTACCGTGGTCTTGGAACCGCCACTGATTTGCGAAATACCGATTTTTAATGCCTGTCTGCGGATGTGCTCACTCTCACGAGTGGACATAATCATTCCGGTATAAGGCACGGCAATACGCAGTAACGCAACAATCTTTAAGAAGATATCATCAGGCAGACCATTTTTGAAATCTGCCAAATTGATATCACTTGCAGGTTGTAAACGCGGCACGCTGATAGTGTGCGGACCGGCACCGTACTTCCACTCTAAGTGTTTGGCATGCTTTAAGATAGCAACAAACTCATAGGCGTAGTTGTGCAGACCGAACAAAACACCGATACCGACATCTTCAATGCCGGCTTTCATAGCTCTGTCCATCGCTTCAGTATGGTAGGCATAATCGGACTTCGGACCTTTGGGATGAAGACGCTCGTATTCCTTCTTGTTGTAGGTTTCCTGGAAGAGAACGTATGTACCAATCTTGGCATCATGCAGCTTTTTGTAGTTTTCTACCGTAGTGGCTGCAATATTCACGTTAACACGGCGAATACTGCCGGCTTGGTGATGAATACCGTAAATGGTGTCAATGCTCTCTAAGATATACTCCAACGGATTGTGGAACGGGTCTTCTCCGGCTTCTAATGCCAAACGCTTGTGCCCCATGTCCTGCAGGGCAATAACCTCGGCCTTAATCTCTTCCTGTGTCATCTTCTTACGCGGTATGTTGCGGTTGATGGCATGGTAAGGACAGTAAGTACAGTGGTTAACACAGTAGTTGCTTAAATATAGCGGAGCAAACAGCACCTTGCGGTTACCGTAATAGGCATCTGTTATTTGCTCGGCTAATGCAAAAATCTCTGCCGTTATTTCAGGATTGCGATTTAACAGAAGAAGCGCCGCATCTGATGCGGTTATTCCTTCCATTTTTTTTGCTTTCTCTAAAATCTCGGACACAAGGGCGCGATCTTGACTTCTTTTACGCGCATGACTCAAAACATCTTCTATGTTTTGAGGGTTGATAAAGCACTCGGCTTTATCTGACATTAAATCATACTTTGCCATACATAAAAATTTTTAAGTTTGTATATAAGTTATTATTTTTCAGCGCTAGAGTATAATCCCGATTCAGCTTTTGTCAAGGCTCTGTTTTATTTTTCTTGTGCCATTTTAATCATTGCCGTTACCATAGCTTCTGCCCCTGTTGCCACTTCTTTGATGGATTTTGCCAACATATAGGCCGGGGTTGTTACAACATAATGTTCTTCATCAACACAGGCTTCATCTGCTTTGCAATTTTCATGAACGGCACCCGTTTTCTTTATGACTTTGGCAACCGTTTTATCATTACCGATAGTCAGTTTGATACCGTATTTTCCCAGCACCTTGGCTACCATAACCGGCGCAATACACATGGCTCCGATAACAAGATTTTCTTCATAAGCCCCTTCCAAAACGCGCCTTACAGAACTTTCTACCGTGCAATTTATGCCGGATTTGGCAAAATCACACCAATTGGTGATTGCCCCTAAACCACCGGGGAAAACGACACATTCATATTCCTTAAAATTAAACTCGGACAAAGGTTTGATATCCCCACGAGCAATACGTGCCGACTCTATTAAAACGTTACGACGTTCTTCCGTTTTTTCAGAAGTTAAATTATTGATAACAGCCGCCTGCTCTATATCCGGTGCATAACATTGATAGGTACAACCGGCTTTATCTATCGCCAGTAATGCGGTAACCGCTTCATGTATTTCACTACCGTCGGCACGACCGCAACCGGATAATATAACGGCAAAACGTGGCATTTTTTTCATCTTTCTCTCCTTACAATAAATTTATTTGGGTATATATTAAATATGTAACCTTAAAAAAATTTTAAGTATCTGTGATTTATATTTCATTAAATGATGCATTTTTTAGGAAATGCCATGGGTGGAACTAATTTTTGAGATTTGAATATTATGGAAATAAGACAAACAACGTTAAAAAACGGCTTACGTATTATTACTGCCGAAAGACCGGAAATCGAAACCGTTTCTTTGGGTATTTGGGTTCATACCGGCTCGGCGGCTGAAACAGAAGAAGATAACGGTATTTCACACTTTATTGAACATATGGTGTTTAAGGGAACGAAGAAAAGAACTTCTTTACAAATTTCGGAGGATATTGAAAATGTCGGCGGGGCAACTAATGCTTATACCTCCAGACATTTTACCTGCTTTTATGCCAAAATGCTGAAAGATGATGCCGAATTAGCCGCTGACGTGATTTGTGATTTTATTACCTCACCGACTTTTGATGAAAAAGAAATGGTTAAGGAAAAAGAAGTCGTGGTGCAGGAAATTAAACAATCTAATGATGCACCGGATGATTTGGTGTTTGATTATTTTCAAGAAGCCGCTTTTCCGAATCAGGCTTCCGGCAGGACAATCTTGGGACCGGCCGAATATGTGCGCGGGTTTACAGCCGAAAGAATGCGCCATTATATGCAAACACACTATGCTGCCGATAATATGGTGGTGGCGGCTGTCGGCAAAATCAAACATGATGACTTCGTAAAAATGATAGAACAGCGCATGAATAATATTCCGCAACATACTGATTTTGTTGAAGATAAACAAAAATATTACGGCGGTTATAAAACCGAGTGCAAAGATATTGAACAAACTCATATTGTATTAGGTTTTAAGGGAACATCTTATAAGGATAAAGATTATTACAAATATTATTATTTGTAATTAAATTATTTTTTCTATTACTAATACTTAAAGAAATTGAATTTAATTCATTATTATTTAATATTTTATNNGGATAAAGATTATTACAAATATTCGGTTCTCTCTACAATTTTCGGTGGCGGTATGTCTTCACGTTTATTTCAGGAAATTCGTGAAAAACGCGGGCTTGTCTATACCATCAGCAGTTTTCATCAGGCCATGAAAAATGACGGGGTGTTCGGAATTTATGCCGGTACAACGCCAAAGGAATTGCACGAATTGTTGCCGGTGGTGGCTGATGAAATTAAGAAAATTATGAACGAGCCGGTTTTGGAAAAAGAGCTTAACCGCGCTAAAACACAGATTAAGGCAAGTCTTTTAATGTCTTTGGAAAGTTCTTCTTCCACAGCAGAAATTATTGCCAGACAAATGCTTCTCTTCGGGCGCGTTATTCCGTCAGATGAAATTGTAGAAAGAATTGAGGCGATTAAAGCTTCCGATTTGCAAACTATTGCCCAAAAGATTTTTACTTCTACCCCGACGTACGCCCTGCTCGGTTGCAACGGTAGTCAGTACCCGAGCTATGAAGAAGTGAAAAAACTTTTGAAATAAGTGTTATTTATTTCTTGCTTTATCTAAGCCTTCGTCAGTTAAAACAATGATGACTATATCAC
The DNA here is from genome assembly GCA_002353835.1 of Alphaproteobacteria bacterium UBA2723. Taxonomy (GTDB): domain Bacteria; phylum Pseudomonadota; class Alphaproteobacteria; order RF32; family CAG-239; genus CAG-267. The sequence goes on from DEKL01000110.1 coordinate 18,118, forward strand.
CGTCAATAAATATTGATTCGGCAGACGGCCATGGTTTTGCCTGATAACGAAGATACTCTTTCCCTCTTTCCGATAAGTCTTCTGCGGTTGCGTTATTATAAAAGACATCTTCCGGATAGTAGAAATTGTAAACAATGCGTGACATAAACTGCGGCGTAAATGAGGTTTCCAATAAATCTAAACTGGTTTCCTCGCCTGCAGCTTTGCGGTAATAGTTCTTTCTTAAAGAAAAACTGCCGACTTGTAATAGGCGATATTTTTGTGTGCTGTGAAAATTAGGATGTTGTTCTAAACGAGCGACAATTCTTTCATGTGTTTTCATTTCGGCATCAAAACCCAATTTCCAAACCTTTTCGGCATACATATCGCGAACAGCAGACATAAACGCTATGATAACGGTCAATGTTGCCCCCAGCTTATACCATTTGCCTTTGCTTAAACTTAAAATAAGAGCTACGGCTAAGGCGTAAATATAACCCAAACCATAAAAATCCAACCGCGGAACGAAGGCAAAATTTTCCATCTCGGCCAAGACCTGACCGCGCTCATCTGCCAAGAAGAAAGCGACCTTAGATGATAACAATATGGCTATCACCAAGACTATAATTGCCGGCGCTTTTTTGATACCACCTTTTAATAAAGCCACCACCATTGCAAAAATACATAAACCTAACAGCAATAATTTGAATTTGTATTCCATAAACGGTAATGGGGTTACAAACTGCGTAAACATTACAGTTACGGTTTCTTTTAGCTTTTCCGGCCAATATATAACACCTAAGGTCTGAGTGTTGTATTCTGTCGTGACGGAAGAAAGTGCTAATGTTAATTTATATAAGATGCCGGCAATAATAATATCTGCCGCGGCCGGTAATTTTTGGCGGACAACTTTGGCTATATTGCTTTTGCTACCGATATAAGTTGTCAATATTGCCCCCAGCAAACATACCCCCATTAAATTAAGAACGGCGGCATAAGAGGAAAAGGCAAAGTAAAACAAAAACAGAGCCGCAACGTGATACCATATTTTCTTATATGGTCTGTCTGCCAACAGTAAACCGGCGACAACCACAAACGGCAGGCTTAAATTGCTCAACATATCTTTGGCATAAAATAACCAAACCAATGTGTATGGCAAAATTGCCGTAAATGTTGCAAATAATGTCAGTTGAAATGTTTTTTTCGGAACACGCCAGTAGTGCGCCAATAAAATACCGCTTAACGCTAAAAAGGCAAACGAAAGCAGATTATTAAGTATCGGCAACACATGACCGCCAAAGAACAGCGATTGCATCACAAAATGTAACGGTCTGCCTTCAAAGGCCCCTTCATGCCAATAATTCGGCGTGCGGATATAATTCCAGTCATGGTCGCCGAACATAAAATTCACGGTATGAAACAGAAAAGCCAAGTTTATCAGCACAAATGCTATTAAAAATGACTTTTTACAGACCGGATTTAAGTTCTTTAATCCGTCTTTCAGCTTTGTTTCCATTTCCTGATATTTCATGTTCGGTTTCCTTTACTGACAATTACAAATCAAAGCTCTTGTTATAGGTCAAAGATATACCCATAGTGCTTTGCGCACGAGATTTATGTGCCCCTCTGGTTTCCGCTAACTCATAGTTATAAAACGGTGCTAAATATAAATCTCCGGTTAACTTCGTTTCTACCCGATTGTTAAGCTCAAGCTTATATTTAAAGTCTGTATCTTCTCTTTTGGAATATTCAAAGAAGTGACGATAAAAGCCTTCGGAAATAAAGGCGGTGTTTTCGTTAAACGGATAATTAAACTCGTAGCCGATTTCACCACCGGTTTTCATATTATCATTATGATAGGTCATATCATCTTCTTCTACAACAGCAACGTACAACTGTTTGAAGTATTTACCGTCATAAAGCTTAATACCGGTTTTACCACGCAAAATTTTGGTGCGGTAGCTGTGCTTTTTACCGTTATCATCTACTAAATCAAAATCAGTAAATTCGGTTTCATAACCCAAATAAGCGAACGGACCGACAATACCGTGTTCTAACTGCCATACTTTATGTGTATAGTCCGTATAAAGCAAAATCTCATCATCTTTTTCGTTTTCGGAAGTCTTCCCGTCTTCGGTGGTTTTGGTTTTGTTATATTTCATCATTAAACCGTTTACCCAGACTAATTTGGCGGCATCATAAGTGATGTTACCGTCAAAAACACCGCCGATAGAACGTTCTTCATTGGCATTATAAGTGTCCGGATAATTTTTATCATTTTTATTGGTTACGGTATGTTCCATATATTCAAATGCCAAGCGCTTGATATTCGCCGTCAACGAGCTGGCTTTGGCAATAGTTTCTTCTGCAGTCTGCTCTGTGGCGGGTGCTTCTTCTGATAATGCGGCAAACGGCAATAACAAGGCAGTACTTGCGGTTAAAATATAAGTCAAATTCTTCATAGTCCCATCCTATATCTAATAAACGTACATACGAAGTTTATTTGATTTATACAGTTTGGCAAAAG
>DEKL01000110.1:20628-28190 GCA_002353835.1 Alphaproteobacteria bacterium UBA2723
ACCGACTTATCAACGGTTAAATATTTTTTATGCGGGCTTATTCAAAAACATAGCTTTGAAAGCAAGACAAAATCTGTCTTTTATGCCTAATTCCGGCTTCGGCGATATAATCTCCCAGCCGCGCTTATCCATCATCTCAAAATAGGTATGATACAAGTTAAGCATATATATAACCGGCTTAGAATTTTTATTATGGCTATCTTTTAGGGTTTTATAAGCTTCTTCATAAGCCTCTCGTGCCGCATCTGCCATTTTGGTACGTGCTTTATATAAATTTTTATGGGTTAAAATATCATACGGAGAAAGACCTTCTTCTATTTCCGCATCATCCAAATATTCCTGAGGGATATAAACATGACCGCCGGTCATATCTTCCTTAACATTTTTCAAAATCTGGGTGATTTCTACGGCAAACCCGATATTTTTACTTAATTTTTCGGTGGTTTCTTCATCAAATTCATCAATTATTTTCATAATTAAATAACAGGGAATTTCCGATACACCGCGACAATATTGAGTGAATTCCTTTAAACTCGGGCAATACATCGGTTTAGGACAGTCTAAGGCAAAACCTTGTAACACTTTTTCAAAATATCGCCGATCTAACTTGAAACGTATGCAATTTTTATAGATGCGACGGCCGATGCTGGTGGCAGGAACCTTTTTATCATAAATATTGTTAATTTCCTGTTTCCAAGCGTTAAATATCTCGCCTTTTTCTTTCTCGGAAAGGTTACTGGAACTTAAATCATCAAAATGATTAAACAAGGCATATAGCGTATACACAGCCTCTCTCTTGGCTTTCGGATACCGCATGGTACACCAAAATACCGCAGAATGATTTTTTCTTACTAAGCGCCCTATTGAACTCATTTCACACCTGTCTTTATATCCTATTCTGACGAATAGATTTACCTCTTATGGTTAATGTGTACCATATACCATATAAAAATGAGTTAAAATAATCAAGAAAATCCATCTTTTTTTTATGTTTTTTTTCAATCAATGTATGACATAAGCCGAGATAACACCCTATTTTGCAACGATTTATCAGCCCTTTGGTTACTAAAAGAACCTGCTTTGATTCTTCAAATAACAAGGGTAAAGTCTTGTTTAAGTTTTCTTTATCTACCGTTACCCCCGCTGTTTTCAACACCGCCTCAAGCTCGGGCATATTTAAAACATACGATGTCAAACAGGTGCATAGCAAATTGGAAAACGGCTGATAAAACGGCGGGTGTTGATTATTTAAAGCGGCGATAAAACGACTTAGCGGTGCTATAATCTGCAACATTATCGGCGAGGAACCGGAAAATTGTAACGGATAGCGATTTTTAGAGAGCCAGTCAAAACCGTCTATCGGTTCCAACAATAGCGACAAAGATAAATTTTCTTTGATAAATTGTTGTTGTAGATAGCCTAGCAACCTTTTTTCAGACCAATGATGACTTACCGACTTATATAATAAATTAAAAGTGCGCGGTGTCATGTTTTTAATTTTTAATCCGCGATATGCCAACAACATCAGCCAGCGAATATAAGCGTTGCCCAATGTGTAATAACGCTTTGGCAATAAATATTTATAAATTGTCAGCGGCGGCATATTCTCAGGTATTTTCATTGAGCCACCTTTCACAAGCTTCTAAGGCACGCGTGCTTAATGCGGCTTTTTTATCCGCACCCTTCAAATGTCGCCATTTACCGTTTGGGGTTTGTACTTTTTCAAGCTCGGGAAATAAACCGAAATTAATGTTCATGGGTTGGTAATGCTCAATATCTGTCTTATCGGTTAAATGTGCCAGTTGGCAACCGAAGGCGGTTTCTCTGGGCGGTAAAACGGGTTCTTTATCTTTAAGCAGATTAGCGGCAAAATAACCTGCCAACCAACCGATTGAGGCACTTTCCACATAACCCTCGCAACCGGTAATCTGACCGGCAAACATAATATGCGGCTCTTTTTTTAAGCGCAAATAATTATCAAGCAATAGCGGCGATTTGATAAAAGTATTTTTATGAATACCGCCGAGACGGGCAAAAACCGCATTTTCCAAACCGGGGATTTTCTTAAAAATACGCACTTGCTCGGGATGTTTTAACTTGGTTTGAAAACCGACCATATTCCTTAGAGTATCTTCTTTATTGTCTTGCCTTAACTGAACAACGGCATAAGGTTTTTCTTTACTGTGCGGGTTAGTTAAACCGACCGGTTTTAGCGGACCGTACATTAACGTATCTTTGCCACGCTCAGCCATAACCTCTATCGGCAGACAACCGTCAAAATATGCGGGCTTCTCAAAATCATGAAATTCCCCCTTTTCGCCGTCCAGTAAATCCTGAACAAACGCCTCGTATTGTTCTTTGTTTAGAGGACAGTTGATATAATCGTATTTATCTCCCTTATTGTATCGCGACTGGTACCACGCTTTGCTAAAATCAATACTTTCTTTGTAAATAACCGGCGCTATCGCATCATAAAAAGATAATTTTTCCCCACCGACGGCTTGGGATATACTTTGGGCTAACGAATCCGAGGTCAGCGGACCGGTGGCAATAATGCTTAAGCCGTCTTCCGCTTTGGGCAGGCTTTGCCACTCCTTATGAACAATCTCAATGTTTTTATGGGTTTTAAGCTTTTCGGTAATGTATGCGGAAAATCCCTCTCTATCTACCGCTAACGCGCCACCCGCCGGCACTTTGGTTTTGTCTGCGGCTTCCATAATCAAAGATTTTGCCAAACGCATTTCCTGATGCAAAAGACCGACGGCATTGTGTAAATAATCATCCGAACGCAGAGAGTTGGAACAGACCAATTCCGCAAAATTATCACTTTTGTGCGCGGCAGAGTGATGCTCGGGTTTCATTTCATATAAAACCACTTTTATTTTGCTTTGTGCCAGTTGCCAAGCCGCTTCAGCACCGGCCAAACCTGCGCCTATGACATTTGCTTTTAATTCCATTTTTATCCCTTTTGTTTTATGGAAAGTTATAAATGCAGTTCTTCGGTTTGTAAATACCAAAAATTAGATGATTTTTAAAATTGCTTTGTTATAATAGCCTGGTTAGGAAGTTGAAAATGAGAAAAATCAGTGTGTTAGCTGCAATATGGCTTATTGTTTCGGGGTTATCGGTAACGGTAACACCGGCTTTAGCACAGGATGATTTTGATTTATTTGACGATATTGATGAGCCTGAAGCTAAAACGAAGACCGCTCCTAAGGCAAAAGTTGCACAGCCCGAGGTAAAAAAGAAAGAGCCTGTTGTTCCCGCCAAAAAAGAAGTAAAAGTTATTGCAAACGAGCAAACAACTAAAGAAGAACCGATTGAACCAAAAGAAAAAGTTAAAGTAACACAAGAAGAAAAATCTCCCAAAACCGAGGAAAATGAAGCTTTACCCCCTGAGAAAACCGAAGCCGAATCGGAAAAGGGCATTTTTGATAACTTCTTTAGAGATGATGACGACCGAGAAACATGGTTGGAAAGTTTGATTAACAGCGGCACATCAGAGCTTTTTAAAAAACAGAGTGCCAAAGAGGTTGCCGCCGAAAAAGCGCGTATTGCCAAAGTTTTGCGCAATAAACGCTCAAATGCCGCCAATTTTGATATTGCCGGTATTAAACTCAGAATGAAACCGAGCGAGGTGGAAGATATTTTAACCAAACAAGGATTTCGCAGATTAACCCAAGATTTCAGTATTCCGAACTTTATTAAGTGGCGTGGTGAAGAATTATGTCGCATTCACGGTATTGTCGGATTTGAGCGCTTAAAGGCTTGTGCCAGAGAAATTGCCGTTGTCAACGGTTTTGAATATGTATCTTTAGAAAGATATAATCGCCAAGCAACGCGAGAAACTCTTGAAATCCACTATACATCCACTTTTTCGGATAACCTTTCTCACTATATTATTTATACAAGCAATGTGCCTATTTCCACAAGCAAAGCATCGCAAAATGTTTACATCAACAACCTTAAAATTTATGACTTTTGGCGACGGATAGATATGCGCTACGGACAGCCGGATAATGCCAGTGAAGTCAAATGGGGATTGGGCGGTAAAAAACCATATCTGCAAGCTTCTACCGGTAAACTGGAGTTGGTGGACCCGTTGCTTAGAGATTTGGATATTTCGCGTATGCTTAATGAGGATTCAAGGTTATCTAATGTTCCTTATTACTCGTTTTAACCTTTTATGGGATTTGATAAAATGATAAATTCAACTTATGTCAGCGAACTGATTGCAACAAGATTATCACATGACCTTATCGGTACTATCGGCTCGGTTTCCAATGCCGTGGAACTTTTTAGCGAAGATGATTTAAGCGAAGCCGAAAAAACAGAAGTTTTTTCCATCTTGCAAATGAGCTCTTTGGTCTTGAGCAGAAGACTTAAATTTTTCAGATTGTGTTTCGGTTTATCTAATGCCACCGTTAAAGATATGGATGACTTAAAGAAAATTATTGAAGAATATCTTTTAACGCTCGGTAACCCTAACCGCCCGATTTCTTGCGAAATTCAGATTGAAACACCGAAGATTTATAAGTTGATTATGCCCTCGGTGATGATGATGGCGGATACTTTGGTTAAAGGCGGAAAAATTGAAGTTAAGCAAAATGATTTGGGGATTCATGTAACAGCGCAATCTGAGGTTCCGCTCAATGCCACAAAGTTGGAAAACATTGATTTGGTTCTTGCCGGAAAAGAGGCAAGCGAAAACCCGTCTTTATACGCGCCGTTACATTACTTGTTGCAATATTTAAGTGATAAAGATGTGCCGGTTAAACGTGTTGATAATACACTTATTATCGGAGAATAGCTTAAGATGAATGTCTATGGCGTGCTTCTGCCCCTACCCTTTAATGATGTTTTTGATTACCGCTGTGACGAAAAACTTCATATCGGGCAGATTGTGGTGGTGCCGTTCGGACGCGAAATTCTTGCCGGGGTTATCTGGAAAGTCGGACAAAGCGCAGATTTGGATAGCAATAAGATTAAAAAGATTCAACAAATTCTTGATTTACCGCCATTAAGCTCGGTAATGATTAAATTTATAGAGAAAACCGCGGCTTACAATATGGCTTCGTTGGGAATGGTTTTAAAAATGGTCTTAGGACAGAAAACAAATCAACTACCCAAGCAAAAAGTCAACCTCTACGGGCTTAATATTAAAAACGAAAATTTACAAGGTATTCGCATTACCGAGGCAAGAAAAGCCGTCTTTGAATTTTTGGATAACGGCAGAGAGGCGGAAAAAGAAGAAATATTAAACGAAACAGGTGTCAGTGACAGTGTTATCGCGGCGATGATTAAAAGCGGTTTCTTATATAAGAAAGAAGTGCTTATCAATGAAGAAGCCGAAGAACAGGTTGTTAATTTGGGTAGTCCTGCCGTCTTGACCGACGAACAACAAAAAGCCGCCGATATTTTAACAAGAAAAGTCGGAAACGGTTTTTCGGCAACGCTTTTAGACGGTGTGACCGGTTCGGGTAAAACGGAGGTTTATTTTGAAGCGATTGCTGAGGCGCTTCGTTTAGGCAAACAGGTTTTAGTTTTAGTGCCGGAAATTTCTTTAACTTCACAATGGCTTAAGCGTTTTGAAATCCGTTTCGGGGTAACACCTTATATTTGGCATTCGGAGGTGGGGGTTAAAGATAAAGCCTTAACGTGGAAAGCGGCGGCAATGAATAAAGCTAAGGTTGTCGTCGGGGCGCGTTCGGCATTGTTTTTACCGTTTAAGGATTTGGGAATCATTGTTATTGATGAAAGCCATGACCATTCTTTTAAGCAGGAAACTCTGGTGACCTACCAAGGGCGTGATATGGCCGTATTACGAGCACACTTGGAAAAAATTCCGGTTATTCTTTCTACCGCAACGCCTGACTTGGAAACCATTGTTAATGTGGAAGAAGGCAAGTATGACTGTGTTAAATTAACAAAACGCTATGCTAAGGCCGTACTGCCGGAAATTGAAATTATTGATATTAAAAAAGAGAAGCCGATTAAGGGGGAATGGGGTGTTTCATTTTTATCGCCACCATTGATTAACGCAATTAACCGTAATTTGGAAAAAGGCGAGCAATCCATGTTGTTCTTAAACCGGCGCGGTTATGCTCCTCTCCTTATTTGCAGAGATTGCGGACACCGGATGCAATGCCCGCACTGTACAGCATGGTTGGCAGAACATCGCCTTACCGGTGAGCTGATTTGCCACCATTGCGGATATAAAATGAATACGCCAAAGTTTTGTCCCTCGTGTCATTCGGAAGAAGGGTTGACAGCGTGCGGTCCGGGGGTGGAAAGAATCGCCGAAGAAGTACGCTATCGGTTTCCGCTGGCACGAACGGCTATCCTTTCTTCCGATATTACGACAAACTATAAGGAAATATCCAAAGTTATCCATTTAACGGAAAAGAAGGAAGTGGATATTCTTATCGGTACGCAGATTTTAGCCAAAGGACATAATTTTCCGGATTTAACGCTCGTAGGGGTGGTTGATGCCGATTTAGGGCTGATGGGAACGGATTTGCGTGCCAGCGAACAGACTTTTCAACTGTTATCACAAGTTTCCGGACGTGCCGGCAGAGGCGATAAAAAAGGTATGGTTTATTTGCAAACATTATATCCGGATAATTTGGTTTTAAAAGCGGTGATTGAGCATAATCGCGCGCAATTTATTGAACTGGAAAAAAGCGCCAGACGAATGCTTAAAATGCCGCCATACGGCAAACTTGCGGCTTTAATTATTTCTTCTGCCAACCAACAGGCGGCGGAGGCTGTCGCTTACCGGCTCGGACAATGTGCACCGAATACAAACTTTATTGAAACGCTCGGACCGGCACCGGCACCGATGGCATTACTTCGCGGCAGATACCGTTACAGATTACTCTTAAAAACCGCAAAAAATATCAATATCCAAGAAGTTTTAAAACGTTGGCTCAATATGGTTAAAGTTAAAAGCAACGTACGGGTTGATGTGGATATTAACCCCTATTCTTTCATGTAATAAATTGTAACAAAAATTAAACATATTTCCGTTTGACATCAGGTTTGGCTGTGCCTATATTTTAGGTATCTAATTACAATTATTACTATTATGATGTCTTTTAATTTCAACAAAAACTCAACAGACCCCGCAATGGAGCTCTGTTACAAAGGCTACATTCGCCAAAGGCGAAAGCTTAAAAACGGTTGGAAAGCCGTTATCCTTGTTAACCATGTCGCTATCGTTTTTGATGACAAGCAAACACGTATCGTTACCGGCTCGTTCAAAGATATCTTTGAAGCCAATGACGGTAAGTTTATGCTGATTAAAAGGGATAAAACTAAGGCTGTGTTTAACGCAAAAGGAGACAGACTGGCTGATTTTTCAAATGACGCCAATTTGTTTGTTAACGGCTGGTATTCCAAACGTGTGGGGGATGACGTTTCTCTTTTTGATAAAGAAGGAAGCCTCATCTGCTCTAAGGTAACGAAAGTTTCCGTCTTTAATGACGGGAGGTACTTTATTTCTGTTTTGTCCGGAGGAGATGCCAACAAAGTCGGTTTTCATAATTCTGACGGTTCGCGTA
>DEKL01000110.1:28270-30812 GCA_002353835.1 Alphaproteobacteria bacterium UBA2723
CCCCTTCTTTTTCATTGCTGACGGAAGCCTTTATGACATTAACGGAGAATGCTTGATTGAAGCCAATCAGGGCAGTACGTTTAATCGTAATCTGGTCAGGTGTATCGGTGCACTCCCTTTCTTCAAATCTTGAATTAAAAGGTCTCTTTGCTAAAAAGAGACCTTTTTTTGTGCCACAAAAAAATGATTGTGAAAAAAAGTGGTTTTATGGCGGAAATTTTAATTTAAAATAAGTAATTTTGTGTTATTGAAATTTATCGTTTAGAGAATATTACAGGTTAAAAAGTGCAAAAGATTTCTAAATACAAAACCGCAACAACCTATGCGCAGGCTTGGTTTTCAGCGGCTAAAGATGAACATATTGAAGATAAGGTTTTGGAAGAAATCCGTCTTCTTAAAGAAAGTATTTCCCAAAATGGTGATTTATGGGACGTACTGATGCAGCCTGTTGATGACAATAACGATAAAATTAAAATTATGGTTGATATTGCTAAAAAGGCTAAATTTTCTGCCATTTCGGAAGAAACCTTAAAGATGATTGCCGAAAACAACCGATTAAACCTCTTGAAAATGATTTGTAATGCTTTTAGCAAAATCTATTACCAAGATAAAGGGATTGTTGAGGTTACGGTTGATACGGCGGTTGAGCTTTCCGAAACACAGAACAACCGTTTACAGAAAACTTTAGAAAATAAACTGAAAGCACCGGTTATTATTAACTATCGGCTTAAGCCGGACGTATTGGGCGGGCTTGCCGTTCGCTTTAACTCTTGGTTGGTTGATGATACACTTTCAGGAAAACTTAAAAAACTTAAACAGTATATGCTTGATCGCCATACGGTTTAATGGGTACTTAAATGCAACGAAAGGCTTAATAATATGAGTATGAAAGCAGAAGAAATATCCGAAATTTTGAAGGAAAAGATTGAGAAATATGATTTCGGCGCCGAATTAAATGAGGTCGGTAAAGTGCTTTCCGTCGGTGACGGTATTGCAACGGTTTACGGTCTTTCCGGCATTGAGTACAATGAAATGGTTGAATTTCAGTCCGGTGTTAAGGGCATGGCGCTTAACTTGGGTGAAGACAGTGTCGGTGTGGTTGTTTTCGGTTCCGATGCGGAAATTAAAGAAGGCGACACGGTTAAAAGATTAAACAGAATCGTCAGTGTGCCGGTCGGTAAAGAATTATTGGGGCGTGTGGTTGATGCTTTGGGCAGACCGATTGACGGTTTGGGTGATATCAATGCCAAAGAATTTTCCAATGTGGAAATCAAAGCACCGGGTATTATTGCCAGACGCAGCGTGCATGAGCCGGTACAGACAGGCTTAAAGGTTATTGACTCACTTATTCCTATCGGGCGCGGTCAACGTGAATTGGTTATCGGCGACAGACAAACCGGTAAAACTTCTATTTTGGTGGATACCATGATTAACCAAAAGGCGGTTAATGATGCTGCTAAAAGCGATAAGGAAAAACTGTTTTGTATTTATGTTGCTATCGGGCAAAAGCGTTCTACCGTGGCACAAGTGGTTAAGACATTAAAAGATTACGGCGCTTTGGATTACACTATTGTGGTTGCGGCAACAGCTTCCGATTCCGCACCATTGCAATATTTGGCACCTTATGCCGGTTGTGCAATGGGCGAGTATTTCCGTGACAGAGGTATGCATGCAATTATCTTTTATGATGACTTATCCAAGCAAGCAACGGCTTACAGACAGATGTCATTGTTATTGAGACGTCCGCCGGGGCGTGAGGCTTATCCGGGGGATGTTTTCTATTTGCACTCAAGACTTTTGGAAAGAGCGGCAAAGATGAACGAAGACGAAGGCAGCGGTTCTTTGACGGCATTGCCGGTTATTGAAACGCAGGCCGGTGACGTTTCGGCATATATTCCGACAAACGTTATTTCCATTACCGACGGACAAATTTTCTTGGAAACCTCGTTGTTCTACCAAGGTGTGCGTCCGGCGGTTAATATCGGTATTTCAGTAAGTCGTGTAGGTTCTGCCGCACAGGTGAAAGCTATGAAACAAGTGGCCGGTACCATGAAACTTGACTTGGCGCAATATCGTGAAATGGCGGCTTTTGCACAATTTGCTTCCGATTTGGATGCTTCCACCAAAAAGCTCTTAAATCGTGGTGCTAAATTGGTGGAAATGTTGAAACAGCCGGTTTACCATCCGTTACCGATGGAAGAAGAAGTTATTGTTTTATTCGCCGGTTCAAAGGGATATTTGGATGATTTGGAACTCAGTCAGATTAAGAGCTTTGAGGATTTCCTGTTAGACAGTATCCGTCACCATAAAAACAGTATTTTGCAGGAAATTCGCGAGAAGAAAATTATCTCCGAGGACTTGGAAAAACAGCTTAATGAATATATGGCCAGAACCGTTAAAGAATTTAAGCAAAAGCAACTTGATGCTCAGCAAAAAATCGCTTAGGATTGAGAAACCATGGCAGGATTAAAAGAACTTAGGACACGCATTGAAAGCATTAAATCTACGCACAAAATTACGGCGGCGATGAAGATGGTTGCGG
>DEKL01000110.1:30852-35535 GCA_002353835.1 Alphaproteobacteria bacterium UBA2723
TCGGGCGCAGCTGACTTTGGAAAAGAGCGAACTGTTCCAAAATATGATGATGGAAAACCTTAAAAAAGTTTTGGCTGATGTGGAAATGCAGGAAGCGGAACTCGGGGTTAAATTTGTTCGCCCGAAGCTGATGATTCAGCCCAAAGATCCTAAGACTTATGCGTTGTTTGTGTTGGCTTCCGATAAAGGTTTATGCGGCAGTTACAATACAATGGTGGCTAAAGAGGCCAAACGACGTATTGATGAGCTTAAAAAAGACGGTAAAAAGGTTATTATTTTCTGTTATGGTAAAAAGGCGGCTTCCAGTTTGAAACGGCACGGTATAGATGATATTGAAGCTTCTTATCCTAATGTTATCAAAAAACATCTGACGTATGCAGAGGCTATGTATTTCTTAAAAGATGTATGGGATAAAAAGCAGCAATACAATGCCGATATCTGTGAGATTGTTTACAGTGACTTTTTATCCGGTCTGACAAAAACATATTTATCACAACAGGTTATTCCGTTTAATATTGAGCTGACGGAGGAAGAAAGAAAGTCTAATATGGTTGGTCAGGCTTTCTACCAATCCTTACCGCAAGCGATAGATGTCTTGAGGGAATTTGCCATGCTTTATATGCGTACAAAAATGTTTGAGATTTTGATTAACTCTCAGGCTTCCGAGCATGTTGCACGCATGACATCTATGGATAATGCCAGCCGTAACGCACAAGATATGATTAAATCTTTGACTTTTAAATACAACACACTTCGGCAATCTGCCATTACTACCGAATTGGTGGAAATTGTTGCCGGCGCCGAAGCTATGTAGGACAACTTAAGGAGTATAAAAAAGATGGTAGCAAAAAAGAAACAAGATGAAAGTTTAGAAAAAAAGGAAAGCAAAACCTTAAATAAGGAAAATGCTTTTCGTTTGGAAGAACTGAGAAAAAACCTTAAGGCGGAAAAAGATAGCGGAAAACTTGGTAAAATTCACCAGGTTATGGGTGCGGTTGTTGATGTTAAGTTTGAAAAACCTTCTATGTTACCGGCTATTTTGACGGCGTTGGAATGTGAAGTCAACGGACGACGTGTGGTTTTGGAAGTGGAACAACACCTGGGCGAAAATGTCGTTCGGACGATTGCTATGGATATGACGGACGGCATGAGCCGAGGTCTTCCGGTTTACAATACGGAAAAACCGATTACCATTCCGGTCGGGCCGGAACTGTTGGGACGTATTATCAATGTGGTCGGTGATGAAGTTGACGGACGCGGCGAAGTTAAAGCCAAAATGATGATGCCTATTCACCGTGAAGCTCCGGCATTTACCGACCAGTCTACAAACCCTGAAATTTTTGTGACCGGTATTAAAGTTATTGACTTGTTGGAGCCTTATTGTAAGGGCGGTAAAATCGGTCTGTTCGGCGGTGCCGGTGTGGGCAAGACGGTTTTGATTATGGAACTTATTAACAATATTGCCAAAGGTCACGGCGGTTACTCGGTATTTGCCGGTGTGGGCGAACGTACGCGTGAAGGTAATGACCTTTATCACGAAATGATTGAATCAGGCGTTATTGACCTTGAGGGCGATAAATCCAAGACCGTACTTGTTTACGGACAGATGAACGAACCGCCGGGAGCACGTGCCAGAGTTGCTTTGACCGGTTTGACGGAAGCTGAATATTTCCGTGATGTGGAGCACCAAGATGTGTTGTTCTTTGTTGATAACATCTTCCGTTTCACACAAGCAGGTTCTGAGGTTTCAGCTATGCTCGGACGTATTCCTTCCGCCGTTGGTTACCAACCGACATTGGGTACGGATATGGGTGCCATGCAGGAACGCATTACTTCAACGAAAAACGGTTCTATTACCTCGGTGCAAGCCGTTTATGTGCCGGCTGATGACTTGACTGACCCGGCGCCGTCAACAACATTTGCACACTTGGATGCAACAACGGTTTTATCTCGTAAAATTTCCGAGTTAGGTATTTATCCGGCGGTTGACCCGCTTGATTCTACCAGCCGTATCTTATCGCCTGATGTGGTCGGCGAAGAACATTATCGTGTGGCTCGCGGTGTACAGGAAATTTTGCAGAAATACAGCTCGTTGCAAGATATTATTGCTATTTTGGGTATGGATGAACTTTCGGAAGATGACAGAATGGTTGTTTCCCGTGCGCGTAAAATCCAAAAATTCTTATCACAACCGTTCTTTGTGGCAGAAGTGTTTACCGGTAAGAAAGGTCGTTTTGTACAGCTTGAAGATACGATTAAAGGCTTTAAGGGCATTTTGGAAGGTCTTTATGATGATATTCCGGAACAGGATTTCTATATGGCCGGTACGATTGATGAAGTTTTAGAGCGTGCAAATGCACGGAAAGGTGCTGCTTAAAATGGCTTTAGACGTTCAACTTAAAATCTATATGCCGGAAAGACTGGTGCTTGATAAAAAGGTCTATCGCGTGGTGTTGCCGACAGATGAAAAAACGCTGACGGTGATTAAAGATCGTGCGCCTACCCTTTTGGCTCTTGATTACGGAGTTGTTAAAATCTTAGATGAAAGCGATAGTGCCGTGGAGGAATATTTTATTGCCGGCGGGGCGGTTGATATTAAGGAAAACACTTGTACCATCTTAACCGAATCGGCAATAAATCGCAAAGATTTGAGCTTAGAAAAAGCGCGTGAGCTTTACAGCGAATTTCATAACCCGTTTTATGAGTGGCTGGTTAAAGTTTTTGAGGAGAAGAAGGCAGTTTAATAACTGCCTTTTTTATGACCTATAAAAATCCACACCCTTGTTATTTGATTTGACGATATAAAGATTATATCCTATTTTTGATGATAAACGGGGGAATTGCCATGAAACGAACAGGCTTTATTTTTTGTTTTGTGTTTATGTTGTTTAGCTTTCAGGCTAAGGCTATCAGTTTAATCAGTGATGAAGAAACGGAAAGCTATATCTATGATATTTTAACCCCGATTTTTAAGACTGCGGAACTTCCGCTCTGGCGCGAGAATATCCATATTGTTAAAGATGACAGTTTAAATGCTTTTGTCGGCGATAAAAACCATATGTTCGTTTATACCGGAACGTTGTTAAAAGCGGCTGACAGTAACGAAATTGAAGGTGTGTTGGCACACGAAACCGGACACATTTTGGGCGGACATCTTTTAAGACTTAAAATGAAATTACAGGATATGCAAAAAGCAACGCTTGCTTCTTTGGTGGCGGCAGCCGGTGCGGCAGTTGCCAGCGGACGCGGTGATGCGGCCATTGCCGTGGTATTGGGAACACAAAGCTCTGCCATTAACGCAGTTACCGCATACCAGATGAGCGAAGAACGTGCCGCTGATGAAACGGCTGTTTCGCTTTTGCATAAAAATCATAAATCTGTCCGCGGATTAAAAAACTTTATGAGCAAAATTCAAAGTACAAACCGTTTGCAGGGTATTGAAGAATCTCCTTATTTCAGAACGCACCCGGTTACCGGCGAGCGTATTGCGTTCTTTAACGACCAGCTCAAACATGAACACGGCATTGTCGGTGAGCAAGTTATGAACGAAAGACTTAAACGCGTACAAACCAAACTGTTTGCTTTTTTGATGCCGTTAACAAAAGTCTATGCACACTTTCCGCCTAATGATAATTCGGTTTACGGTAATATTGCCCATACGGTTTATTATATGCGGCAGAAAAATTTAAATGCTTCGGTACAATATGCTGATGCGCTTATTCAACAGGAGCCGAACAACCCCTATTTTTGGGAATTAAAAGCGCAAACTTTGTTTGAAAACGGCAGAATAAGAGATGCGGTTAATGCCTATCGCAAAACTTTGTCTTTACGTCCGCAATCTGATTTATTTAAGCTAAGTTATGCGGAGGCGGTGTTGGCTGCTGAGCCATCACGTCATGAAATGGAAGAACTCATACCATTGTTAGAGCATGTTAACCGGAAACAAACCTATCCGGAGGCTTATCGCTTTCTCGGACAGGTCTATGCCAATATGGGACAAGAGGCAACTGCCGATTATTTTGCCGCCGAATATAATAATGCCATCGGCGAGACAGCTTTGGCACGCAGAATGTTAGATAAGGCGCTGAAAAAACCGTTACGTTCCGATATTAAGTTGAGAGCGCAGGATTTAGATGCCAAGTTAAAACAAGACAACCGCAAAAAGTCACTTTTCTAGAGGATGGATATGCATAAGAAACTGTTTTATTTTTTGGTTGCTTTGAATTTTATGACGAGTAATGCTTTGGCTTATGATGTGGTGGTTAAATCAACAACAAACCGTGATGATTTTAATGTCGGAGATTATTGGATTGCCGAAGATTTTGCCGACGGTTTTAGAAAAAACGGTTTAGATACCGGTGTTGATTATCGTGGCGAATATGACACAAAACACGAGCCGACACCGAAAATTAACCTCTATATGCGTGGTTACACTAAATTTAACCCGCCGTTTGGCGATGGCGTTAATGTGCTTTATTGTTACTACCCGATGGCTTATGATGAAAATTCTAAAAATACGCTTTCACATAAACAATTGGAAAAAAGAGCAAAAATGCCGGAAAATGCTTCGCTTGATGATGATTGGCAAAACTATGATTTAATCGCGGTCGCTTCGCCGAGCTATGCCGATAAACTGAATAAAGTCGGCATAAAAGCCTTATATGTGCCGCAATTTACCAATCC
>DEKL01000108.1:0-5891 GCA_002353835.1 Alphaproteobacteria bacterium UBA2723
CAGCAAACCCATTGCTAATTTATCTTATGGTGCTTGATTATTCTATTGTATATAAGGCTAAGATGATACCAAAAATCTTATTCCTTTTCACAGCCTTTTTCATAAGTCCAGCGCCAGCAGTCTGTGCGACAGCGGTGCTCTTTATAATCCCAGACGTTTCCTAAGTCCATACAGCTATCTATGAGATGTTGCTCCTTTATATCATCAATAAAATTGTACATGCATATATATGTTATCAGGCTTATAAAAAATACGATATAACATATTTTCTTTATTTTAGGGAATATCGTTAATCCAAAAGAGGCAAGGCAAACAAACATTACCAAACTGTAGATGTTAAGAATATGATGGGGAATTGACTGAACAATCGTCCAATCAACTAACATTAAGCCAAACATGACAAATAGAATAAACAGCTTAATGAACAGCTTTCTTATCATCTGCCAATTAATAGTTATTTGTTTGCCCAAAATTGCCTCCTTAATTATTTATATTTGGTATGGTGTGTCGGACAGGTTTCACGCAAAGTTTTCTTTAAGCTACCACCTCTAATTCCACGTTCATCAGCTTTTATATCAGACCAAATCTAAAGAAAAGTTGTCTCTTTTTATTAGAGCATCGCTTATTTCTCGTCCGACACTTAATGCACCTGCAGCTAATGCCCCATATGCTCCTCTGGATGCAGCTTCATAATTTGCCTTGCAATGAAAAAATTTATCGCCTTCCATAAGTTCCAAATTTTCCATATCTCTATGATTTCTTCTAAAATCATGGTAGGGCGCCGCAAGTCCTGTTCGAGTTTTCCCTGTCGGCATACTATAACCAATCAAATAATTTTCAAGTTCTTTTTGGGTCTTATCGCCGTATTTTGGCATGATATTTCTCCTTATAAATAAAATTTAAAACAAAAAATCCGCAAAGCCTGACCTTGCGGATACAAAAAAAGCCCTCATAAAAAGAGAGCTTTTATAATGACAGTTCGTCATTATGGGTATATCTTTAGCACCAACCGACGGAAATGTCAAGATTTTGGCACAAAAGGGTAATTATCTTGTTATCTCCGGGCGGATAGGGGCTTTATTTAAGTCATATTCTTTGGTTTTGATTTGATGTTCGTTAAGCCAGTTTGCAACAATATTGCGATGGCAAAATTCCCCGCTTTTTTCATAACACAATAAGATGATGTTATTGCCGAATTTTTGCAGGTCTGCAAAGACTTCTTCGGCTTTGAGTTTATTTAAAACAGTTTTGTAGTATTGTTCGTTATACCATGCGTTGCTTAGCTTTTCATCATGCCATTTTTGCCACCAATCGCGCTTGGGGGCAAGTTTTTTATATTCAATACCGTCATACCAGTCGGGTGCTCTGCCTGCAATAGAAACAGGGGTAAAGCCTTTTTCTTTATAGGTTTCTATTTTATCAAAGTAGCCGGTATAAATCATTATTTTTCCTTAAATTAAAAAAACACCCGCGGTCGGGCGGGTGCTTTTCGTTTCTAAAAACTTATTTTGAAAATGCGTTCTTTAAGTTGTTTAAGCTGTTTTTGGCATCATCAACGGCTTTTTGCTGTTCGGCTTTTTTGGCTTCGTCAGCGGCCTTTTGCTCAGCGGCTTTGGCTTCTAATTCTGCCTTTTTGGCACCTACGGCTGCCTGTGCTTCAGCTTTTTTGGCTTCAAGAGCGGAAGTTGCGTCTGCTTTAGCGCTGTCATCAGCGGTTTTAGCGCCTTCAATTTTGTCAGCGGCAGAATCTGCGGCGGCAGAAACTTGACGTAATCCGCCGGCAACGTCAAATGCATTAGCGTTAAAGGCAAACAATACGGCACAAAGTGCAACAAGTGTTTTTTTCATCTTTTTTCTCCTAAAAATGTTTAACTCTTAAAAGTATAGGGGGTGGTGACAAAATTGCAAGGCGGGACTTATTAACGGTGGAAAAGTTTTTCCAAATCGCTTAATTCCAGACGAATATAAGTCGGGCGACCATGGTTGCATTGGGCGGCATGCGGGGTTTGTTCCATTTCTCTTAACAGATGGTTCATTTCGGCAATATTTAATCTTCTGCCGGCACGCACCGAACCGTGGCAGGCCATAGTGGCGGCGATATGGTTGATTTTATCTTCGGCGGTGGTTGTCGTTCCCCATTCTGCCATCTCATCTGCCAAGTCTTTGACCATTTTCTTTAAGGCGGCATCTTTGATTAAGGCCGGTACCTCGGTTACCATGACATCATTACCGAAATCTTTGATAACAAGGCCCAATTTTTCCAAAGCTGGAATTTCTTCGTTTAGCGCAGCTTTCTCTGTTAGGGATAAATCTATCACTTCCGGTATCAGCAATATCTGTGAGGGAAGTTTTTCACCCGCTGCCATGGCTTTTTTCAAACGCTCTAAAACAATACGCTCGTGGGCGGCGTGTTGGTCTATTAAAACTAACGCATCTTCGGCTTGCGCTAAGATATAGGTATCATGAAACTGTGCCTTGGCAACCCCTAAGGGACCGGCTTTTTCATAATCTTGTTCACTCGGTTCTTCGGTTTTGACCGAGAAGTTTGCCATCAGCTCCGGCAAAACACCGGTACCATGGGTATTGTTTTTCGGAGCATGAGATTGGAAAAGGGAAGGTTTTTCGTTAGGGGTAATATTGTTTTTATATGCAGGTGGCAGAGTGTCTGTTTCATAAGGTTGCGGGTAGATATTTTCTTTAAGTATGCCCTCTGTTTCAGATGCCGGATTAAAGGGAATATAATCCGCACTGAGCTTTTGGCTTAAACGGGTTAAAAGGTCTTTTTCGCCGGTATTGGCGGCACGTTTGTCACCTTCTAACAAGGCTTGTCTTATCGCTCCGACAATGAGTGAGCGCACGCCTTGCTGGTCAAAAAAACGAACTTCGGCTTTGGTCGGGTGTACGTTGACATCAACATGCATCGGCTCAACTTCTAAAAACAGCACACAGGCGGGATAGCGCGAATTTTCCAACACACCGGCATAAGCGCCTTTTAAGGCACCGAGCAAAAGTTTATCTTTAACCGGACGGTTGTTGACGAACAGATATTGCGATAAGGTGTTGGCTTTGCTGTATGTCGGCAGGCTTACCAAACCGCTTAAGCGCATGCCTTCACGTTCGCCGCTGACTTCTAAAGAGTTTTCGGAAAAATCTCTGCCCATAACCTCGGCGGCACGGCGCAAACGTGCATTAAACATATCGCCGGTGGTGACGTCTAAGGAGATTTTTTTCTTATCATCCGCATAAAGATAAAAAGAAACGGCAGGGTTTGCCAACGCAATACGGCTCAAAATATCTGCACAAGCACCGGCTTCGGCGCTATCTGTTTTTAAGAATTTCAAGCGGGCAGGGGTGGCGTAAAACAAGTCACGGACTTCTATGCGGGTACCTTTCGGGCAGGCGGCAGGTGTAATTTTTTCTTTTTTGCCGCCCTTAATTTCTAATGACCAACCGCTGTCATCCTGCTCTTGGCGGGTGATGATTTTCATTTTGGCAACGGAAGCGATAGAGGGCAGGGCTTCACCGCGAAAGCCTAAGAATTTGACATCAAATAAATTATCTGTCGGCAATTTGGAAGTGGCATGGCGTTCAACCGCAAGCTCTAAGTCTGCTTTGGTCATGCCTTTGCCGTTATCTTCAACGGTAATAAGGGTTTTACCGCCGGCTTTTAGGGTAACTTCAATACGGTCTGCGCCGGCATCTATGGCGTTTTCCACCAATTCTTTCACCACCGAGGCGGGGCGTTCTATCACTTCGCCCGCGGCAATTTGGTTGATGAGATTATCCGGCAGAACCCGTATCGGCATGGTTGCGTATCCTTATTTTACGTTTAATCTTTCGTCAGTTTATTTTATCGGTGTTTTGCTTGCAAGCGCTTTACCCATGAAATCCACCGTTAATTAAAAAAGTTTTCCCGTGGGCGCATTTTGTGCTTGACTATGAATTTTATTTAACGTAAAACGTAATGGCTGTCGGGTTCTTAGCTCAGTTGGTTAGAGCCGGCCGCTCATAACGGTCTGGTCGTAGGTTCGAGTCCTACAGAACCCACCAATAAAAAATCCTACCCTTGTGGTAGGATTTTTTATTGTGTAGAACTCTCACCTACGGTTCGGTCTTGCTTCGTAACGGTGCACTTATGGTGCGCCGTAACTGCGCTTCGGTCAAGCTTGGTTGTAAATTCGCTTGGTTTGCGCTACCACAAAGCCGCTCATTAACAACAGCTACAGTTTTCGCTAAAAATAATTCACCGGATTATTTTTAGCTTACAAACCCTACAGAACCCACCATATAAAAGCATCTTCGCAAAGAAGAGGTTTTTTTGTTTTAAATTCTCGGATGCGATTTTAGCTTACAATATTGCCTCTATATCCCTTATTTTATGAGATTTTACGATTTTTCATCAATCTCATTTATGAACCGCATTTTGCGGGGGGGGACCGGTTAAAGTATCTATTTTATTTTTCCTATTTTAGAAAATTTTGCTTGCAAAATGAATATGGGTGTTATACAAGGGAATCTATCAAGCATTAAATGTCCGTGAAAAAATGAAATTCGTTATTTTTTTCTGGTTCTAAAGTAGTAGTGATAAATGATGATATATGTATTAGTCAAAAATAAAAAAGATGCTGAACAGGGGAGAATGTTCAAAGATTTAAGGCTTAGATTGCCGTTTGGCTTACATTCAGATTTAGGATTTGAATACCATAGAGAAGAAATAAAGAAACTGTTTTCGGAAAATATAGCTAAGAATAAGATTGCCAAAAAATTAGATATTTACTGCTCAACTATCTGTAATTTTGTTCGAATTTACCCTTAAATCGAGAAAAAAGGAGATTGGCTAATGTCTGAAATTTCAAATGTTGATAATAGCAAGTATAAAATCATCGATTTTATCAGTTATGGAGATGAAAGAGGATTTTTGACAGTTTTTCAAAAGGATTGCAATTTACCATTTACCTTAAAGAGAGCTTTTTACAGTTACCAGATACCTTTTGATGCAAGGAGGGGAGGGCATGCAAATAGAATATCTGAGTTTGTACTAATTTCTGTTGCGGGAAGTTGTACTATTTTAGTTGATGATGGGGTAACACAAAAGGAATTTATTTTAGATTCACCTACTAAGGGACTTTATCTTAATAAAATGGTTTGGAAAGAAATGTATAATTTTTCAAAAGATAATGTTTTATTGGTTTTATCAAGTTGTGAATATGTTCCAGATGAATATGTGAAAGATTACGAGCAATTTAAAAAGGAGATTACTAGATGATACATCCTCTTTCTGATACTCAAACGACAAATATTGGAGAAGGAACGAATATATGGCAATTTTGTGTTGTTTTGCCAAGAGCAAAAATTGGAAAAAATTGTAACATTTGTGCTAATTGTTTTATAGAAAATGATGTTGTCATCGGTGATAATGTTACTATTAAATGTGGTGTTCAAATTTGGGATGGCATAGTTGTGGAAGATAATGTTTTTATTGGTCCAAATGTAACTTTTTGTAATGATAAACATCCGAGATCTAAACAATATCCAGAACGATTTCTAAAAACAATAATTAGAAAAGGGGCAAGTATTGGAGCTAATGCTACGATTTTGCCAGGAATAACGATTGGTGAAAATGCTATAATAGCAGCGGGAAGTGTTGTAATAAAAAATGTTCCTGCAAATACAACTTATATTTCAAAACAAAGTATATTAATGAAAAAGGAAAAATAGACAAAGGAATTGTTTTCGAGATATAATTGGGAGTAATCTTTGTAGCATTCCCAAAAAATGAAAATTAAGCGAAAGGGTTTATCAATGATAAAATTTTTTAGTAGAGGTACCAATATGTCAGAAAAAACAGTTGTTATTCGAACGGATGGTGGTATCTGCTCTCAGATTGCATT
>DEKL01000108.1:5905-6118 GCA_002353835.1 Alphaproteobacteria bacterium UBA2723
ACTTTAGGACTTTATTTGCAAGATCAGGGCTATAAAGTAAAATATGATTTATCATGGTTTAAGGAGGCAGGGGTGGACTGTCTTAATAGATTTGTTCGCAATTATGATATGGAAAAAGCCTTTCCTAATTTGAAATTACAATTTGCAACTCTTGAAGAAATTAAATATTGTAAAAAAAAGAATGTTTTTACAAATTGTATTCCTTTAAATGGT
>DEKL01000108.1:6128-16037 GCA_002353835.1 Alphaproteobacteria bacterium UBA2723
TGAGAAAGTGGTTATTTACGCGGATATGCGCCAGAAAGAAATAAATTAATTGAGTATCGAGATATTTTTATTAATAACTTTAAGCCGATTGATCTTGATACTTGTCGCGATATTTTGGATGAAATTAAGAAAACTCAATCTTGTGCTGTTCATGTGCGCAGAGGAGATTTATCTGTTTATAATCCAGCTTATGGTTATCCGACACCTAAAGAGTATTACATTAAAGCTGTTAAT
Organism: Alphaproteobacteria bacterium UBA2723; assembly: GCA_002353835.1. Classification (GTDB taxonomy): domain Bacteria; phylum Pseudomonadota; class Alphaproteobacteria; order RF32; family CAG-239; genus CAG-267. The sequence goes on from DEKL01000108.1 coordinate 6,363, forward strand.
ATTATTCATAAACTCCATCCAGAGGTTAAATTCTTTTTCTTTTCAGAAGAATGCAATTGGATAAAGGAAGAAATTATTCCGAATATTGATTCAGAGATAAAGTATAAAATTTGTGATCAGAATGGTGCCGATAGAGGTTATCTTGATTTGTATTTAATGTCAAAAGCAGAGCATTTAATAGCAAGTTCCGGTTCTTTGGCGAGAACTGCAAAAATATTATCAACTCTAGAAGGAGGGGATATTGTTTTAGATAAATATGACAAACAAATAGTTGAACACTGTGAAAATGTCATCATTCTTAATGATACAATTTTGTTAAATGGTAAGGAATAGGTAAAACGCAATGGTTAAATTTCTTGATTTAGGTAAAGTTAATAATCGTTTCCGTGCAGAGATTGATGAAAGGATAGCTTCTGTTCTTGATAAGGGGTGGTATTTGCAAGGTGAGGAAAATGATAAATTTGCCGAGCATTTTGCAACCTACTGTGGTACAAAATACGCCCTCGGTGTCGCTAATGGTCTTGATGCGTTGCGTCTGATTATTAAAGCTGCCGGCTTTGGTGTGGGTGATGAAATTATCGTTCCCGCTAATACTTATATTGCCACAATTTTAGCCATTTCCGATAACGGATGTACACCGGTTTTGGTTGAGCCGGATGTCAAGACTTATAATATCAATCCTGATTTAATTGAAGCGGCAATCACTCCTAAAACTAAAGCTATTATGGTTGTTCACTTATATGGACAAGCCGTGCAGATGGAAAAAATTTGGGAAATAGCCCAAAAGTATAACTTAAAAGTTTTTGAAGATTGTGCGCAGGCGCATGGGGCGTATTATCAGGGTAAACGTGTCGGAAATCTCTCTGATGCGGCGGCGTTTTCTTTCTACCCGGGGAAGAACTTAGGGGCGCTTGGGGATGCCGGTGCCGTGGTTTCTAATGATAAAGAGCTGATTGATAAGGTTAAGGCTCTCGCCAATTATGGTTCTGATAGAAAATATCATCATATTTATAAAGGTCTGAACTCTCGGCTTGATGAGATACAGGCGGCGGTCTTAGATATTAAATTGCCACTTTTGGATGAGGATAATGCTCGTCGTCGTGAGATTGCTAAATATTATCGTGAAAATATTATAAATCCGAAGATTATCTTACCGCAAATATATGATGAATTAGCACACGTTTGGCATGTTTTTGTCGTCAGAACGCAAGAGCGCGATAAGTTCCAACAATATTTAAGCGAGCAGGGGGTGCAGACGATTATTCACTATCCGACCCCGCCACATAAACAATTGGCATATCAGGAGTGGAATAATCGTTCTTATCCGATAACAGAGGAAATTCATAATACTGTTATTTCACTACCGATTTCTCCGGTAATGACTGCAGATGAGGTTAAACAAGTTGTGGAGGTGGTCAATGCGTGGTAAGGCTGAATTTTCAATTCTTTGCCCATGCTTTAATCATGAAAAGTATGTGGCAGATTTTATTAAAAGCGTTTTAGCTCAATCTTATCAGGATTGGGAGTTGGTTATTGTTGATGATTGTTCGGCAGATAAGTCTGTTGAGATTATTAAATCATTTAAGGATGAGCGCATTAAATTGGTTCAACACAATTATAACAAGGGTGTTAATGTTGCTATTAATACGGCTTTTGAAAATTCTTGCGGAAATAATATTGTCCTTTGTGCCTCCGACGATATGCTGGAACTTTTTGCGCTGCAAAAATATAAAGAAGCTTTTGATAAACATAAAACAGATGCTATTTATGTTAATTTAGCGGTTATTGATGAAAATAATCAACTAAGGACAGATTATGAAAATTCAAGTCTGCCCGTACTAAATAATGAACCTCGCTGTTGGTATTTACATAAGATGTTTTTCAAGAGTAATGTGTTATATTCACCGGGCTTGGCGATGTCTCGCAAAATTATGGAAAAATTGTACCCTTTACCTCCGGCAAATTCTATTTATCAAGACTATAAAATGAATGTAGAAATATTAGGATGCACTGAGGCTGTTGTTTTGCCAGATAAGCTTGTTAAATATCGTGTTGTCAAGGATGGAAAAAGCTTAAGTTCCAATTCATACTCAAAATTACGTTCTAGGTTAGAAGAAGATTCTTTAATGGATAGTTTCCTTAAAATTAAAGATGTAGATTTAATAAAGCAAGTATTTGAAAAAGAAATAAAAGAAACGGGGATTGTTCCTTATCCGGATACAATTAAATTTTTCTTAGGACGCATGGCTTTGTTATCTGATAAAGGGTGTCGCCAAATGTGGGGATATCATAAAATTATGGAGTTTTATAACGACACTTTGTCTCAAAATGTGTTAAAAAACAGGTATAATTTCGTTTTTAAGGATTTACTCGGGCTTGCTAACTATTTTAAGGAAGAACAAATTCTAACGTATAAAAAAAAGGTAAATTTAAAACCTTTGGAACGCATTTTTTCTATAAAAAATTTACCTGATAAAAAACACAAGCAAATCTGTGTTTTAGGGTGTAAATTTAGAATTAAAAGATATTTTTGAGAATAGATACTCTTATAAATAGCTGGAAAATATAATGACTGAGTTTAACCGCTCGGCTTTATCTGTTGTCATTTATCTAGTGCACCAATGCCGCGGAGGATGCCAATCATACCCTCGGCGGCGATATCGTTGATGATTTTGCCTTCATCATTGAAATAGTAAAAATTCATCACCGAAGTAGAGAAATGCTTACCTGTGGCCGGTATTCCCATAAACGTATCTTTGTGCGTACCGCTTAATGTCCAACGGACGGCGACAATGTTACCCTCGGCGACCATTTCTTCCAATTTCCATTGAACATCAGGAAAACTTTGGCGCATCCAATGAACAACCGAAAGATAACCTTCGCCTCCATATAGCGGGGTAGGGGATGCCGGTGTGTAAAAAGGAGCATCATCTGCGACAAGCTCTTTAGCAAGGTTTGAATCTGCGGTGTTTATCATGGTTTCAAAGCGTTTCATCGCGGCTTTGCGGGCTTCAAGTTTTTCCATTTTTATCTCCTTAAATTTGTTTATTCTTACCGCAGATTATTTGAAATGTCCAGTTTAATTTTGGTTGGAATCTACTCTTATCGTATAATAAAGGCTTGACAATATACATATAGGGGGTATATGTATATTTGAACGTAATTTTTTTAACAGGAGAACAAAAATGGGAAAATGCAATAATCCGAATTGTAAATGCGAAAACTGCCAATGCGGCGAAAATTGTCAGTGCGGAAAAGACGGTAAAGAATGCCATTGCGGGGAAAAATGTCAATGCGGCGAAAAATGTACCTGCGGTGATAATTGCCAATGCACAAAAGAACATAAATGCTGTGAAAGTTGCCATTGCGGCGATAATCAATAGGGTAAGAAAATGGTTACATCCGCAAAACCGAATCATGCCGATAATTTGCCCCGTCTTAACCGTATTTCGGGGCAAATAGACGGTATTAAAAAGATGATTGAGGAAGAACGCTATTGTGTGGATATTGTCAATCAAATTAAAGCCGTGCGTTCAGCCTTAAAGAGTGTGGAAAAAAACATTTTGCAAAAGCATATCAAGCATTGTGTTGCCGCTTCGTTTAAGGCTTCCAAAACAGAGCAGGAGCAGAAAATAAACGAGCTTATCAGCCTTTTTGATAAGTCTGATGTGTAATAGTCAGTTTATTGGAAACGTTTATCAATTTCTTTTTCGGCATGTTGTAAAATAGCCTCAACATCTGCGCCGATTATATCCAAATTTTCGGCTTTGATGCGTGAAACGTTTTTGATGCCGTAAAATCTTTGTGCCAATGATTTAATGTAGCCGAAACCGAAATCATCATTTTGGATTGTTCCACCGGCGGTGGTGACATAAATCAATTCATCTGCTTTGCATAATCCGTAGGGGATGCCTTTATCATTATAGGCAAAGGTTAACCCGATAACATTGATTTGCTCAATGTAGCATTTTAAAAGGGCGGGAAATGATAAATCCCAATAGGGGGCGGCAATAATGATTTTTTCCGCATTGGCAAAATCTTTGGCTAAAGCAAACATCTTATCGCTAAAAATGCCGGATGCGGCAAGTTTGGTGCGGCGTTCCAATGTTTTAGCGTTTAACGGTGTCAAATTTTCTTTGTCAAGATTTACTTCTTTGACGTCTTTACCGATTTTTCTTAAAACGTATTCAGCTAATCGTTTGGTTCTGGATTGCGGTCTGACACATGCGTTGATAAATAAAATCATCTGTTATCTGCCTATTTAATTTTACCTTTGTAACTTTTATACCTGCAGTTCGGGTTAAACGCAACTGTTTTTTTAGTTGTTGCTTAAAACACGACCAATAATTATACTCTGTGGTTTATAATTTTTATTTTTTGTTGATTCGCTGAAATAATCTGCATATAGTGAGGCAGATTTCGGAAGAATTTACGGATAACATTATGAGGGCATGATGGTAAAAAAAATTTTGATTATTCTATTAGGTGCGTTTGTTTGCTTTTGCTGTTATTTCGGGTATATCTATTATAAACAAGCTGACAGTAACTCAAATCATAACGTGGTTGTTAAAGACTTTTCGTTTCAGAACGTTATTGATAAAGCAAGAGAGCTGTCAAAGAAGCCATACGTTTTGCCTGACAAAATCACTTCTTCGGAATTATTGAATTTATCATACGACCAATATCGGGATATTCGTTTTATAAGGGAGAACGGTCCATGGTATAACCAAAAATTGCCTTATGAAGTACAATTTTTTCATATAGGCAGTATTTTTGAAGTTCCGGTTACGATAAACGAAGTTATAGACAGTGTTTCCCAAAACATCAATTTTTCTGAAGAGTATTTTGATTACGGGCACAACAAACTCAATAAAAAAGACTATGATAATTTGGGTTATGCGGGATTTAGAATACATAGCCCGCTTAATACATCAGCCTATTATGATGAATTGGTCACATTTTTGGGTGCCAGTTATTTTCGCGGTTTGGCGAAGGGACAAAAATACGGGTTATCTGCCCGAGGATTGGCCATCAATACAGCTGAAATGATTGGCGAAGAATTTCCGGTTTTTAAGGAATTTTGGCTGCAAAAACCGAAATCTAAGGACAAAGTTATTACCCTATATGCATTGTTGGACAGTAAAAGTATCAGCGGAGCCTATTGTTTTAAGATTATCCCCGGAACAAATACCATTATGAATATTGAAGCACATCTGTTTGCGCGTGAAAATATTCAAAAGATAGGTATTGCGCCGTTGACCTCAATGTTTTTGTTTGGAGAAAACAACAAACATGATTTTGATGATTTTCGTTTAGAAGTTCATGACAGCGACGGGTTATTGGTCCACAACGGTAATGATGAATGGCTGTGGCGCCCGCTGGATAATTCTAAAAACTTGCGCATCAGCAGTTTTGTGGACAACGGGATGAAAGGGTTCGGACTGTTGCAACGTGATAGAGAGTTGGCAAATTATCAGGATTTTGAAGCAAATTATCAAGACCGGCCAAGTGCATGGATTGAACCGCTTGAAGATTGGGGCAAAGGATTGGTGCAGTTGGTGGAAATTCCGTCTCGTCAAGAAATTCATGATAATATCGTGGCTTATTGGGTGCCGGAGACAGCTATTGAAGCCGGAAAAGAATATAAATTTTCGTATCGTTTGATTTGGCTTAATGATGTTATGAAGGAAAAAGAGCTTGCTTATATTTCGGCAACAAGAACCGGTAAGGGCGGTATTTCCGGCTCGGTTGAAAATTCTGCCGGACGGAAATTTGCCATTGATTTTGTCGGGAAAAATTTAGACAGCGATTTTGCTAAAAAAGGTATTAAACCTTCTGTTTCTACCATGAACGGGAAAACGGAAGGTGTCAGTGCTATTTATAATCCCATCACCGGAGGGGTTACGGTGTATGTTGATTATATGCCGCAAAGCGACAGTGATGAAATCAGAATATCATTGGAAAAAGACGGAAAAACTGTTTCTGAAATATGGAGCTATCAATGGTTAAAATAAGATTTTGTTCCAGAGATGATGTTGTAAAGGCGTATTTGTGCGGGTTAGGCTATGGGGCTGATGCCGATATTTCCAAGCTTTTTGCTTCATACAAAAATCTCAATGAAGATGAAGATGTCAGTAAAATATTAGACGCTATAATATATGATAAAGCTAAAAAAGTTTTTCATGATAACTTATCAAAAGTGCAAATGACAGCGTTATATAAGGCGTTGTTTATTGAGGGAAAGATTGCCGAAAAATATGGGATAGATGCTTTATTGCCGGGGTTTAATGAAGCTGATGAGTATTTTAAGAAATCTGCATTTCTGGTTGTTCCTCATTATAAAATATCCACCATTTTTAAGCAGAAAATTGAGCCTTTATCGCTGTCTAAAGATGATTAAAATGCACAATCGGGAGAGTTGTTTTGTTTAAGACACGTTTGATAACAGAAAAAGAAATTATGTGGCGCCGGATTATCATTTTCGGTTTGGTGTTTTTGACCACTGCCTATTTGACCTTTAAATGGACACTTTTTATGCCCAGTAAATCCTCCATGTCCGTTAAGGTCATTCTGACGCTGCTCTATATGCTGACAACGGCATGGATTACGATGTTTTTCTGGTCCAGTATTTTTGGCTTTTTTGAATTGCTGTTTCGTAAAAATCAAGCCGGTTTAAAATGGCCGGAAAAAAATATGACATTAACAACCAAGACTGCTGTTTTAATGCCCATATATAATGAAGATCCGGAAAAAGTTTTTGCTAATGTGGTGGCTATCGCTCAAACGATAGAACAGGCCGGTCAGGGGAAGGCGTATGATTTTTATGTTTTAAGTGATACCAATAAGCCTAAAATTTGGGTTGAAGAAGAGAATACGTGGATAAACGCACGAAAGCTTATGCCGAAAGGAAGCAATTTATATTATCGCAGGCGCTCAATCAATGTGGCGCGTAAAAGCGGAAATATAGAGGACTTTTGCCATAAATGGGGCTCTTTATATGACTATATGGTGGTCTTGGATGCAGACAGTTTGTTGGTCGGTGAGACAATTATTAAAATGTCGCAGTTGATGGAAATTAACGAAAACGCGGGAATTATCCAAGTGCCGCCTGTGTGCATCAACAGCAGGTCCTTATTTTCCCGTATTCAGCAATATGCCGGCAAAGTTTATGGTCCCATTGTTGCTGCGGGTTCTTGTTATTGGCAGGTTCATGACAGTAATTATTGGGGGCATAATGCCATCATCAGGGTACAGGCTTTTATAAATTGTTGCGGTTTGCCGGTATTAAAAGGTCCGAAACCGTTTGGCGGGTATATTCTGAGCCATGATTTTGTGGAGGCAGCGCTCATACGGCGCGGCGGTTGGTACACGTGGTTAGTACCGGAATTGTCCGGAAGTTATGAAGAATGCCCGCCGAGTATGTTGGATTTTACCATTAGAGACAGAAGATGGTGTCAGGGAAATATGCAACATTTGAAGATTTTGTTTTCCCGCCATATTCATCACATCAGTCGTGTCCATTTCACGATAGGAATTATGTCCTATCTGTCTTCTTTGTTATGGTTTTTGTTTTTGATTTCGGGTATGTTTGTGGCATTGGGCAGAATCTATTTTCCGCCCGAATATTTCCCTACCGAAGAAACGTTATTTCCGAACTGGCCGATTTTTAATAAAATGGGAACCATAATATTGTTTGCTATCTCAATGTTTATGCTGGTTTTTCCTAAATTTTTAGGCTTAATCATCTATATTAAAAACTATAAATCAAAAGATATCGGCGGATTTTTTGGCGCAATTAAAAGTTTTGTTTTTGAAATTTTATTTTCAACATTGATTGCGCCGGTGATGATGGTTTCACAAACTAAAATTGTTTGGGAGATATTTTCCGGCCATGATTCCGGTTGGAGCACGCAAAATCGTGACGGACATACGCAATGGAAGACCGCTTTTAAGAAATACTGCGGTCATACTTTGTTGGGAATTTTCGCATCAGTTGTTGTGTATTATGAGTTGAACCCGCTTTTTTATTGGATATTACCCATTACCGTCGGTTTAATTTTTTCAATACCCATAGTGGCTTTATCTTCTTATGAAAAAATAGGCTTGGCTTCACTGAAGCGGAAGTGGTTTGTCATTCCTGAAGAAATTAATATTCCGAGAGTGGCAAGTCTGTCTAAAAGGATTTATTCCGTTCTTAAAAAAGATAAAAAAACTCAGGGGGTCTTAGAGCTGATTAAAGACAGCTATTTGCTTGAAATCCATACTTTTATGTTAAAGACAAACGGGCCGGCTCCCGAGTTTGGCAGAAGTGTGCAAAATGAGGCGCGCATAAAGTTGCATAATTTCATACATTACGGAAAAATCCCTGATTTTACGCCGGATGAAGAAATTTCCCTGCTTTATGATTCTGATATTCTGCATGAAGCTCATACAATGCATTTTATATACGGCTAAAGTTGTCAACAAGTGCGGTATAAATAGCAAAAAACGGTTGAAGAAAACCGGGGAAGCCTTATATTATAAGCAGTTAATTTATAGGGAGAAAAGAAATGAATATGCGGACTTTTTATGCTTTATCCGTGGCAACTTTGGGGTTGGTGTTTGCGCAACCGGAACGTGTAATAGCACAAGAGAGCGAAAACAACAATCTTTGGGATAAGGTGTTTGCTCAATCAGAGCTGGTGGAGGTTAAAAAAGTAAGGTTTAAGAACCGGTTTGGGATTGAGCTGGTCGGCGATTTATACGAGCCGAAAAATAAACCGGAAGGAAAGATGCAGGCAATTGCCGTTTCCGGTCCGTTCGGGGCGGTGAAAGAGCAATCTTCCGGACTTTATGCGCAGACACTTGCTGAGCGTGGTTTCGTGACATTGGCATTTGACCCGTCATTTACCGGCGAGTCCGGCGGTAACGCACGTAATGTTGCATCCCCTGATATCAATACTGATGACTTTTCGGCCGCAGTTGATTATTTGACCACTTTGCCGGAAGTTGATGAAAACAAAATCGGCATTGTCGGTATCTGCGGCTGGGGCGGTTTTGCCCTAAATGCCGCGGCGCAAGACACGCGCATTAAAGCAACCGTTACATCTACAATGTATGATATGACCAGAGTAACGGCGCACGGCTATAATGACAGCATGTCTGCCGAAGATTTGTATAAAATGCGCGAAGATTTGAATAATCAACGTACCAAAGAAGCACAAGGAGCACCGATTGCCGGTGCACCGGGGTTGCCGGATAAATTAACCGGTGAAGAGCCGCAGTTTGTTCAAGACTATTTCAACTATTACAAAACAGAAATCGGTTTTCATCCGCGTTCTATCAATTCAAACGGACATTGGAACGTCACCTCGGCACTTTCTTTAATAACTCAACCGATTTTAGCTTATGCCGATACCATTAAATCTCCGGTATTGATGATTCATGGGGAAAAAGCGCACAGTCGCTATTTTTCGGAAGATGCATTTAAGAAATTGACCGGAGATAATAAGGAATTGATGATTATTCCTAATGCTAACCATACGGATTTGTACTACAAAACAGATGTGATTCCGTTTGATAAAATAGAACAGTTTTTTAAGACTAACTTAAAATAGAGGGAAAAATGAAAAAAGTATTGATTGTTTCTTCAAGCTTGCGGGGCGGAAGTAATTCCGAGATTTTGGCGCACGAGGC
>DEKL01000029.1:0-134 GCA_002353835.1 Alphaproteobacteria bacterium UBA2723
GTTGCCGGTGCAGATGAAAGCAAACAGGAATTGGAAGAAATTATTGATTTCTTAAAAGAACCGCAAAAATTCCAACGTTTAGGCGGTAAAATTCCAAAGGGTGTTTTGCTTGTAGGCCCTCCGGGAACAGGTAA
>DEKL01000029.1:189-24988 GCA_002353835.1 Alphaproteobacteria bacterium UBA2723
GTTCCGTTCTTCTCCATTTCCGGTTCGGACTTTGTGGAGATGTTTGTCGGTGTCGGTGCTTCGCGTGTCCGTGATATGTTTGCGCAAGCCAAGAAAAATGCACCTTGTTTATTGTTCATTGATGAAATAGATGCGGTCGGTCGTCACCGTGGTGCCGGTCTTGGCGGCGGCAATGATGAACGTGAGCAAACCTTAAACCAACTCTTAGTTGAGATGGATGGTTTTGATGCCAATGAAAATGTTATCTTAATCGCCGCGACCAACCGACCGGATGTTTTAGACCCGGCATTATTACGCCCCGGTCGTTTTGACAGACAGGTAACCGTCAGCAATCCGGACGTCAAAGGCAGAGAAGAAATCTTAAAGGTTCACACCCGCAAAGTACCTTTAGGCAAAGATGTGGATTTAAGCATTGTTGCTCGCGGTACACCGGGCTTTTCCGGCGCAGATTTGGCAAACCTTGTCAACGAAGCCGCTTTGCTTGCCGCCCGTAAAAACAAACTCAAAGTCAGCTCGGCAGATTTTGATGCGGCCAAAGATAAAGTCTTAATGGGTAATGAACGCAAATCCATGGCTATGGATGAAAAAGAAAAAATGCTGACAGCTTATCATGAGGCCGGTCATGCTATCTGTTCCTTAAACGTTAAAGATACCGACCCGATACATAAAGCCACCATTATCCCGAGAGGACGTGCTTTAGGTATGGTTCAGCAGTTGCCGGAAAAAGATAGATATTCTTACACCCGCACGCAAATGCTCTCTCGTTTAACGATTATGATGGGCGGACGTGTTGCCGAAGAATTAAAATTCGGCTATGATGAAGTCACTTCCGGTGCTTCTTCGGATATCAATGCCGCCACCAATTTAGCGCGTGCCATGGTTACCGAATGGGGCTTAAGTGATGTTTTAGGTCCGATTCGCTATTCCGAAAATTCTAACGAAGTCTTTTTAGGGCGTGCTGTCACCCAAAACCAAAACATGAGCGAAGAAACCGCTCGTTTGGTAGATGCCGAAATCAAACGTTTGGTAACAGACGGCTATGAAGAAGCTAAAAAGATTTTACAAAAACATAAGAAAGATTGGGAAACTTTAGCCAAAGCACTTATGGAATACGAAACCTTAACCGGTGATGAAATTAAAGAAATTTTGGCCGGTAAAGAGGTAGATAAAAACAAAGATGCGCCCGTTTCCGAAGAAAAGCGCACCAAAGCTTCTGTTCCCGAGCTTTAATCGGAATTTAAAAAAAAGGAAAAGCAGACACCGCTGTGTCTGCTTTTTTATTTCCCTTACCTTGTACCCTCAAGCCGTAATATACTTTGTATTATCAACGGTCGGATACGCCGGATTCACTTGATTAAGGCGGATTTTGCCTTTGTCATCAAAGAAAACAACTATACCTTCATAGCATAAATTGATTTTCTTGAGACGAATCTTCCGAGACTTGTGCGGGAAAACCAACGCCCATACCTTATCTGCAAAACGAACAAGGTTCGCATTATCGCTAAGGTACAAAAAGCCACGCAGGTTCTCGTAGACAATCTGTCCTTGTGCATCTTTCACCTGAAGACCATGGCCCTGAACCAAACCGCAATCTTCCTTTTCAATTGTCTCATTTGAGTTGATGCTGTAGCCACCAGCAACAACGATACTCTGACTACCAGAGGTCTCTTTTGCATTTGTTTGCATACCTAAAAATTAATTTAATTATAGAAATATTGTTAACTAAAAAACATAGACAATGTAACATCATTGCTCGTTTGTTGCAAGCATTTTCTTAAAAAAAATGAAATTTTAGCGTTTTTTTACTGATAAATGGTACTGCCATAACGCTAACATAGCTAAATAAGGCAAAAACATTTCCCCTGTTTCTTCCAAAACCTGCAAAAAGATATAAACGTTCTCACTAAGCCTGCCTCCGTTGATATCATGGTAATTTGCCGGAAATCTATCAATAATTTTTGAAAGAACGCCGGTTGTACAAAGTGTTGCAATGCTCCACGTAACCGTATCAAATTTTAAGAAAGAGCGAATTAAATGCTTAGCATATTTTCTTGCTAAATAAAGCACCCCAAAAAGAATCAGCAACAAAATAATCCCATAAATAATTTTTTCATACAACGGATTATCCGCACTTAAGAAAAAACGAGACTTAAACGGTGTCGTATCCGTTGTGGACAGGTGGTGCTGAATACCCGATTCGCGCAAAAAACAAAGCAACGTGAAAAAGATATACAGCCCCCAACTACGCATTTTATCTTTATAATCATCAGCAAACGTAAACAAAACAACAAGCAACAGCAAATACCCGCACTTTGCGACAATATCAATCAGTTTACCATCAACAGTTTGCTGCAAGATATCATCTTCTGATACAAAACCGTAAATTCCCGAGACCACACCAAGCCACAACAGCAAAAATATCAGCGGTGCAAAAAACGGAGATAAAAAAGCTTTAGTTAACATAAAAAAGTCCTTCAAATAAAAGTTGCTTTGAATATACAAAGATAATCTTATTTACTAAGTAAAATATGCTGTTTATAAACAATTTAAGCTGTACACTCAGCGAATAATCGCATCATTTTCAAGAATAGCGAGAACTTTTTTTAATATCTTCTGTTCCACAAACTCGCCTTTGCGTACCCAAATCGCACTCGCCACATTATCTGCACAATAATCCGGTGTTATTTTCCGATATTTCTTTTCTAAAACAGAAATGCAATCACTGATTTCAGCAACCACAGTCCCCTCTGTTTTCATATCTCCCTCATAAACGCAATCCACCACAATATGCGGCTTAAACTTCTCTTTTCCCTCCATAAACAGCTTATATATTTCCGCCCCGCCGGCCACATAAATATCATCTTCTTCAGATAAATAATCTTCCAGCTGTTTTTGTGAAGTTATAACGATATGCGAAGCACTGTCACGCACAACAAAATCTTTTTGTAAGGAAAAAACAAAAACTTTTTTAAGCACCGGCAATTCAGTAGGAAAACCCTCATATGTCTTTCTGCCGCAAACAACATTTTCATTTTGCACAACATTCCAAAAATGTTCGGAATCACTTTTAATACACCACGGCAAATGGCCATCAACACCGATAATATTATCCCCTTTATGCCGACACCACATAAAAACCACATTTGTCATTTCAAAAACTCCTTAATCGGTGCGTATGAACGGCGATGTTCCGGCGTTACCCCGTATTTTTTTAAACCGTCAATATGTGCCTTCGTGCCATAACCGGCATTTTTTTCAAACCCGTACCCCGGATATTGCTCAGCCATTTTTTCCAATAATCTGTCTCTGTAAACCTTTGCCAAAATTGATGCTGCCGATATGGAGTATGACTTTGCATCTCCCTTAACCACCGCTTTAACCGCACAGCCGAAAGTTTTTGGCTCACGATTTCCGTCCACCAAAACCATAACAGGTTTATCTTGACACGCTTTATCTAATGCCCGTTTCATCGCCAAAAAAGATGCGTTAAGAATATTGATTTCATCAATTTCTTTGGCACTCGCTTCGCCGATTCCCAGCAACATATGCCCCAAATTCTGTTCTTTTAAGAGTAAATCATAAAGCATTTCTCTTTTCTTTTTAGAAAGTTTTTTAGAATCATTTAATTGTGAAAGCAACTTTTCATCAACATCTTTAGTTAAAAACACGGCACAACCGGCAACCACCGGTCCTACCCACGGTCCGCGCCCGGCTTCATCAACACCGGCAACCAAACCTTGATACTTATCTTCCAATTCAAAATCAGGCATATTTTACTCCTTTTAGAAAAACATACCTGATTTTTAAGATAACTCAACACTTTTCTTAATTTTTAAGTATGGTAATCCCCTCATACTCCGCTTCAATAATACCGCCGATGACCACCGCAATATTTTCATATCCAGCTTCTTCAAACTTAAGCGCAACCTCTGAGGCAATCCCTCCGGAAGTACACAAAATATTGATGGTTTTATCGCCTTTAGGGTTATATTCTGCCATAAACTCTTCCGGATTAACCCTATCCGCCTTAATCAAAATATGCGGCAAAGCCAAACGTTCCATAGCATATTCTTCATCACTTCTGACATCTAAGATTATGGAATCTTTACTTAAGCTGTTCGGTTTAATAAAGCGCATCATACCCTCCTCAAACCTATAAATAATCTTGCAAATACGGCTCTTAAACCTCAATTTTAGTTATAAAAAAGGGTGGCAAAACCACCCTTTCACATAAAACAGCGCGCTGACTACATAGATAAAATTTTATAATCTATGCCGTCTTCATCTGCATTTAAGATTTCAAGCTTAATACCCTCAATGGTAATCTCTTTATCATACATTGAGAATTTGTATGTTTTCTGTTGCTCTTGAGAATATTTACCGTTCGGCTGCAATGAATATGAGCGGAAGACTAAACGATAATCTTGTATGCCGACAAAACGAATCTCAATACCGGAAACGGCATTGGCAACAATTGATTGCTCACGCGCGGAATTTGTAAAACCAAAATCGTCCGGCTCTAACAAAAATTCTGTTTCAAGCAATGCTAAACGATTATTATAGATTCTGCCGACCCGCGGATAAACTTTACCGTTGCCGTCAATCAAAACAACATCTCCTACCCGATTCGGCTTAAGCATACGATAGGTTACCCCTTTAATTTCAACTTCACCCGCAATTTCATACACTTTCTCATCAGAAAACTCAACCGGCACGGTATAAGAAACTAAACCACCCTTCATATTAGGACGGACAAACCGATCTGAGTAAACTTCTTTTTCAAATGTTTTGGAGGAAACAACGACACCTCCTGGCATTGCGTGGCGAACAACACCTAACTTATAATCGCTGACGGTTTCCGTTTCCGTGACGGAATTAACACTGTCATTTTCGTCATAATAGCGGATGTTATAAGTATAAAAGAAGTCATTAAAAGCATTACGTCTGCCAAGAGTATAATCTCCCTTAAGATAACAGGAAGATAAAACTAAAACTGCTAAACCGATAAATATTTTTTTCATAATATAATCTCTTTTTTAACGTTTTTCACACTATATTTATGCAACGTTATTTAAAACTTGTAAACAAAAAAAATCATTTTGAGGTAAACCTATGCATAACCTGTCTAAAAGCTGTAAACTTATAAAATTCGCACCGGTAGATTCTCTTCCCGAAGCTGAGGCTGACTTCTTAGATGAAACCTTTGATGTAGTTGCCATCAACTATACTGATGACGGGTTAGAAGAATACGTCGGCTACGCACCTTTGGATTTCAACGAACAAGAATTTAAACAACGCATCAAAAAATATAACTATTCTTTGCCACAATTCCACACCGAATTTTTAGAAAGCAAAAATTGGCTTAAAGAAAACGTTATTAAGTTTGCACCTTTTGAAATCGGCGCATTTCTTATTTACGGGATTCATGAAACATCTTGCCCGAAAACAGATAAAATTCCCGTACAAGTTTACGCTGCCACCGCTTTCGGTTCCGAACATCAAACAACCAAAATGTGCTTAACCGCCATCTCCGAACTTCATAAAGAAATAAATACCCCTCAAAAAATCCTGGATATGGGCACCGGCTCCGGCATATTATCTATTGCCGCCGCCAAAATTTGGCATAAAGAACCTAAAATCATTGCTGCCGATATTGATGAGGAATCAGTTGATGTTACGGCAAACAATGCCGTCACCAATAACGTTGAAACAAACATTACATCTCTTTTAAGCGACGGTTACACCAATCAGCAGATAAAAAAAGCAGCCCCCTACGACCTTATTTTTGCCAATATACTAGCCAACCCCTTAAAGGCCATGAGCAAAGATGCATATTGCTCTCTCAAAGACGGAGGCTGTTACTTAATTTCGGGATTTATTGACAATCAGGAACAAGACATTATAAAACATCATCAGGAATGCGGGTTTAAATTGCTTAAAATTTACCGCAATGAAAATTGGCGTGCGGCACTTTTGCAAAAATAATTTTTTAGGAGATTGCCATGGATATAATCAGCATACAAAAAGACCTTAAAAAGAACAACATTTCCGGCGAGCTTATCACCCTAGGTAATCTCTTTATCAATGAAGACATTTTGCCCGAAGAAAATCAGATTACGCAATTAACCGGCTTCAGCGGTTCGTATGCCATATTATTCATTACCCCGGCAAAATCATTTTTATTTGTTGACGGACGCTATGAATTACAAGCTAAAAAAGAAGTTAACCTGCGCCGTACCGAAATTGTTAAACTCTCCGAAATAAGCTTTACCGATTGGCTTAAAAAGAATTTTTCAAAAAATGCCTGCCGTATCAATTATAACCCGTGGACCATCAGCATAAACGATTTAGAAAAATTTTCGGAACTTCTGCCCAAAGCAACATTTGCCCCGTTAAGCGAGCCGGATAAATTGTTAAGTTCTAAAAAAGTAAAAGTATTTGCCCACCAAAAGAAATTTACGGGGCTTATCGCCAAAGATAAAATCGCTCTTTTAACAAAACACTTAAAGCAACAAAATTTAGATGCTTTTTTGGTTACTTCCGCGGCTAATGTTTCTTGGCTGTTAAATCTTCGCTCCAATGCATTACCCTATTCCCCGCTGTTGCGCGCTTATGCCTTGGTAGAAAAAAACGGAAACTATAAAATTTTTGCCGAACATACCGATTATGCCGGCACTCTTTCATTTGATAATTTAAAAAAGATTCTGCCTCAATATCAAAACATAGGCGCAGACTATACAACCGCACCGGCAATATTAAAAGATATCAATGATAAAATCAAACAATGTGCTGATATTATTACCGACCTTAAAGCCGTTAAAAACTCAACCGAATTAAAAGGTATCCGTAATGCACATTTAAGAGATGGTGTTGCCTTAACCAAATTTATGTTTTGGCTTTCCAAAAATTATAAAGGTAAAACCGAAACGGATATTGCCGAAAAACTTTTGAGCTTTCGTAAAAAAGAACTGAATTTCTTTTCTGAAAGTTTTGCTACCATTGCCGGTTTTTCTAAAAATGCCGCTGTGGTACATTATCATGCCCCTAAAACCTGTTCTGCCTTATTAAAGAAAAATAACATCCTTTTGGTAGATAGCGGCGGTCAGTATTACGACGGCACCACGGATGTTACGCGAACTTTTGCTTTAGGTACGCCTTCCCCTGATATGATAGAAAAAAACACACTCGTCTTAAAGGCGCATATTGCCCTTGCTTCTGCCGTCTTTCCGAAAAACACCGCCGGTAATGAATTGGATTTAATTGCCCGCCAACCTTTATTAAAAGAAGGCTTAGATTATGAACATGGTACCGGTCATGGAGTCGGATTCTTTTCAAACGTACACGAAGGTCCTGCCCGCATATCCATCCATGCTAAAAAAAGCGCCCCTCTCTCTGCCGGTATGGTCACATCAATTGAACCCGGATATTATAAAGAAAACGCTTTTGGCATTCGTATTGAAAATTTGTACTACGTCAAAAATGCCAAAAATCCGAAATTTTTAAGTTTTGATGTGTTGACTTTAGCGCCCATTGATAAAAAACTTATCAATAAACACTTGCTGACGGCAGATGAAATAAACTGGCTGAACCGTTACCACCGCCAAGTTTTCTTGAGCTTAAAAAAATACCTGACCAAACAGGAATTAGAGTGGCTGAAAGAGGCTTGCGCGCCGATTTAACCCCTTAAAAGGAGGAGAAAATATGCTCATTATCTTAACAACACTTATGTTGCTTATGGCTCAACCGACCTATGCTGATGTTCCCTCGCTAGAAGATATTTATACCAACCCCGAACATCAAAGGTTACCGGAGGTTGTTATCTTACACCAAAACGAAAAATATTGTAAAAATTGCCGCAAAACGGTGAATATGATTATCAATGTCTTAAAAGAAAATTATCGCCACAAACTGCACGCCTATATGGTTGATATTGATAAGCACCCCGAATATTCCGCCACTTTTAAGGCCCATGCTCCTGTAACTTTGGTGGTTATCCGCATTTCTGACGGTACCGCTTTCGGATACGACAAGTTGGTCGGCTTACAAAGCGAAACCGGTGATGTCTCGGCTTTTAACCGCCGCGTAACCGAATTTATCAATAATTTTTTGGGCTGGAATTAAAAAAATTAGGAATTTGCTAAGTATCTGTCAATTATAGTATAAATATATTTTGTAAATATTGTTTTTTATGCTACAATAAAAGACAAAGGAGAAACAGATGCTGAAGATACTAAACTGGCTAAAATCGTGCACCAAAAACGAAAAATACATCAAACCGCAAAAGTTTGTTGAGTTAAAGCGTGCCTCATCAACCGTAGAGTTTATTCACCCCGGACATCCGCTGTATGACAACATTGCCGGCGCGGAAGAAAACAAGGTTCGCTTGTTGGCTCCCAATGAAGCTGCTTATAATGAAACCAGTTTAACCCATAATTTTGTCGCCATTGTTGTTTACAATGAATTAAATTACTTGGTAATCAACTCTTTTAAGCACTTCAAAGAGCAAAGTATCGGCGGTCTTTTGCAATTTGATGAAAACGTTTATGATGTTATTCCGTTTTTTGAAGATGACGAAGAATATCAAACCGCAAATGATTTCGTTTTTAGCGAAACCTATGAATATGATCATCCTGTTGAAAGTTATTCCTTCACTGCGCAGCACAATGATAAAACTGCCAAATTAGCTTTAGAGCACGGTAAGAAACCGATAACCGTTAAGATGATAGATGAGAATCGTCCGTTATTTACGGGAAAGCTGACCGCAGAACAAATTGAATTAATGGACTATACCGTCATCCCTGCGCTGAACGCTTATAATGATATTCAGGAAAAGCGCAAAAAGAAAGTTTCCTAAAAAATTCCAAACACAAAAAAGGCCGGCAAACACCGACCTTTTTTAATTGCTTATAAGCTTTTAACTTAAGCAGCAGCGTTTTCTGCTTGTGCAGCAGCTTCTGCGGCAGCTTTTTCAGCCTTAACGCGTTCAATATCTTTAATACCTTTGGCATTAACATCTCTGTCAACCAACTCAATGATAGCCATCGGCGCACAGTCACCATATCTGTAACCGGCTTTAACAACGCGGGTATAACCGCCGTTGCGTTCTTTGTAGCGCTCGGCCAAAACAGAAAAAAGCTTGGAAACAACTTCTTTATCACGCAAGAAAGACAAAGCCAAACGACGAGAATTTAAATCGCCTTTTTTAGCATAAGTAATCATGCTCTCGGCAAAAGTTCTTAATTCTTTAGCTCTCGGCAAAGTAATTGTAATTTGTTCATGTGTCAACAAAGCATTTGTTAAGTTAGCAAACAAAGCTCTTCTTTGGCTCTTCGGCATATTAAACCGTCTATGTGCGTCACCGTGTTTCATTATAGATTCCTTTCTTTTTTCTGTGCTTCGGCACCCGAAGCGGATAAAACCAACGCCCGCACCACCTTCATGTATGCAGACAAATAGGAGAACTCAAACGATTCTCACAATCTGAGCCGCTTTATAAAGTATATTTTCTTATTTGTAAAGCTTTTTCTCTGCAAACATAGATAAAACAGCAGAAAAAATGTTTTTCTCTAGCGTTCTGCCGATCTATCATTTATTTGTGCAACAATAGAAATAGGTTCTTGTCGTTTCACTAACGTTATTTTTGATTTTCTAGCGCCCGTTTTTTTATCTATTTTTCTGGCCTGCAATACAGCTTTCGGATTCATAGGGCTTTCTCCGCCTTTATCAGCTTGTCCGCGCAAAGCCGCAGCCAGTACCATTCTGTTATCTCCCAAAGGATTTTCTGCCATAATAACTTTACCGCCCTGTTCATAAAATCCTAACAAAGGTGTTCCGTCTCTATCCGCCGACAAAGAATAACCGAACGGTTTGCCATCAAGCAAAACATCAACAGATTGAACATTATTATCCTCATCTCTTGTCACATCACATTGACAATTTTGAACATTTAAGACTTCACCATGAGCATACACTGCCCCGACACTTACTTTACCCTTTGCATCAATATTGATTTCTGCGCCATGCTTCTTGCCATCTACTTCTGAAAATAAAACCATAGAACCATCATCAAATCTTTGGCAAACGTAAGTTCCGCTCTGCTCCCCGTTTTTACCACCGTTAATAGAACGTTTGTTTTCAGAAATTATCTTCTTTCCTTCAACAATCACCTGCTCCGGCGCAAAATGCATAGTTTTATTCGGATCAAAAGCTTCCATCTCGTCTTTTCTTGCTACACGTTCTGCAATTTCTTCTTTAGACATATCAGCGGCTGCTTTATAATGAAACTTATATCCGACAATACGCATGGTCTTGCCCTTATAGGTTTCATCTAAATCCTCTTTTGCATCTTTAAGGTCTTGTTCAAATTCTTCTAATATTTCCCGTATTCCTTTTTCTTTATCAGCATATTGCTCTTGTGTCAGTACAACTATTCTCTTATCATCTCCGATTTCTGCACGATATCCATGCCCGTTTTTGTCTTCAATTTCAAAAAATCTGACTTTTCCTTCTTTATAGGCATCACGAACCTGCTGATACCTTTCTTTTATCTCATCATAATACTCTTTAGCCTCGTTTACTTCATATAAAACCTCGCCAACGTACTCTCTCTTCGAGTTTTTATAGCGCCATACATCATCACCGTCATTTACAATGCCATCTAAAATATGACCGGAACCATCCATTTTAATATCTGCTATTTCGCCATCAAAACACATCCCTTTAATCTGCATCTCTTTAACACTGCCATCTGCATTATAGGTCGTATCAATATTGCGTTCCCCCTCTTCTGAGAAGTTTTTTTCATGTGTTTTGACGGATTTTAAACGACCTTTCTTATCAAATTTAGAGTTCACTTCATAAAAAGATTCCCCATCCTCATCATCAGGCATACGCATTTCAAATTTACTGCTCTTAATTTTCCCGCTACGGCGAACTTTAATATCACTATCAATTTCAACCGGTTTGCCATTGTCCATATCATCATTTTCAGACATACTGAGATGAATATTTTTGGTCGTGCCGTCACGTCTTGTCGTTGCTTGTGAAGAAAATATCATCCCGTCACTTTCCACAGACATGGTTGCTTTTCTGCCATCAGAAACAATTTGTGCCTCATCAAAACTGACACTTTTCATCTGTCCTTGTTCATCTTGCATATAATACATCAGACCGTCATTTTCCTTAACGACCATAAGTACACCGCCGTCAACTTTTGACATATAGCAGTCTTTACCTTCAAACGTACCGTGAATAACTTGTTGCCCGTTATTTACTTCTATTGCAAAACTTTCGGCACCCTCTAAAAGATCACGAATATGACCTGCATTTTTAGAACCTAATATCTCTAAGGCTTCATCTATTTTTCTGCCATCTTTGCTCATAATCATCTCCACCTTATAATCATACAGATATTATAGCAAAAATAAGCCCAAAATGCAATATTTATTTAGAACACAGCGTATCCCACTCTTTAAGTTTATGCTCATACATTTCAGCGTTTTCTCCGCTTAATCCTTGAAATTTGCGAGCAATAACATATTGCGGCAGCAAGTTCTTTATTTCTTTGACATCTTTGCCCCACATCTCCGGTCTGATGCGGATTTTTTTACCTTGTCCTGCAGAAACTTTCGGTGTTTTTTCACCGCTTACGGCATCTTCAAACTCATCTAAAGTTAACTTAAACGTATCAAGCCCGTTCGGAATAAGAAATTCTATCGTTTCACCGGCCTTAATATAATTGCGAATTTCAAAAACAGCATCATCTCCCTGCCATTCCACAATAGAACCGGCAAAGAGCCACTCGCCCAAAGTCCGCGTATATTCATAATTTTGGCTGATATTGGTTAATTTACCATCATGAAAACCCAAACAATATCCGCGATTCTGTAAAGTCATTAACTCCGGCATATACTTATTATAATTCCAATCTTCGGGATTTTTATAATAGTCATCTATCGCTTTCCGATAAGCTCTGGCAACCACACCGGCATAATATTCCGTCTTATTGCGCCCCTCAACCTTAAGCGAATCCATCCCTATTCTTAACAAATCATCCAAACGCGGCATTAGACACATATCTTTAGAATTTAATAAATAACTGCCATGTTCGTCTTCCACCACTTCATAATATTCGCCGGGACGAAAATCCTCTTCCAGCAAATATTCAAAATTATCTTTGTTTTCATCATTGATAACAAGCTCACGTACCGTGCCGTCTTTCATTCTGATATGCAATTTGTAATGCCACCGGCAACAATGCGCGCATTTTCCTTTATTAGCACTTCTGTCTGCCATAAAGTTGGAAATCAGACACCTTCCGGAATAAGACATACACATAGCCCCGTGCATAAAACACTCTAATTTAATATCCGGACATTCCTTTCTGATTTCCTCCATTTCGGCAAACGTAACCTCACGCCCGAGCACACAAAGTTTTGCCCCCATAGATTGCCAAAACTTAACCGTTTGCGCCGAACAAATATTTGCCTGTGTTGAAACAAAGCGATTAAGTTCCGGTGCATTTTCTTTTAAATAATAAAAGACCCCCGGATCAGCCACCAACACCCCATCCGGCTTTAACTGTCTAAGCGTTGCGACAAACTGCGGAAGCTTAGCCGCTTCTTCATTATGGATATAAAGGTTAAGTGTCAGGTAAATTTTCTTACCGGCTTCGTGTACAATCCGGATTCCCTCTTTCAAGTCTTCCAAAGAAAACTTAGACTGTGTTCTTAAACTCATATCCGGTGTTCCGGCATAAACAGCATCTGCACCATATAAAAGCGCTGTTTTCAGTCTGACAAGGTCACCTGCCGGCAACAAAAGTTCTGAACGAGACATATTTTATTCCTTAGTTTGTTTGAATAGATGTGGGAACTGTTTTTAACGCACCTAGAGGTGTTGAGTCAATACCTATTTCCAAAATAATCGGCATCTTCGTTTTTTCATCATGCTTAACCCAAAGCTTTATCGGTCTTTCCGCACTGATATCCCATAAAATATTATCATTGTTATCTGCTAAATTTTCTATATAGACAACGCAAAGCTCTGCCGTATCCTCTTTGTTATAATAGTCAAAAAAGCGTTTCTGTTTCCCCTTGCTTTTAGAAATCATGTTGTAATGTTTTTTGCCGTCATGAATTTCTCTGACCATATTGCATTTTCCGTTTTGAGCAAACTGGTGAATAAGCTCGGCAAACACACTTTGCAAATCTGCCGCACTTGCCGTCTTAGAAACACCGACAATCGGAAATTCCTTAATCTTATTATCTTTACCGGAAATACGCTTATAAGCTAAACCTTTATCATTATAAAATATTTTCTTGTTTCTGGTATGGTTACGTGACTTAGTTTTTGTTTCATATATTTCCGGCACCATTTTAACATCACTCATTTTACCCTTGCTCATGTAATGTGCCGTAAACGGATAAAGCGTATCAAACAAGTTTGCCGTTTTAACCACGGTATTAATGTCAAAACGCCCATCTTTTTCTTGATAATCAAGGGTAACCGTTGCCGCATCAAAAATACCGATATGAACGTCCATTGTCTGCCTAAACCCTAAAGCAAAACTTTCCTTTGCCAACAACAAAATACCCAAAAATAAATATATCTTTTTCATTAAAATTTTAGCCTTTCTTAAATCTTTGTCCTTAAAATCATAGACACAAAATTATATTAAGCAAGAAGGATTTTACAAATGACAAAAAAAGTAATGGTCTTAATGGGCGGTTTTTCATCAGAAAGAGAAGTTAGTTTAGATAGTGGCAAAAGTATTGCCAAAGCCCTAAAGAAAAAAGGTTATACGGTTATCACTCACGATTTAACGGATACCAAAAAATTTATTGCATCTCTTAATCGTTCTAAACCTGATGTCGTTTTCAACGCGCTTCATGGCAACTGGGGGGAAGACGGCACCGTTCCGGCATTACTTGATTTGTTGCAAATTCCTTACACCCATTCCGGTATGACACCTTCTGCCGTCGGCATGGATAAATACTTAACTAAACTGATAGCCGAACGCGCAAAAATTAAAACCGCCGGTGGTCAACGTATGACTTTTAAAGAATTTCAGACACTTGCCCCGACGTTAGAGCGTCCGTTTGTTGTTAAACCTGTTTCGGACGGCTCCTCGGTCGGTGTGTTTATCATAGAGAAAAAAGAAGATATTGCTAAGGTCAAATACAAAAGCAAAAAAGCCGAACTGATTGTAGAAAAATATATCCCCGGCAAAGAATTAACCGTTATGTGCTACAAAGGAAAAGCTTCCGTTGTCACGGAGTTGCGTGCACAAAACGGTTTTTACGACTACAAACACAAATACACTGCGGGCCAAACCTCTCATGTCTTACCGGCAGAAATTCCGGCAAGCGTTGCCAAAACCTGCCTGAAATACGCTGAAACAATCCATGCCGAATTAAAATGCAAAACCGTTTCTCGTTCGGATTTTCGTTATAATGAAAAAGACGGTGTTGTCTTTTTGGAAATAAACACCCACCCCGGGATGACCGCCTTATCACTTGTTCCCGAACAAGCCAAATATATCGGCATTTCTTACGAAGACCTTTGTCAAAACCTTGTGGAAGAAGCTGCATGCAGACCGCTGAAATAATCATTATCGCCGGTCCCACCGCTTCCGGAAAATCAGGACTTGCGCTAGACTTGGCAAAAGACTTAAACGGTGTTATTATTAACGCCGATTCCATGCAGGTTTATAAAGATATTCCAATATTGGCGGCAACACCTTCCGCTAAGGATATGGCGCAAATTCCGCACAAACTTTACGGCATTTATGATGCCGCCGTACGCGGTAATATGGTAGATTGGTTTGACCGCGCCTTAAAAGAGATAAACACCGCTCGTCAAAACAAACAAACGCCGATTATCGTCGGTGGTACCGGTATGTATATTGAAACCATTGAAAAAGGTGTTACCCCAATTCCCGACACCCCGCCCGAGGTAAAAAAAGAAATAGCCGCCATGGAAAAAGAGCTCGGTCTTGCCGGACTTTATGCGATATTAAGAGAAAAAGACCCCGCCACCGCCGAGCGTTTAAGCAAAAATGATACCACCCGTATCAAACGCGCCCTTGAGGTTTATACGCATACTAAAAAAGGAATGTCTTACTGGCAAACCGTTCCCTTAAAACAATATTTTTCAAAAGAAGAATTATCACGCATATACATCAAACCGCCGCGCGAGTTATTGGATGTTCGCGCCCGTATGCGCTTTGACATTATGTTAAATCAAGGTGCCGTTCAAGAAGTTGAAAATCTGCTCAAGAAAAAATTACCCGATTCGCTGCCGGCAATGCGAGCCTTAGGTGTACAAGAAATAAAGTCATATCTCAATGGCAACTGCTCGTTAGAAGATGCTTCCGAACTTGCCAAACTTCATACCCGCCAATATGCCAAACGGCAAGCCACGTGGTTTAATAATCGTTTCTCACCGGATTTTATCTACGATTCCTGTTATGAAGAAGATAAAAATTTTGTTGATGATATCAAAAAAGCACTATAAAAGACTTGCAAAATAAATGATTTATCCTTAAAAAGAAAAGAAATATTCATCAAAACGGGAGATAAATATGTTTTTCCAAAATTTATTGGGGCTGTTTTCAGCCGATATGGCTATTGATTTAGGAACAGCAAACACTCTGGTACATGTAAAAGGCAAAGGTATTGTTTTAAACGAGCCGTCTGTTGTTGCCGTTAAAGATATTAAGGGCAAGAAAGAAGTATGGGCTGTCGGTGCCAAAGCAAAACAAATGCTCGGACGTACACCTGGCGATATTAAAGCCATCAGACCTTTGCAAGACGGTGTTATTGCAGACTTTGAGGCTGCCGAAGCTATGATTAAATATTTCATTGAAGAAGTTAATCACCGCCGTCGTCTGTTAAGTCCGACCATTATCATTTGTGTACCGTCCGGCGCAACCGAGGTAGAAGAAAGAGCTATTAAGGAATCTGCTCTTAATGCCGGCGCAAAACGCGTATGGTTGATATATGAACCGATGGCAGCAGCAATCGGTGCCGGTCTCCCTGTAAATGAGGCAACCGGTTCTATGGTTGTTGATATTGGTGGCGGTACCACGGAAGTTGCCGTACTGGCCTTAGGCGGTATTGTTTATTCTACTTCAATCAGAGTTGGTGGTGACAAAATGGATAGCGCCATCATATCCTACATTCGCCGTAACTTAAACTTGCTCGTTGGTGAAAGCAGTGCCGAACGAATTAAGAAAGAAATCGGTTCTGCCTGTGTTCCGGCAAAAGGAGACGGTCGCACCATGGAAATTAAAGGCCGTGACTTGGTTAACGGTGTACCGAAGGAAGTTGTTATCACCGAACGCCAAATTGCCGAAAGTTTAGCTGATCCGGTAATGGCAATTGTGGAAGCCGTTAAAGACGCATTGGCAAATACCGCACCGGAATTAGCTGCCGATATCGTTGATAAAGGTATTATGATGACCGGTGGCGGCTCAATCTTATCCAACTTGGATATGGTTATCCGCAACGCAACCGGCTTACCTGTATCTTTAGCTGAAGACCCGTTAACCTGCGTTGTTCGCGGTACCGGTAAAGCTTTAGACCACTTTGAGGAGTTCCGTGGCGTCCTCTACGACTAAAACACCTTTGGAGAGTAAATAATGCAACGCCAAAAGGTACTGTTTTTAAAAGAGAACTACGTACTGCGTATTTTAAAAAACTTTATGATGGCAGGGCTATTTATTATAGCTCTGCTCTTGATTTTAGTGCATAAAGTTGACTTAGGCGTTATCTCCGGTATATCTAAAGGTATTTTTTACATAACCGCACCCGTTTTACACGTGGTAACCCTGCCTTCTGAGGGCTTAAGCTACGGTTACAAAAAAGCTTCCGAAATAATGAATGTTTATGAGGAAAATGAGCGCTTAAAACAAGAAAATGAAGAGCTGTATCTCTTAAAAGATTCTCTGCGCGCGGTTGAAGCAGAAAATATTCTCTTAAAAGACGTGCTTCACTACTATGATATCCCTAAAATAAAAATTCGCACCGCACGCGTTATTGCCGAAACCGGTAACGCCTTTGCAAATGCCTTAATTATCTATTTGGGAGATTCTGCTTCAGATATAAAACCCGGCTATGCCGTTGTCGGTAAAGACGGTCTTATCGGTCGTATAGATATTGTCAGCGGTAAATATGCCCGCATTTCGCTGATTACCGATATTAACTCCAAAATTCCGGTTATTACGGCACAAAGCCGAGACAGAGGTATTCTTATCGGTACCAACAGCGCAGAATTAAAACTTATTTTTACACCTCTGCTGGCTGAATTGCATAAAGGCGATTTACTGGTAACATCCGGTATCGGAGGCGGTCTGCCGCCGGATATTCCGATTGCCCGCATCAAAAGAACAAATACAGATACCATCACGGCAGAACCTCTGTATAATCCGTCAAAATTGGAAATCGTTAAAATCCTGCTTTATGACATTGCTCCTTCAAAAGAAATCTTAAAGGAGCTGGAATGAAAAGTGATTTCAAAAATTTTCTGACCTCGGCAAAAGTTTTTTTAGTACCGACAATAAGTATCTTGGTATTGGTCATTCTATCATACATCCCGCGCACAAATGACTACTGGAATTTTTTAAGACAAACCCCGTTTTACATTGGCATATACTTTTGGCAAAGCCAAAGACCGGACGCCTTTCATCTTATATCAGCTTTTATACTCGGGCTTTTTGCTGATGTATTAGGTGGTGTTCCGCTGGGCATAAATATCGTAACATTTCTCGTCTTATATATGCTCTCGGTACAATGTTCCGAAAGATTTAATGTAAAACGCTTTTCCTACTCTTGGTTACTTTTTTCCGGCATCATTTTTTTAACATTGATATTTAAAGCAATTCTTACCAGTATTTTTTATCGTCAACTTATTCCGTTAACTGCTTTAATGATGGAATGGTTATTAACCATAGCGCTTTTTCCCCTCATGGCACGGATTTTCATCTGGGTAGAAAAACAATACATCCATTTGGAGGAACGCTATGAAAAAATCTAACTCCAAATCCAATCACAAACTTCGCTATTTATTAAAGCGTTCGCTCATCATTTTCAGTTTAAACATACTTCTTTTGTTTGTACTTATCGGCAGGCTCTATTATTTACAAATTTATCAAGGCGAAAAATATGCTCTTTTAGCAGACAGTAACCGTTTGTCGCGCCGTTTATTGGCTCCGCCGCGCGGTACCATCAATGACCGTAACGGCATAGAACTCGCGGTTAACACCCAAAACTTTCAAGCCATGCTTATCTCCGAGCAATGCCGTAACATTGATAAATTTTTACAAGATTTAACCCCAATTTTGAATTTATCGTCAGATGACATTGAGCGCATCAAAAAAGATATTGCTCACCACCGCCGTTTTGTTCCCATCAAAATAAAAGACAACTTATCCTGGGAAGAAGTTTCAACATTGATGATAAACAGTAACACCTTTCCGGGATTAATCATTGATGAAGGGCTTATTCGTTCTTACCCGTTTAAGCAATATACGGCGCACCCGTTAGGCTATGTCGGTTCGGTATCGGAAGCTGATTTACAAAAATCAGATGCCCCGTTATTGCAAGTTCCCGGTTTCAAAATCGGAAAATCCGGCTTTGAAAAAACTTATGATGAAGAACTGCGCGGCAAGGAAGGCATTTTAACTTATGAAGTAAATGCCTACGGTCGTATTATGCGTGAAATAGAGAAAAAAGAAGGAAAAAAGGGAAAAGACTTAGACTTAACCATAGATATCAGGTTACAAAAAGCGGCTTATGATGCCTTTGGCAAAGAATCAGGTGCCGCTGTTGTTTTAGATGTTCATACCGGCGAAATACTTGCCTTTGTTTCCGTTCCTTCTTTTGACCCGAATTTATTTGTTGACGGCATTTCCATTAAAAACTGGAATACCCTTCTTTATGATGAAAAAACACCGATGACGGATAAAGCCATCTCCGGACAATACTCCCCCGGTTCCACCTTTAAAATTGTTGTTTCCTTAGCAGCTCTTGAAGCCGGTGTTATTACCACCCAAACAAGATCATTTTGTTCAGGCAAAATGCAGCTCGGCAATCATCTGTTTCACTGTTGGAAACACAGCGGTCACGGTCACTTAAATGTTATTGAAGCAATTAAAAACTCCTGTGATATTTTCTTTTATGAAACAGCCTTAAAATTAGGCATAGAAAAAATCGCCGAAATGAGCCACAAACTCGGTCTCGGCGAAATTTATGATATCGGCTTGGAAAATCAAAAAGCCGGTGTTATTCCTAATAAAAAATGGAAACAAGAAACCTTAAAACAACCATGGCAACAAGGTGAAACGGTTATTGCCGGTATCGGTCAGGGCTACGTTTTGGTCACCCCTCTGCAACTGGCAACCATGCTGGCAAGAGTTGTTAACGGCGGTTATGCCGTCAACCCGACATTTATCAAAAAAGAACATCCCACCAAACCGAAAAAAATAAATATTAAACCGGAAAATTTGGCAATTGTGAAACAGGGAATGTTTGAGGTTGTTAACGGCGTTGGCGGTACCGCAACCCGCGCCAGATTAAAATTGAAAGGCATACAAATGGGCGGTAAAACCGGTACCACTCAAGTCCGTCGCATCAGCTTAAAAGAACGTGCAAAAGGTATCAGACGAGATGAAGATTTACCGTGGAAATATCGTAACCACGCATGGTTTATGGCTTATGCGCCGCATGATAATCCGAAATATGCTGTCGCCGTTATTGCCGAACACGGACGTTCCGGCTCCGGTGTTGCCGCACCTATTGCCTCAAAAATTCTTGAAGAAGCGATAAAACTTGATATCAGATAAAGGACAAAGAAATGACATTGCTATTAAATAGAAATCAAGAATTAAGCCTGAAAGAACGCTTTCTTAATTTAAACTTTGTCTTTATCGGCATCATCATTTTATTAGCTTCCATCGGCTGTATTACCCTTTATTCCGTTGCCGGCGGGAAGTTGTCTCCTTGGGCATTAAATCAAGCCCTGCGCTTTGCCATGGGGTTGATTATTATGCTTATTGCCGCGCTTATTCAACCCGAATTTTATTATAAAATTGCCACCCCGTTTTATATTTTCACGCTGATATTACTGATTATTGTTGATGCCGTCGGGCATATCGGTATGGGCGCGCAACGTTGGATAAACTTAGGTATTTTTAATTTGCAACCTTCAGAACTGATGAAAATTGCCGTTGTTTTACAACTGGCAAAGTATTTCAGCGTTGCCCCGATAGAGAGTATCCGTAGCATTAAAGGCATTATTATTCCTGTCATCTTAGTCGCCGTACCGGTGGCATTTATTGTCATACAGCCGGATTTAGGCACTTCATTGATGGTACTGTTTTGTGCTGTTGCCATGTTTTATTTGGCCGGTGTGCAATGGTGGAAGTTCGGCTTAGGTATCGGCGCCGTGGTTGCTGCCATGCCTGTTCTATGGCATTTTTTACATGACTACCAAAAAAACCGTATTTTAACATTTTTAGACCCGGAAAGAGACCCCTTAAACACCGGTTATCATATAATTCAGGCAAAGATTGCCTTAGGTTCGGGCGGTTTGTGGGGTAAAGGCTTTTTATCCGGTACACAGAGCCACCTAAACTTTCTACCGGAACCGCATACCGATTTTATTTTTACCACCTACTCGGAAGAATTTGGTATGATAGGCGGTGCTTTGGTAATTTTATTAAACCTCATTTTAATCAGCTACGGTTATTGGTTTGCCTTTCGCATTCACAACAGTAATTATTTCGGAAAAATGGTTATTTTAGGGTTGAATACCAACTACTTTTTATACATTTTCATCAATATTGCCATGGTAACCGGTCTTCTTCCGGTGGTTGGTATTCCGTTACCGTTAATCAGCTACGGCGGCACGGTTATTTTAACGGTAATGACCAGTTTCGGCATTATGCTGTCATTTTATGTAAACCGAGACCGTGAACTGAAAAAATAACCCCTCTTGAAAAAAGCATTAAAGAACATATCTCTCTTAAAAAAGGAGAAGATATCATGCAGAAATTTATCGTATTTTTGATAACCTTATGCTTATGCGCTTGCGCCACCCCGCAAAAATATGAGCAAAAACTTATTAAGGAAACCGGCAAAACCGAACAAGCTTTAATCGCTTCTTGGGGAAAACCGAGCCAAATTAAAGAATTAAGCAACGGCGATAAGATTTTAACCTACACATTTAAAAACAATCAAGTCTTACCGGAGCCGGAATTTTATAACAGTATCGGTCTTATGGATGAAGATGAAATGTTTTATCCGTTCACTTATGGCGGAGATATGATTCCCGATGGTAATTTCTTAGGAGAGAACATTACCGATTATTGTCAGACCAAGTTTTACTTAAAAAACAATATTGTGACATCATGGCAATATAAGGGAAATGCTTGTGTTGCCATATAAAAAAGAGGGGAAATTCCCCTCTTCTCTTTTATAAGTATTGCTTTAAGCTGTTTCACGCTTTACCACGTGACGCATCTTAACAACTTTGGCTATTCCCTCATTTTGTTTATCTAAAATTTCATGAGCTTTAATTCTAACCGCATGTTGTTTATCGCGTTTGGTTCTCTCGCGGAAAATATCTTCATTTTTTTCCATCCGCGCAAAATCCATTTTTAAGCTTTCAGTCAAGCTGTCATAACCGGAAAGCGCACGCGTACGAGCATTACCTTTAACTTCTTCAATCTTAATCCCCTGATCTTTCATGGCAGTTGTTAATTCTGCTAAGACATCAGGCGTTAAATGTCTTAAGGCAGCCTGTTGCGGCTGAGCACGCAAGTAATCTACCATATTTTGACGCGATTCTCTGCTTTCCAAACGTCTGACTGTTTTCTTGAATTCACGTTCAAAAGCCGCAATTTTCTTTTCAACTTCAGCTCTTTCATCAGTCGTAAGACCGCCTCTTTCCAAACGTTTCTTATTTCTACTCAAAAGCTTTGCCATGTGAAGAGCATATTTTTCCGGCTGATTTTTCTTCCAGTCATCTCTAATAGCTACTAAATCTTTATAGCGCGTTTCCAACCAACGGGCCAATTGTTCTTCTGTCAGAGTACCGTCACCAAATTCAAGCAACAAAAGCTCTCTTTCTTCTCTATTCTGCATAAGGGTAGAAACAGTATCCTGCGCATAACCCAAAGCCAGCAACTCTACGCTGTAACTCATCAGTTCGGTATTATCTTTTTCTTCTTTCTTAGCTGTTGTTTCTTCTTTATAAATATATGCCTGTACCGTTTCATTTCCGTTTAAGACCTCTTTCGGTAACTTATCGTGACAACGGCTCTTAATCCACTCGGGAACTTGGCACCAAATAGCGTAATCTCTCGCGTGTTTAGACATCAAGGAATTAGCTAAAGCCTCCGGAATTTCACCTGTCGGTATCAAACGATAGTCATCAGGATAATTCGTCTGTAAAAAACGGATAAAATCATCAGATAACGTTGCCATGACACAAACTCCCTTAAAAAGGATTAAACTCATCTTTCAAGACTATAGTAGCATAATTGCAAAAATCGTGCAACAAAAAACGAACAAAAAAATCCCCTCAAAACGACATCAGTCATTTTAAGGGGTAAATTTGCTTTAAGCAACATTATCAATCATCTAAATGAGCTTCGGCATCACGAACACCGTATTTATTGAGATAAAAGATAAATCGCCCGAGAAGCACAAGCACGCAAATAAAGCTCAAAAACGTACAAATAGCGTCTAAATACTTCATTCCGAGGTTTTCAAAGATACCGGAACAGCAGACAAAGAGTATGCCGAATCTGAACAACAGCGTGTAGATAGAACGTTTAGCACGCACCGCCTCAATAACAACTACCAAGGCCAAAACAAATGCCACCGAAAGCAGCACCAAAGAAAACCAACCACTTGCAATCCCCACGCACAAAGCAATGAGGTACAAAACAACTGAAATAGTTAAAAACCAACCAGTTGAATCAAATAAAGAAATTTTCTTCATACCTAAAAATTTTAAAATTATATACCAGTAATTATCAATTAAGTATGGACTAGCACATTGAAAATCAAAAATCAACAACAAATCTGCTTAGAAAAAATAAATCTTGAAAAATATAGTATTAAAAGATATCACATACTCAGTGGCGGCGGCTTGCAGGATAAAAAACGTTTAGTAAACGTTTTTTATCGAAAGCTATAGCAGTTGTTAGGTTGTGACTTGCCGTAAGGCAACCAAAACAACCGTTACAACTGGCTTGACCGAAGCGAAGTTAACGCGCACAACAAGTGCACGTTTACGGAGCAAGACCTATATCAATAACAAAAAAATAAATCTTGAAAAATACAACATTCCCGAGTATCAAATATTTTAGTGGCGGCGTAGCTCATCAGGATAGAGCAACAGTTTCCTAAACTGTGGGCAGTGGGTTCGAGTCCCGCCGCTGCCACCAAATAAATAAGCACCCTTTATGGGTGTTTTTTATTTGGTCATAGTAAAAACAAGGGACACGAACCCACAAAAGTGGGGCTTGCAGGATAAAAAACGTTTAGTAAACGTTTTTTACCGAAAGCTATAGCAGTTGTTAGGTTGTAACTTGCCGTAAGGCAACCAAAACAACCGTTACAACTGGCTTGACCGAAGCGAAGTTAACGCGCACAAAAAGTGCACGTTTACGGAGCAAGAAGACTACATGCGCATCTCACTTTTTATGCTTAAAGACAAAGTACCCAACCGCCAATAATGCCACCGCAGTTCCGGTTAAGACAGACCAATCATGCGCCAAGCGAAATCCTATCTTATCATACATAATATACGTCACACAAACTGATGTCATAAAGCCTGCCGGCAACAATGTTATCCAAAAATTCCTTTTTTCTCTGTAAAGATAAAATGTTGCCATCCACAAAGTAATTGTTGCTAAACACTGATTAGCCCAACCGAAATAAGTCCAAACTGTTGTCAGATCAAAAAAGCTCATAGCAATACCACCGGATAAAACGACAACGCTGATTAACAGACGTTTTTTCAACCCCAGATTTTCTTTAGCCCAGTAATCGCCTATCGTCAAACGTGCAGAACGAAATGCTGTATCGCCGGAAGTAATTGACAACAACACCACAGATAAAATTGCCAACATACCACCCCAGTGTCCTAAATAACCGGTTGCCACGTCAGAAATCACACCGCCCGGACCACTTGTCACAATAACATTATTTAACCCCTCGCTTCCCTGATAAAATGCCATACCGAGAGTTGCCCATATCAAAGCAACAATACCCTCTGTTATCATTGCTCCGTAGAATATAGAGCGTCCGTATTTTTCATTAGCCAAACAACGCGCCATCAGTGGTGATTGTGTTGCATGAAAACCGCTTATTGCTCCGCAAGCAATTGTCACAAACATCAACGGAAAAATCGGCAATTTTTTAGGGTGCAGATTTGCAAGCGTCAATTCCGGATAAAACTCGTTCCCACTCATAGATAAAAAGGCCATCAAAGCCACGGTAACAACAATGAGCAACAAAGCAAACAAAGGATAAAATCGCCCGATAATTTTATCAATCGGCAACAAAGTTGCCAAAAAGTAATAGCTGAATATAGCAACAATCCACCACAAAAAATCTGTACCAGATAAATTAGCCAGCATATGCGCCGGGCTCATAGCAAAAACAGACCCCAACAGCAACAAAAACAGCACCATAAAAACAAGAAAGACTGTCTTAATCCGAGAGCCTAAATATTTTTCAACCAGCGGCACCAAAGATTGCCCACCGTTTCTAACGGAAATCATTCC
>DEKL01000029.1:24994-28525 GCA_002353835.1 Alphaproteobacteria bacterium UBA2723
CCTGCCATATAATCATGCACACCGCCGGCAAAAATAGAACCTAAAACAATCCATAACAAAGCAACCGGACCGTACAAAGCCCCTAAAATTGCCCCGAATACCGGCCCCAAACCGGCAATATTTAAAAATTGTATCAGAAAAACGCGCCATGTCGGTAAAACCATAAAATCCACATTATCACATTTGGCTATTGCCGGCGTTACCGCCTTTTCATTTATAGCAAAATTTTTCTCAACAATTTTACCGTAAATCACGTAACCTAAAATTAAAGCAAGTACAGCTGTCAAAAAAACAATCATAATTTCCTCTCTTAATTTAACTCATTGCCGCTCTAATCAATTCTCTTGTATAATCCGTTTCCGGATGTAAAAAGATATCATCCGCACTACCGCGCTCAACAATTTCTCCCTGACGCATCACTGCTACCTCGTGCGAAATGGCACGTACCGCCCGCATATCATGAGAAATAAACAAATAAGCGATTCCCGTATTCTTTTGAATTTGTTTTAAAAGCTTAATAATTTCCGCTTGCACCGTAACATCCAAAGCTGAAGTCGGCTCGTCTAAAATTATGACCTTAGGTTCTATCGCTAATGCTCTGGCAATAGCAATACGTTGTCTTTGTCCGCCGGAAAATTCATGTGGGTAAAGATTAAGAATATCTCTATCGGTAAGCCCGACATCATTTAAAACTTTCTGCACGCGCTCTTTAATTTCAGTTTCTCTCAGTTCCGGAAAATGTACCTTAATACCTTCACCGACAATTTCGTATATCTTCAAACGCGGATTNNAATAATCCATTTTGAGGAGTAAAAGCAAGTCTTGCAATAAGACCAATTTGAGCACCAAAGTAATTAGTTCTAAAAAGAGGATAATCTAAGAAAAGGGGTTGAGTATAATAATCATTGATATTTGATTGTAAATATCTTGTAGGTTCTTCATTTGAAAGATCATTAAATTGTTTCATTGCAAAAGTATTTAAAATTCTTTTATCATTTGAGCTTAATGGAGTATATGGTTTAAAATTAACTTTTGCTAAAAGGTTTTTAAGTTTATTTGTTAACTGTTCATCTACTTTTTCTGAAGTCTTTTTCATTTTGGATATGCACGGATTTGGAAGTTAAAATCTCTCCCTTATAATCTATCAAATCAGCCAAGCACATACCGAGCGTTGTCTTACCCGAGCCGGATTCTCCGACCAAACCGAGTGTTTTTCCCTCATAAAGCGATAAAGAAACTCTTTTGACTGCATTGACTTCTTTAATAACTTTTCCGAAAAAGTTTTTCTTTAAAGGGAAAGTGACCGATATATTCCGTGCTTCCAATACCTTTCTGGCAATAAAATCACGTTCGGAAGATGTTTTGGCAAAAGCCGATAGCAATTCCTTGGTATAAGGATGCGACGGTGCATTAAAGATATTGCCGACACTTCCCTGTTCCACAATAACACCAGCACGCATAACAATAACACGATTAGCAATTTTCTTAACCACATTCAAATCATGTGAAATAAAAATAACCGCCATATTAAGCTTATTTTTAAGCTTTAATATAAGCTCCAAAATCTGCTTTTGTACGGTAACATCCAAAGCGGTTGTCGGCTCATCTGCAATTAAAATTTTCGGATTATTGGCAACTGCCATCGCAATCATCACACGCTGTCTTTGCCCGCCGGAAAGCTCAAACGGATATGCGTTCATTCTTTCTTCGGCATTTTCAATACCCACCAAGCGCAACAAATAACGTGTTCTGGCAACAGCTCTTTTTTTAGAAACATTTTTATGAACGCGAATAACCTCGGCAATTTGTTCTCCCACTTTAATCAGCGGATTAAGTGAGCTCATCGGCTCTTGAAAAATCATACTGATTTCATTTCCGCGCACCTCTTGCCACTCCTCTTCGGAGAGTGCCGTCAATTCACGTCCGCCAAACATGATGGAATTTGTGCTTTTATAAAGGACTTTTCTGGAATCAATCAATCCCATCAAAGAAAGCGCCGTAACAGATTTTCCGGAGCCGGATTCGCCGACAATAGCTAAAACCTCACCGGCATGAAGTTCAAAATTACTGTTATAGACGGCAGAAAACAAACCACCGTCTTCACGGATAAA
This sequence comes from Alphaproteobacteria bacterium UBA2723, assembly GCA_002353835.1. Taxonomy (GTDB): domain Bacteria; phylum Pseudomonadota; class Alphaproteobacteria; order RF32; family CAG-239; genus CAG-267. The sequence continues at coordinate 27,106 of DEKL01000029.1, forward strand.
GCGGACATTCAAACTCTTAACATCTAGCACCGGTACATCCATTATCTTTTCCTCTTATCCATCGCATCACGAACACCCTCGCCGATAAAAATCAACATAGTCAACATTGCCGAAAGCACAAAGAAAATGCTCAAACCTATCCACGGTGCCTGTAAATTATCTTTTCCCTGACGAACCAAATCACCCAATGAAGGATAATCCTGCCCCAAACCTAACCCTAAAAAATCAAGTGCCGTTAATGCCACAATCCCGCCGGCCAAAATGAACGGCACGAAGGTAACCGTTGTTACCAAAGCATTGGGCAAAATATGCCGCCACATAATTCTGAAATTACTAACCCCGATAGCCTTTGCCGCCTTAACATACTCAAAATTTCGCGCCCGTAAAAACTCTGCTCTGACCAATCCGGTTAATTCCGTCCATGAAAAAAGCAACAATATCAGCAATAACGTTAAAAATGATGGTACAAAAACGCTGGCAATAATAATCAAAACAAACATCTGCGGCATAGAATCCCAAATTTCAATAACACGCTGTAAAATAATATCCGTCTTACCGCCGAAATAACCTTGCACTGCCCCGATGAATATACCCAAAACAGAAGAGAATAACGTTAAAAGAAAAGCAAACCCGAACGACAACCTTAACCCGTACAAAAGCCGCGCCGCAATATCTCGCCCTTCCTCATCTGTTCCCAACAAATGGCGAAAAGAAGGCGGTGCCGGAAATGGCTCATTTAATTCATAATCTACCGTATTAAAAGAAAATTCTATCGGGGGCATAATCATATAACCGTTTTCTTCAATATTTTCGCGAATAAAACTATCCTTATAATTTGCCTCTGTCGGAAAATCACCACCAAATCTGGCATCAGTATAGACTTTAGCGACCGGAAAGAAATACTCTCCCTGATATTTCAAAATAATCGGTTTATCATTGGCTATAATCTCAGAAAACAAAGACAACAGCAACATGACAGCCAATATCCAAAATGCTGTCTTTGCCCGTTTATTCTTAATATACTTATTCAAAAACATCAAAACTCTGCTTATCTCATACAACCGAATAAATATGAGTTAGCACGTTTTTTAAGAGCTGACAAGCATTTAATCACTAATTAACCGTTTTATTTAAAATAGTTCAAGTTCACCGGCTTCTTCGGTCTTTTCATCAGTAACAACAGGCTCTGCTGTTTTCTGTTCTTCGGTAACGGAACCATCAGCGACTTCCGGCTCGGTAACCACCTTTTGTTCTTCAACAGCGGGAACCTCGGCAACCGCCGGCTCGTTCATAACCTTTTGTCCTTCAACTACCGGCTCGGCATTATTTTGTTCCTCAATAACCGGGACTTCCTTAACTTCCGGCTCTGTCACAACTTTTTCTTCTTCAACAGCGAAAACCTCGGCAACTGCCGGCTCGG
>DEKL01000029.1:28659-50767 GCA_002353835.1 Alphaproteobacteria bacterium UBA2723
TTAACTTCCGGCTCAACAACTTTCTCAACAGCAGCCGGTACCTCATTGACAGTAGTATCTTCCGTTTTATCCGTAACCTCCTCTTGTGCCTCCGGTTCAGATATCTTTACCTCAGGCACTTGAGATGCTGTCTTTTGTTCTTGCTGTTCCACATTCTGTGCAACTGTTTCTTGTGGCTTCACCTCTTGTGTTTCTACCGAATTTTTCTTAGCCGATTCGCTGTTTTCCTCCGCATTGACGGGGGCAGTTTTTTCTTTTTCAGCAGATGTATCCGCCGGCATAACAGCTACCGGCAAACTGATTTCTTTGACATCAACAGCACTTTCATCTTCGCTCTCATCTGTAACAAAATCATCTGTCGGCTCAAAAATATTTTCTTCATATAGCTTTTTCTGCTTTGATACATCTGCACCTTCAGCATTTCCTGCAGATACACCTTCCTTCTTTTGGCGTCCTTGTGCTTCGCGTTTCAATCGCGCTTCCTGCTCAGCTTTAAGTTGTTGCTGACGCTTTTGATAAGAAGTACTGTTTGCCCTATATAAATCGTACCAGTCACGATAATTTGCCGCAATATTTGAAATTTTGCTACCGCGAATAACGGAATTATTAACCAGATTCTTCTTTAAGTTTAGCGCCTCTTCCGGAGAATAATTTTTCATATTATCAACCGAATAGCAATAATCTTGATAACGTATCAAAGTTTTTGTAAAATCGCTGGCCAAACATACATTGGCATTGATAAGGAATTTCGGCTTCTTTCCTTTTCTGATACCTAAATTAACCAAATTTTCCGATACAAATCTGTTATACTTATCCCCGACGACACCGGCCAATTCGCGTATCGGACTGATACCTTGTACAAAAATATCCGTACGATCGGCTTTTCCGCTCTTATAAATATCTTCCATATATTCCTGCATCTTACCGATTAAGCATTTTGCCTGGTCAACATAGGCTTTGCGCTTATCATCAAGGCTTCCGGTGTAAAGAGAATTATCTTTTAAGGCAACCCATTCTTTACGCGGTTTAATATTACAATATTCATCATAAATATAAATATCCGAAGGTAAATCAACATAAGTCAAATACACCTGCCCGTTTTTATCGCGCTTAAAATCGCCGGACAAACGTTCAAAAATAGATGCGGCCCCCTCAATGGAAACACGTCTGTTTTCCGAAAGAACTTTCATATTTTTCAGCGGCGAAGTATTGATAAACGATCTCGCAAATGAACGGAAATCCCGGCTTTTAAGGCTTAAAATCCACTCACCCAATAAGGCATTGACATTTTGTTCCAATGTTGCTTTTTCATCATAAACAGATACATTTTTATAACCTTTAACCACACATCTGTCGGTATAAAAATCACCGCTTTTTAAGCAAAAATCAAAACCGGGCATGGCATACATACTAACGCCGAAACCGCTGTTTCTTAAATAGTCATAAAGCTGGTTTTCTTCCAAACTGATATAATCAATTCCGCCATGTATAAAATTCCAATCATTAAGAAACTCGGCATAACCGCGATTAGCACTGGTCGTACTGTTATAATTAACCTGATTTAGAATATCAATAATGTTACTCATGGAGTCATTTTTTTGCACAAAAGCATTCGGATAAACTTCAAACCCGTTGACCACATAAAAACCGATAATCAAATCACGCAATTCTCTGAAATTAACATCCCTGATACTGTTTAAGAATTGATACGACGGCAATTTTGGCGCGATCAGATAAACAATATTACTGTCTCTGCCTAAGCCGACATTCGGTGGCAACTTCTTAACTTCCTGATACTCCGTTTTTGCCGGTGCCAATGACTCATTTTTATGCACCCCGATAGCGGCAGAAAAAAGAAAGATAAGCATAACAAACAAAATCGCATCGGAATATAAGAAAGCAAAGAAAACCAAAAGTCCTAAAATAAACCCGATAATCCATGGCGAAGGACAAATACATAAAAATGATAACCACCTTGCATGTTTATTAAGCCAAACCTCTAAAAAATTATCAACATCACCCATCCCGAATTGGTAAAAAAACATTATTGTAACCAACATCGTGACAAGCGCACAAAGTACATTTTGCGCAATTTTAGAAAAAGACAGCAACAAAATAAGGACCAGAGATACTGCAAATATTGCGCCCAAAATAACCAAAACAGCTTGATTAACCTTGCCGTTTTCAATCAACCTGCCGTTGATGGAATAAATAAACATAATAAAATCCATAGCAAACAACAAGAAGATATAAATACTCCGAGAGATTTTATCTCTAAATGAATTACCATTACCCGACCAACTGGAAAATCTGCTGGAACGGCTTTTTTTATTCAAAAGGAGCGGTTGTGTTACGACTTCGTTCATTCTTCCCTCTGCAAATAATTTAATATACATTACCATACACCGCTGATTACTAAAGAATAGTTTAAATAAAACCATTTAAAACAAAAAAAATAGTAAAATCTTTATTCTTGAAATTTTGAAAAAAAACGTTATACTGAATACAGTTTTTGCTTGCAAAGACTATGATACGAAAAGCCGTATGAAATAGATATATTGGACCCGAGGGCGGTACTCGGCGCCTCCACCAAAATTTTTAAGGGGGCGAAATAGGTTTGACAGTGTATAGTAAAGATATGTGTGCTGTATTCGGCAAGATACCACCGTTATCGGTTCAAATCAAATAAACGCAAATGATAATTTTGCACCTGTTGCCGTAGCTGCTTAAGCCAAAGCAACAAAGCTAAATTCTTTAAGCTATGGTTAGCATAAAGTGGGGAAGGAGCCGCCCAGCAACAGAACGGCTCATTTAATTTAAAGGATACGAAGAAAAAATGACAGATTTTGTTAATGAAATAAATTATGATAAGTTGATTGAAAAATCGCTCAAACAGGTTGTAATTGAAGCCTTAAAAATTGCAGAAACTCAAGGGCTCCCCGGTGAAAACCATTTTTACATCACTTTTAAGACCAACCACCCTAATACGGTTGTTCCGCGGGATTTAAAAATTCAATATCCGGAAAGTATGACCATTGTTTTACAGCACCAATATGCCAACTTAGTCGTTAACAAAGATTCGTTTTCCGTTGAGCTGAGTTTTGGCGGCCGTCCGCAAACTTTAACGATTCCTTTTGATGCCATCACCTATTTTGCCGACCCGTATGCCAAATTCGGACTAAGCTTTTCTTTCTATGAAAACGGTGATGCACATAGCTTAGATGACATTGAGCCGGAAAGGAAAGTTTCCGGAGAAACCGCACAAATCATTTCTTTTGACAGTTTTAGGAAAAAGAAATAATGAAAAAATTTTCGGTTATCATTGCCAAAAGACATGCCACCAGCATCTCTTTAGAAGAAGAATTCTACCAAGCGCTCACAGATATTGCTAAAGAAGAAAATATCCCCTTAAATGAATTGATAACCGAAGTTGACAGCACACGCCAAACCGCAAACCTTTCTTCAGCATTAAGGCTCTACGTCTTAAAAAAATTACAACAAAAAATTAAAGCTAAATCAGAATAAATCTAATTCCAAATCATCATCATTTGCTGCCGGTTTCTTTTGCTCTGAAGCAGGCATTGGTATGACCGGCTTTTCCGGCTCTGCTTTAGGCTCCGGCACAACCGGACTTTCCGGTACGACAACCGGCATAACGGGTTTACTTTCCGGCTCATTTGCAACGTCTTTTACGGATTCGCCGACTTCTTTAATTTCATCTTCCGAATTTTCTTCAGCAGCTTCTTCTTCGCTCTTTAACAAAGCGGAAAGTCCGCCTGTTTGCGCAACGCCATCTGTTAAAACCTCAACTTCACTCTCGTTTTTATTATCTGTTTCTTCGGACTTAATTTCTTCTTTTGCCTCATTTTTCTTCTTAAAACCACCGCGTTTTTTAATCATGATTTTTGTTTCTTCGCCTTTACTGTCACGCACAATTTTGTCATTATAATTTTCGCCTTTAGGCATTTGTGCCTCCTTGGCATCTGCTTCAATTTTTTTCACATCATCTAAAACCGCTTTGGGCAAATAATCCGTTGTTCCGCTTTCTATTGCCTTATTAACAACTTCTATTTTAACATCACTGTATTTTTTTTGATACCAGGCAATAACTTCATCGGGCTTAATTCCTTCTTGGCTGATAGGATAATAGTATGCCCCGCCGGCCAAAATAAGCAAAATAAACAATATCCATAATGGGTGTCGCAAAATAAAAAAGACTGCAAATATCGGAAAAGTGATAACACTTAATATCACGTAAAAAAACTTAAAAATACCACTTCTTTGTTTTGCTTCAGCCATAACTACTCTCCTAAACATTTATGAAAAAATCATAACCTATTTTATTTAAAAGTTACTTAATATGCGTAAGACCACTCGCCGCTTAATAAATTTTTCCGACATTTTCTTTGATCATATTGTGCTTTTAACTGATATACCGGATAAAACGGTGTCGGCTCATAATACTGATTAAGCAAATCTTCATCAACATAATGGACGATTCGCCGCTTACCGCTTTCCGCAGAAAATTTATTAAAATAATTTTTCCCGAAAACAAACTTCGGTTTATACTTTTTAATAAGCGCATTGATATCCGGCTTCGGATGAATACCCGTTTGCTCGCCGATAACATCAAGCTGCCCCAAAAGTTGCCAATAATAAGCCGGATCCTTTGCAAAAATATTGTACATCATCCCGTCGCCGTTAAACACATAATCACAAGGGGTAATCTGCCGTGTTACAAAATCCGGCAAATATTTTTTGTGATCACCTGCTTTATAAAATTCATAATAGATATTTGCCGCACCGATTAAAACATAAAATAAAACAAATGTAACGGAAGTTATAACCAACCGATTATGATTATTAAGACGGTATAACCACGGCACACCGCACAAAACACCAAAATAAATCATCAACCAATAATAATAAGAATATGGCGAAAAATAAAACATTCTTTGAAAAAACTCACACACAAACATAAAAGCCAATACTTTAAGATATTTATTTTTAATAACAAGCGCACTAAACACACCAGCCCATGCAACACAGCAAATAGCCACCATATATTTCGGCATATCAACCACGCGGTTCATCTCAAATCCGGCAACAAGATTAAGATTAAACGTATAGTTTGAAACATAGTAAAGTTTTATCATCCCATAGTGATAAAGATAAAACAAAAACGATAAAGAACCGATAACAGGTAAAATCAGTGCCTTTCCCAAATCTTTACTGGCAATTTCTTTTTTATACCAAAAATAAAGTCCGGTAACACCCAAAAGAGCCAAAGGAAATATTGCTTTTTGCGCAAACATAAATGCAATAAAAAACCACAAAAAAGCAATCGTTAAATGAGAACTTTTTTTGGCTTTAAGATAAGAAAAGTAATAATATATTCCCCCCATCAAAGCCAACACCATATAGTTATCCGGTCTTAAATCAACCGCATAAAGTTTAGCCCCCGGCACGCTGACCGCCGCCGCTGCCGCCAAACCCCATAATTTATCACCTAAAAATTCACTGACAATTCTGTATAAATAAACCAATGACTTTAAGAAAAATAAAAACGAAACAAAACACGCCACTTCCGCAATAACCGTGTTGTATGCAAAAAGTTTGGCAAGCGGAGCAAACATATACCACAACAACGGATTATGATGCTGGAAAAAATCACGATACGGCACCTGTCCCAAAGTAATTAAAAAACTTGAATGAATATGCTCAATATTATCCCCGTTTTGTGTCGGCAGATACGCGGCAATCAAAGAATAAAATACGGCCGTAAAAATAAGCTCAACAATAAGCGCCCCACCTATTCCGTACTTAAAAAACAGCTCCTTTGCCTTAAATAAAATTGCTTTAGATTCTGACATATTTCCACCCCTCGTCAGTTTTTTGACACTTTCCCTTTAAACGATATTCTGATTTTAATATCCAAATTCCTCTTTTAAANNAGTTTAAAATGATTTTTCTTCTCTTCCATTTTGCTAAAATCAAATCCCGCCGCATCAGAGGCATAAATCGTCGGTCTGTAATACTTTTCAAGAACTTTTATATTCGGCTGATGAATAATTGTTTTATCTTTGTTAAAGCGTTCATAAACATCATCCACATAAATAAGCTTAGGCAATTTTTCTAAAATAATTTTATTGATATCCTCAACCGCATGCAGTCCTGCCTTTTCTCCATACACATCAACTTCACCTAACAAAAACCAATAATACGTTTCATGCGGATTAAACAAACTGAGTGTTCCCCCATTAAAGCCGACAAAAGTATCACACGGTGTCATATTATTGATAACAAATTCCTGTGTTATCGGAATAATGCGTTTGGGTTTATAAAACGCATCAGAATATATATCATGCCCCAAACATCCGGCATAAAAAAGCGTTTCCACCGCTAAAGCATACAACAATATGCGCATATTTTTAACCAACGAAAACAAGCCGGTAACTGCTATCGGTAAAGCGAAATAATAAGCCTCATACCAGTAGTAAATATGCGGTGAAAAATAGAAAGCCCTCTGTAAAACAACCAACCAAAACAACCAACAATAAAAACGAAAATACCTGCTTTCTGATTTAAAACAAATAACCGAAAAAAATAAGGCTATCCCGATAATAATACGCCCCATATAAAACGGCCGGGAAATTCCGCTCTCGCCGATAAAATCAATCATCTTGCCGTTAAACAGGAAGTTCAAATAAAAATATTCCCTTAAACCGCCCGCAAAATAAAAATACCCCAAACCGCTCACTGATAAAATAATCGGTAAGATTAAAGCCGTTACAAAGTCTTTGACGGCAATATTTTTTCGCCATATATCATAAATTGAAATCAACCCGATAACAGGAAAATACAACAGCGCTTTTTGGCTGAATAAAAATGCCGTAAAAAATGCCAAGTAAGATATAATTAAGCTCTTGCGCTTTTTTTCTTTAAGATAAGAAAAGTAGTAATACACCCCGCAAGAAAGCATCGGAATCATCCAATTATCCGGCTTAAAATAAATATAATAGATATAGATGTTCGGCAACAATATGTAAATTAATGTAACAAGTGCCGCCGTACGATTACTCAAGAAATCCGTTACTGTGCGATAAACAAAATAAAGCCCCCATAAAAAGAAGCAAAACGTCATAAAATCTGCCCAACCGATAATTTCAACATTTCGCTCCCAAAGGTAAACAAGCGGTATGGATACATACCACAATAACGGGTGATGATGCTCAAAAAAATCTATGTAAGGAACCTTCCCGCTTGCCACCATAAAAGAAGCATACAGGTGTTCCATCACATCACCTTCAGGATATACAATATTAAAACAAACCAAACCGATACCGGCAATAAGTGTCAGCAACACCGCAAAAAAAAGCGCATCTAAAATACTAAAAATATTTTTTTCAGGATTCAACGCTCGGCTCGCCATAATATCCTCTGGTATTAGCGATATTTCTTCACAATATTGATATGACGCTGATAGGCATTACTGTCTTTCATATCTTCCAAATCTATAACCTGTTTGCTGCGCCAATTCGGATATTTATCAACATCCGTTCCCGGCAGATTTTGGATTTTTTCGGATTGGAAAATATCTTCCGGCATGAGCATAAATACCTCGCTTTTCGTCTTAGCCATATACGCATGCACAGCCTCATCCATCCCTTCCGGATAATTTTCGCCGTACATATAATCGCCGTGTCGTAAATTATCTTTCGGCCACACACCTTCTCTATCTAATGTATCTAAAAGCAAGCGACGTTCATGCTCGCGCCAGTGGTAAGCACGACGCATTTCTTCATCCGTATAAAGCCCCAAGCGGTGCATTGTATCTATTTCTCTGCCAAACCACCATGCTTTAAGTGGCGGCATATCATGCGTACCGACGGAAGCAAAATATTTTTCTTCATATTCATCAGGCGTTTCCATGGTTCCGTTTTCATCTTTTCTTTCGCTCCATAGCACACCTAAGAGATATATACCGCGTTTTAATAAAGATTCGGTATAACCGGCTTCCACATTACCGATACACTCACCGACAACCACACATTTATTCAAATAACTTTCCAAGGCTAAAATATTCATCATATCCTCGGCATTATAGCGTATATATGTTCCTTCCTGACCGTCATCCGGAATAATAAATAAACGTGAAAGCCCCATAATATGATCAATTCTGACTGCACCGGCATATTTCATATTCGCCCGCAAAATACGTATAAAAGGCTTATAACACCGCTCTTTTAATTCCCGCGGATTAAACGCTCCTAATCCCCATTTTTGACCTGTCGGAAAATAATTATCCGGCGGAGCACCCGCACCGGAACGCTGAATATATAAATATCGATCACTCCAAACTTCGGCACTGTCTTTAGAAACACCGACCGGCAAATCCCGATAAAGACCGATAACAAGTTTACGCTTATCTATCTCTTTTTTAACCAAACGTAATTGTCTGTCCGCTTCAAACTGCAAAAACTTAAAGAAATCAACTTCTTTTTCATGCGCTTTGGCAAACGCATTAACACCGCTCCCCAACGCTGAGCCGAGTTCAATTTCTTCTGCTTTATCAAACCGACCGCCTCTTAAAAAGCGCTCATGTGCAATTGCTTGAAACACAGCCAAGCGCTGCAAATCTCCCTCGTCTTTATCCTTAAATTCCGCAAATTCTTTGGCATACGCCGTATTACCTTTATTGATAAAGCGCTCATAAATAGCACGCAATGCTTTAATCTTAAGGTTATAAACTGCCGTATAATCAATATTTTCTTTTGCCTTAGCGGCATTAACGGCAGCAACATTTTTATCCCCTTTTTGGTATTCCGGAACATTTTCCACATCAATATATATCGGATTTAAGAATAACCGGCTGATAGAGGCATACGGACTGGCCGCCTCCGGATAATCATTAAGCAACACATTAAGCGGATTAAGCCCGATAACATCACCACCGCTATCTGCCAATAATTCTACTGCCTGTTTCAAATCCGAAAAATCACCGACACCCCAGTTATGCTTGCTCTTTAATGAGTAAAGTTGCATGGCAAATCCGAATAATTTTTCTTTTCCTTTTTTATCCAAAGCATAACATTGTAACGGCGCAACCGCTAAAACCGAATGATATTCTCCCTTAATGGTCTTAACCTTAAGCTCATAATAATCCGGCTTAAGTTTGTTAAGAATTTTTGCTTCCAACCGAACATAAGCACTATGTCCGTCTTGTTTTTTCTCAGCAGGCTTAAACTCTACATTTAATTTTAAAAAATCTTCCTGCCCCTCTTTGCTGTAAAAAACATCAACATTACTGCCGATTTCTTCTTCTCGTAAAACGATATCAAAACAGAGCTTATTTTCCCGACAAACATAAATTGCATCCATCGCTTTTTGCCAACGTCTTTTTTCCAAACGTTCCAAAGATTTTTCAATATCTTCATCACTCTTGGCACTATATCCCATATCTTCTATTAAAAAGCGCAGTAAATCATCAGATGCCGTGCATTCTTTCACACCGCCGCCGGCCATATATGTATATGTGGTGCTGATGTTTAATTTTTCCGCTAAAGTTTTAATCAATTCGGACATAGCAACCTCCTACTTTTTAATTTCAAAACACAAAACAGACCATGCCGGCACCCATATTTCCGCACCGGAAACCACTGCTGTTTCTTCAAAGTTTTCAGAACTGTCTAAAAGCAAATTCCATTTATAAGATTTTCTTAATGCCGGTAATTTCCACTTAGTATCACTACTGTTGGCATTCAGGATAACCATAAACATCTTCTCATGAGCCGCCACTATATAAGACAACGCGCGTCTGTTATTCTGTGACCAATCACTTTGCGAAAATTCCGTTCCTTTTTCCGTAAACCACGCCAAATCTTTAATACCCTGCTTCTGGTCAATAACAGCACCCGAGAAGAAATTTTTACGGCTGAAAATGCCCATCTTACGCCGCAATTTTATAAGATTTTTAATGTAGCGAATATTGCTGATTTTCTCAGCGGTAATAGCTTCCCATACCAAATAGGAAATAACATTATCCTGACAATAAGCATTATTGTTACCAAACTGTGTATTATCAAATTCATCACCGGCCAACATAATCGGTGTACCGAAAGAAAGGAACAATGTTGCAGCCATTGCTCTGCGCCGTAATTTACGATTTTCTAAAATCTGTTTATCGGTACTCATACCTTCAAAACCGGAATTATAACTCCAGTTGGCATCCGTTCCGTCATTATTATCTTCGCCGTTTGCTTGGTTATGCTTATGGTTATAACATGTCAAATCATTCAACGTCATACCGTCATGCACGGAAAGATAATTAACCGAACTCCATATTGTTCGTTTGCTTGGTCCGAAAATATCACTGGAACCGGAAATTCGGCTGGCCAATTCTCCGACCTGTCTGTCATCCCCGCGCCAAAATCTCCTGACCACATCACGGTATCTGTCATTCCATTCCATACATCCCGGCGGGAAAGCTCCTAACTGATATCCGCCGATACCGACATCCCATGGCTCAGCCACCATTTTAATCATCTGCAAAACTTCGTCTTGTCGCATAGACATCAAGAACCCGCTACCCTGATTAAATTCTTGCTTAACACGTGCCAATGATGTAGCCAAATCAAGCCTGAACCCGTCAACATGCATTTCTTCAACCATATAGCGTAAAGAGTCCATAACCAACGTTAACACGTATGGATTCTGCAGATTAAATGATGCGCCGCAACCGGTGCTGTCATAGTAATATCGCTTATTCGTTCCGTCTAATGTATAATAACTTTCATTATCAATACCGCGGTAGCAAAGTGTCGGTCCTAAATGATTTCCTTCCAAGGTATGATTATAAACCATATCCAAAATAACTTCCAGACCGCTCTCATGAAACCGTTTAACCATAGCCTTGAAGTCATCCGGATTATCGCCGATAAGATAGCTCGGTTCAAAAGCAAAGAAACTTAAGGTTTCGTACCCCCAATAGTTTTTGCGTATTCCTTCACGACGATCCGACATAAACGCATTAACCGGCATTAACTCAACCGAAGTAACACCGAGCCACTTTAGGTAACCGACTATACTATGCGTTGCCAAGCCGACAAACTTACCACGTTTTGCATCTTCAACTTTCGGGTGCAGCTTCGTAAAGCCTTTAACGTGCAACTCATAAAAAACTGTCTTAGAGGCATCAACTTGTGGCGGTACATCATTACCCCAATCAAAATCACTATCGCCGACAACCACTGACTTCGGCACATAAGGCGCACTGTCCAGTGTTGAAAAAGATAAGTCTTTATCGGGACTATCCACATCATAACCGTATAAAGCTTTATGACGAATAAGCCTGCCGACAGTTTTTTTGGCATACGGGTCTAACAGTAATTTATTCGGGTTAAATCTTTTTCCTTTCGCCGGATCATACGGACCGTAAACACGATATCCGTACGCTTGTCCCGGTTTTACGCCTTCAAGATAAATATGCCAGATATTATTTTCACGGACAGCCATTTCAAAACGAGCAGTTTCTTTAATACCCATTTTATCAAACAGACATAATTCCACTCGTAACGCACCTGCCGAAAACAGCGCAAAATTAACGCCCCATTCATCAGGTGTTGCTCCCAGCGGATACGCTCTTCCGTCCCAAACTTTAATATCCGGCATATATAACCCCTTCAATAAAAATTAGTATCTGATGTGTTTCAGCACAATCGTTGAAAGTGGCGGCAAAGTCAGCGTTATGGAATGCGGACGTCCGCAAATACTTTCATCATTGGCATAAAGTTCGCCCTCATTTTTAACACCGCTTCCCCAATAATTTTTATCATCACTGTTAAAAATTTCTTGGTATGCACCGCTATCCGGCACGCCGAGCTTAAAGTCATGTCTGACCACCGGTGTAAAGTTACAAACCACAATCATATAATTATTGTAATCATGTCCGCGGCGAATATAAGAAATAACGCTGTCATCTGCATTGGCATGGTCAATCCACTCAAAACCTTTATAGTCAAAATCTTCTTCATAGAAACAAGAATTACCTCTGTACATCAGGTTCAAATCTCTGACACAATTTTGCGCACCTTTATACATCGGATATTGCAACAAATGCCATCTCAAACTTTCAGAAGAATTCCACTCCCAATCTTGTCCGAATTCACAACCCATAAACAAAAGTTTTTTACCCGGATGTGTCCACATAAAGCCATAGTATGCACGCAAGTTTGCAAACTTTTGCCACTCATCACCCGGCATTTTGGAAAGCATGGAACCTTTACCATGCACCACCTCATCATGCGAAATTGGTAAGATAAAATTTTCATTGAAGGCATACAGCAAACCGAAAGTTAATTTACCATGTTCGTATTTACGATAAACCGCATCTTTGCTGATATAGGTTAAGGTATCATTCATCCAACCCATATTCCATTTATAACCGAAACCTAAACCACCCATGGAAGTCGGACGAGATACCATCGGCCATGCCGTAGATTCTTCTGCACAAGTTAATGTTCCCGGACATGTACCGTAGCAAAGTTCATTCATCTTACGTAAAAAGGCGATTGCCTCCAAGTTTTCATTACCGCCGTAAATGTTCGGTATCCACTCGCCGTTTTTACGAGAATAGTCAAGATAGAGCATAGAAGCAACCGCATCAACTCTTAAGCCGTCAATATGATATTCTTTAAGCCAGTACAAAGCACTGCAACATAAAACATTGCTAACCTCGGTACGCCCGTAGTTATAAATTTTTGTACCCCAGTCTTTATGCTCGCCTTTACGCGGGTCTGCATGCTCATACAAATGTGTTCCGTCAAATTCAACCAACCCGTGACCGTCTTTCGGGAAGTGTGCCGGAACCCAATCCATAATCACCCCGATATTAGCCTGGTGAAATTTATCAATCATATAACGAAAATCATCCGGTGTGCCGAAACGAGAGGTCGGAGCAAAAAGCCCTGTTACCTGATAGCCCCAAGATGCATCTAACGGATGTTCGCATAACGGTAAAAATTCAACGTGAGTAAATCCCATATTCATAACGTATGGAACCAACGTATCCGCTAACTCGCGATAAGTCAAAAATTCACATCCGTCTTTACCTTTTCTGCGCCAAGAACCGGCATGTACTTCATAGATACTCATCGGTCTGTCAAAACTGTTATACGAAGCACGATATTGCATCCAGTCATTATCATTCCATGTATAGTGATTTAAGTCATAAACAATAGATGCTGTTTTTGGGCGAACTTCCGAATAAAACGCCATCGGATCACTCTTCGTTAAGATGTATCCTTCATGCGTTTTTATTTCATACTTATAGAGTTCACCTTCGCCGATATTCGGAATAAAAATATCCCACACACCGCAGTTATAATGTTTGCGCATAACGTTGACACGACCATCCCAATTATTAAAACCGCCGACAACGGAAACACGTTTTGCATTAGGTGCCCACACAGAAAAACCGACACCTTTCACTCCGTTAATTTCCATAACGTGTGCGCCGAGTTTTTTATACAAATCTAAATGATTTCCTTCTGCAAAAAGGTACTCGTCTATATCACCCAAAATAGATGGGAAAGAATAAATATCTTCCTCTTCATAAGTATGACCTTGGTCATTTGTAATCTTGAATTTATGTTTGAAGTTATCAGTATTAACCACACCCAAATTGATTTGGTAAAAACCGCGTCCGTCAAGCTTGGTCATCATCCCCAAAGATGTGCCGTCTCCTCTAAGCAATTCAATACTTTCCGTATGCGGTTTATATGCACGAATATAAACTTCCTTACTCCCCTTGTCGCGATGAATGCCCAACACAGCCATAACATTTTCATAATCGCCGTTAATAATGCATTCCATTTCATTTTTTGAAAGCAGATTTTTCATATTTCCTCCCGTCGGGCCTAATATGGTAAATTCCTGCCCGTTTTGTTGATTTGCAACAGTTGAATTTTTCACTGTGTTGGTCATAACGATATAACTCCAAAATAAAACTAAAAAATAAGTAACATATTATGTATAAAGCAAAACAAAAAAAATGCAAGAAAATTGTCAAAAAAAATTCGTCCTTAACATAAGAATTTTCTTTTAAAAACAAAGGGCTCTGATTTAAAACATTTTTTAAAAAAGTTAAGCCGATTTTTTCTTTTTTTTGAATTTTTTTTACGAGAAAAAATAAAAAAATACTTTTTTTTGCACAATTTTTTTTCGTATTTTTTTTCATCATTTTTTACATCAAAAAAACACCGCAAAAAATGAAAAAAACATCCCTTAAAATTCTCACAACAAGATACGACATACGTCAATATTTTCAGCTGATTTAAACTATTTAAAAATAACTGTTTTTTACAAAATTCTGCAAATCATTTTTGCGTGAAAAAAAATTTTTTTACCCCCTCTTTTTTTAATTTTTTTTTAAACTATTTTAAATATAACAAACCCTAAAAAGCGAAATTTAAAACTTTCGTATTTACAAAATAAAAAAACGTTTTATACTAACACTCGTTCAACAACAAAATTATTTGGAGATTTGAAATGACATTCAATGAAAATTTAATTAGAGAAACTGCTTATTACAATTGGCAAAATGCTGGTTGCCCGTTCGGTCAGGATGAAAAATTCTGGAACATGGCTATTGAGCAAATCTATGGCTGCAAAGCAACTTCTTGCTGCAAGACTTCTTCTTCTAAGAAAACTTCTTCTAAGAAAAGTTCTTCTTCTAAAGCAAAATCTTCTAAATCTAAGAAGTAATTTTAGCTTAATTGAAGTATAAAAGAACCTCCCTCATTTGCGGAGGTTTTTTTTATTTTTTTAAGCCTCAAATTCTTTACTTAATATTAAGCTGTACGCATATAATATAAGTAAGATTTAACCAAACAAAAAGGTCTCTTAATGAAACATTTTAATCCCTTAAAAAGACTAGACATTGCCTGCTTTTTACGCTCTCAACTTTACCTCGCGCCGGTACTGCTTTTATTCTATCAACAAAACGGTTTAACTGCTGCAGATTTTGTTTTATTTCAAGGTATATTTCAATTAACCGGAATTGCATTTGAAATTCCCTGCGGCTATGTTGCAGACGTTATCTCAAAGAAAAAAGTTTTGGTTTTAGCCTTTTTATGTTTCTTTTTAAGAGCCGGTTTGTGGTTATCATTTTCCGGTGTTTACATCATTCTTTTAGGTGAACTTTTTAATGCGCTTTCCCGTGCATTTTTATCCGGCGTTTATGACAGTTACATTTACGATTATTTGAAAAACGAAAACAAGACGAAACGTATGTTAAAGGAGTGCGGACGCACCAATTTTGCCATGTCATCCGGTGCTATGTTTGCTGCCATATTCAGTGCTGTTTTATACAAATATTACGGCACCGTTGTTTTGCTTTCCTTAGAATTTTGTTTAACCCTAATCAGCATTATTCTTTTAACGACCTTGCCTAACCCGCCGTCTGCCAGACCGCATGCCATAACCTTAAAAGACAAATTTGTAGAAATAAAAGACACCGCCGTCGCCACTTTAAGAAACAACAACATCAACATCTACATCATATATTCGGCACTTTTATTCTCCACAACTTCTTTATTTTGCTGGTGTTTTCAACCGCTCTTAAAAATGTCTGCCGCACCGATTCTAATGTTTAGTGTTGTTGCGGTTATGAATCATGCTTTACGTGCCGGTTTCTCATTTTACGTCAATAAACTGAAAAACTTTTTTGGCTTCAACCGCTTACTCGTCATTACCACATTTTTATGCATGTATTCTTTCGCCTGCATGATTTTAAGTTTCTACTTCAAGCTACCGTATGTGGCATGTTTAAGTCTGTTTTTTGTTTGTATCGGTATCGGTTTCCAATTAGCTTTCGCTATTGCCAACATCAACAACATTCATAACTTTGCCTTAGAAGAAACACGTGCCACAATCTCGTCAGTTAACAACATGTTGCAACAAACAATTTCCGGTTTATCTTTAATATGCTTCAAGTTTGTTGTCGCCCCGTCATCAGATGTTGCCGGTTTAGGTTTTTCTGCAGCTTTCTCAATCTTCGGTGCTTTTTATATGAGCATATTTGCTTTCTTGCTCTATAAAATATATAAGAGAGGTTTGTCACCAAAATAAGCTTTGTGCTTTAACTAAATTTAAAATAATTCCTTTTAAAATAAGGCAAAGTTTGTTAATTTTAGGGGGAATTATTCCATGGCAATATTCATCTGTTTTATGATTGTCGCTTTAATTTTCTTCATGATAGAAATTTATAACCCGACAATGCTTTTCTTAAACTTCGCCTTAGCTGCCGCCATCTGCGGCCTACTCGGCTTCTTCATCCATAGCTTAAATGTTTTGATACCGATATTTGTCATCTTATCCATACTGTTTTTGCTGTTCTTACGCCCGATGTTTAATATCAACCCGAATAAGACGGCAGAAAAATCTTTTGAATCCCCCTATATCGGCAAACAGGCAACTGCCATTACCAACATCAGCGCCTTTTCCGGTCGTGCCAAAATTTATGATGAAGATTGGGAAGCTCGTACGGAAACGGAAGATGCTCCGGAAATAGCAAAAGGCGAAAAGGTAAAAATTATTCGCCATGATGATTTAACTTTATATGTTGAAAAAATAGCCAAGAAAGGAAAGAAATAATGTCTACGCTTCTCGTTTTATTAGTTGTTGCCACCTTATACTTCGTTGTAAAAGGCTGCATTATTGTTGAACAGCAGGAAGTTGTTATTATCCAAAGATTAGGTAAATACAAAGAAACACTTTCCGCCGGCTTAAATTTTATCATCCCCTTTATTGATGCCCCCAAAAACATATCTCGCAAAGTAACTGTCAATTATCGTGACGGCACATCAAATTCCTACATGCAAAAGACTAACCGCATAGATTTGCGCGAAACCGTTATTGACTTTCCGCGTCAAAGTGTGATCACCAAAGATAACGTTTCCATATCCATCAATGCCGTATTATATTTCCAAATTTTCAATCCGGAAAAATCGGTTTACGGCGTAGAAAATTTATACGAAGCCATAGAGAAATTAACCCAAACCACTTTGCGCCAACTTATCGGTAAATTGGAATTACAGGAAACCTTAACTTCACGTGATAAAATCAATACCGAACTGCGCGAAACAATAGACAGCGCTTCCGATAAATGGGGGGTTAAGGTAAACCGCATAGAATTGCAAGATATCACCCCGCCCTCGGATATCCAGGCCGCTATGGATAAGCAGATGAAAGCCGAACGTGAAAAACGTGCTATGATTTATGAAGCGGAAGGTCAGAAAGAATCAGCTATTCGTATTGCCGAAGGTGAGAAGGAAGCCGCCATTCGTCAAGCCGAAGGTGAAAAAGAAGCGGCCATCTTAAAAGCCGAAGGTATTGCCCAAGCTCGTATGGTAGAAGCGGAAGCCGAAAAAGAAGCAATTAACCGCATCATTGAAGCCCTCTCATCCAAAGGTCAGGCCGATAAATATCTGATTGCCATGAAGTATTTGGATACCATGAAAGACATCACTTCCGGCAAAGATAATAAGATTGTTTATATGCCTTATGAAGCAAGTGCCGTATTAAGTTCCGTAGATGGCATCAAAGAATTGCTGACCGCTAAAAAAAGCGCCTAAAAAAAGCTTGATTTTGCCTCCGAAATAAGGCATAATAATTAAAGGAGATAAGACATGTTTATTATGCTGACCGTTGGTTTATTCTTACTGAAATTTTTAGCCGTCGCTGTTGTCGGTCTCTTTTTCATGGAAGATTTGGAATTAACCAAAGAAGTTTCAAGCACCATTTATTCAACCTATTTAGCCCTCGGTTGCATTACCTTTTTTGCCCTGCTGTTCTTTGTTTTAGGCAAAAAACTTTTGTGGTTGATTGTCTGCCTTGTTTGTGGCAGTATGTATTTAAGTATGTACAATGGCGCCCCCGAAATCAAAGACATCCATCAGGAAAATGATTTAAAGAGTCGTTATTTCAAAGATACCGGCACATTTTTTGCCCGTATGACGGATGTTTGGGATATGGTAAACTCTGACAAAAAATAACAAAAAAAACTATTGCTGAAGATAAAAAAATATGCTAGATTACAGTATATGCGTAAATCTGGAGAATCATAAATGTACACTCTAAAGCAACTCGTTGATTACAGTACGGAAGACATCTATAAAGCGCAGGCAAATGAAGACGAAGAAAACCGTCAATATTTGGAAGAAAAGCTTGCGGAAAATTCCCTCTTAAATAAGCAGGAAAAAGAACATCTGCTGGAATATTATACTGACACGATGGAAAAATATCGTTTGATCTATAATGCTTTTGTGCAAGCTTTCTCACAGCGTTATATGCCGGGGTATCCGAAAAATGTTTTTAACATTGACTTAGAAACCGGTGTTATAGAAACAGACAAAGATGGTCGCCGCATCAGCTACAATATGAAAGTCGTTGCACCCTGTTCCACCTCTGCTCTGTTGTATATCCATCAAGAATATGGTAAGGTGTACGTTATGTTCCCACCGATTAAAAGTGCCAAACGAACTTTGGAAAAAATCTTGACCGAGCGCCTGAGAGAACATGAAGAATTATCAAAGAAAAAACTTCCTCAAGACCACGGCCTTAATACCTTTGAGGAAGAACCGGAACTGCCGTTTTTCAGCACATCTGCAGAAAATAATCAAGTCAAATTTAATCCTTCTATGGCACGTCCGTTATCGCAAAAAGACCATATCCCTGAAGGTTTTAATTCTGCCCTAACGGATGTTCTCAAAGATGAACTTTTGCCGAAAGATATTTATCGCCTTTCCATTTTAGCAAAATACCCCGGACATTTACAACATTTGATGAAAAGCCTGGAAGAAAAGTTTCCTTCCTATATCAAATTTGAAAAAGATGAACGCAATCAATACAAACAAAAATTAAGCGAAAATAAGCGCAGTTATTTTGATATTAAACGTACCGCCTGCATTACCTTACCGGGAAGCAACCGCTCTTTCTACGTGGAATTTCAATTCAAACAAAGAAATATGTTCTACGCACATATCCGTTCACACCGCGTTTACGAAGATTTCCGTATTTTGGATTCCAAATATAAAAGCTTGCTTAAAAACGTAAAAGAAAAGGGAGCCAAAAATAACCCTAAGAGCAAAGCAGATTTAGTAGCTTTAGCCAAGCGCCGTGAAGAAAAATTAAAACTTTGCGAAAACATCCATAAAAGCGCTATTCACCAGAGCAATTTTTATCTGATGAATGAAATTCATTGGTTGGATGAAAACGCAACCATTATGTCGCAACTTAACCCCGAAAACACCAAATTAAACCCGATATCTGTTGCCAATGAAAAAGGGCAATATAATCACTCCTTAAAATTACTTGTGGAGAATTATATTGTAGAAAATTACACGCCTTTTGACGGTGTAACCGCTTTTGCCACCAATGAGAAAGAGTATCTCAATAAATCATACTTCTTAAAGATGCTCGGCAAAATACCGGAAAGCTTTGATGAGCTCGGTAAAGGTGCTGAAGCCAATATCAAAAAAATATGGAACACCTTAGAAGCCGCTGATGTGGAAAAATTCAGAGATATCACCAATACGGCCATCCGCTACCAAGATGTTATCCGCAACCTACAAAGAGACAAACAGCGTGAAGATACAAATGAGCTTGAGAAAAAGCTATCTGATATCGCTTTGCTCAACACCATTAATCAAAACATCTTATAGGCTTATTTTCTTTCAAGATAATCCTTAAGTTCATACATACTCTTAAATGTATGCTCAATACCCAGCTCTTTAACAAGCGCTAAATGTTCTTTATTGTTTTTGTACATTTCAGAACCGGCAAAACAAATCGTTTCCATACCTGCAGCAAGTCCTGCTTTTAATCCGGCAATAGAATCTTCAATAACAATGCAATCTTTCGGTTCAAACCCCATTATTTTTGCCGCCAATAAAAATGTATCCGGTGCCGGTTTACCGTGCTTAACAAAATCAATTGTAACCAAATTATCCGCTGTAAAGACCTTCTCCAAACCGACTGCTTTTATCTTCGCGAGCGTTTCCTTAAAATCCCCTCCGGTTCCCATGGCATGCTTATAACCTTTAAGTTTTAAGACCTCATCTATTCCGTCTGTTCGGTCAAATCCCTCGTCTATTAACTGATAACATCTGACCCCGATTTCCTGCATGGCTTCTATTGTCGGAAAAATGCCTAAACCGGCCAAAACTTCCAATTGCCGACTAAAAGCCTGTCCTGCCAAATAATGATTAATGGTCTCAAAATCCCAATTAAGCCCCAAATGGCGATTGAACACATCTAATTCCATCTCAAGCCATAGTTTTTCCGTATCCGCAACAACTCCGTCAAAATCCCAAATTATCAGTTTTTCCAAAACACATCTCCTAAAACTATTCACTTGCAGCATAACAAAAATTTCCTTAATATTCCTTAAAAGAAAATATCTGTTAAAAGGTTATCATGATAAAATTCGCTATTTTTGATGTCGGACAAACAATTTATCCTTTTAGTTTAAGACCATTAAATGATTGGCTTGAAAAAAACACTACTGAACCTGATTTTTTTCATAACAAGCATTCCGCTTTTGATTATGACTATAACCCCTACATGAAAGGCGAAATTACAAACGAAGAGTTTGCCGAAGGATTGTGCGTTTTCTGCCATATTCCATACAATAAAACTGTTTTACCAACAATAAATCAAAAATTGCACGCCGGTTGCGGAAAAGCTTTTGATGAAACCGTAATTGCCATCCGAAAGCTAAAAAAATCCGGTATTAAGATAGGTATTCTTTCTAATGCTCTTCCGTTACTACATGATACAAAAATCAATCTTGTACCCCAAAAATACACCTTTACATCTTATAAATTAGGTTTATTAAAGCCGGATACAGAAATATATCAGACCTTAGCCGATAAACTTCAAGCACCTTACGAACAGATTCTATTTATTGACGACAAAGAAAAAAACATTACCGCCGCCCGAAAATTAGGTATCAACGGCATAATCTTTACACAAAAAACTATATTAGAAGAAATCAAACCATACTTACCAAAGGACAATAGCTGATGTCTGCAAACTTAAAAACCAATGCCATGCGCATTTTAGATAAGCATAAAATTACCTACAAGGACTATGTTTTCTCTGCGGATAGTTCCACCACTGGCGTGGATATCGCGACCATCTTGGGCGAAAATCCGGCACAAGTTTTTAAGACTTTGGTCACCACCGGCAAAACCGGAAATCACTATGTGTTTATGGTGCCGGTCGCCGAAGAATTGGATTTAAAAAAAGCCGCCCTTGCCGTTAATGAAAAATATATAGAAATGCTCAAACAAAAAGATTTACTGCCTTTAACCGGCTATGTACACGGCGGTTGTTCGCCGATTGGTATGAAAAAACAATTTAAAACCGTTGCCCATATATCCGCGGAAAATTTCCCCACAATTTTCTTTTCTGCCGGTGCCGTCGGCCATCAGGTAGAATTACCACTATCTGCCTTAAAAACAATTATTCCGCTCCTAACGGCAGATATTATCATTTAAAAACAAAAACAGCCGGTTTTTACACCGACTGCTTTGTTCTTAAACCTGAGAGATAAGCCCTCTTTCATCAACCCTGCCATAGAGCGTATCTTCGTTGGTTATTACCCGATAGACACGTGTCAGCTGGGTTTCCTGATACATCACCGCACAATCTGTGGCAATGAATTTCTGGCAATCCGGCTCAATATAAATCTTAAGAGCCTCCCCCGCATTAAACGAATACGGTTTGCCATCGACTATAACCACTGTGCGAAAGTTCTCCCGCCTGTCCGGCAAAACGGTAAACTGTCCCTGCTGACCGGAATACGCAACACCCGCCACACACTCCAAGAAGTTTGGATACTGCGGGCGCATGGAAAACGGTAAAATTCTCTTGATACCGCTCTCGGTTGTTAATCGCCAGTCCGTTGAAGAAACGAAGTTCATACCGTTATGCCCGATAACGAGAGCGATTCTCGCCTCTTTGATGGGTTCACCGAGCATAAACCCCACACACTTTTTAACCTGCTCCGCGCTGTTATACACCGGATTAAAGGTCTCTTTCATTC
>DEKL01000093.1 GCA_002353835.1 Alphaproteobacteria bacterium UBA2723
TATTTTGAAAATGGTAATTTAGAGGCCGAAATCCCATATAAAAATGATGAATTGGATGGTGAGGGAACTTTTTATAATGAAGACGGAACACTTAATCTGACGGTTACTTATAATGATGATGTGCGTAACGGTATGGCAAAAGCATATTATCCGGATGGAAAAGTTAAGGTTACGGTTAATTATGATAATGATGTCAAAAATGGTGTAGAAAAAGAATATTATGAAAACGGTGTCGTTAAGGCTGAGCTACCTTATCAAAAGGGTGTTGTTGAAGGTATCGGGCGTGAATATTATGAAAATTCAGGCCTAAAAATGGAAATGCCTTATGTTAATTCTCTGGCAAGCGGTATTGCTAAGTTTTATGATGAAAGCGGTAAGTTGACAACAGAAGCAATGTACAAAAAAGGTAAAAAAGACGGTGTTCAAAAGGAATACAACAGCGAAGGTGTACAAATTGCCGAAAGCATCTATCAAGATGATTTGCTTAATGGCGAATATAAAGAATTTTATGATGACGGCAAAATTAAATCCACAGCTAATTATGAGAACGGTATGTTAGAAGGTCTTTCTCTTGTATATGATGAGGAAGGTAATCTTGCTTATGAGGTTCCTTATGTTAAAAATCGCAAAGAGGGAAAGGTTAAGCGTTATTATCCTTCCGGCAAAGTTATGGGTGAGGTTTCTTATGAAAAAGGCAAAAAGCATGGTATGTTAGATGCCTATAATGAAGATGAAACGTTAATGGCTAAGGTCTTGTTTAATAAAGATGAGGCTATTAAGGGGTATAGCTTAGATCATGGTAATAATCCGGTTTTGATGAGTGCTGAAGATTTAGAGCTGATAAACAAGGCTTATTAAAAATAGCATATAAAGAAACAGCCCCCGATAGCAGGGGCTGTTCTTTTAGTTGAAGTTTTTTATTAGAGCTTGCGTCCGAGGCTCTTTATCTCAAAGCCTAATTCTTTAGCTTTTTTGCAATCAAATATATTGCGGTAGTCAGCAATTTGCGGACGAGCCATTAGCTGTTTGATTTTAGCTAAATCAAGGGTTCTAAATTCATCCCAGTCGGTTAAAACAGCTAGAACATCTGTACCACCGATAGCTTCATAGGCAGAATTGCAATAAGTTACCATATCTTTTAAGATAGCTTTAGTGTTATCCATAGCTTTCGGGTCGTAAAGCTTAATTTTGGCATCATGAGCGAGCAAGATTTCTATAATCTGCAAAGCCGGAGATTCACGGCAGTCATCCGTACCACCTTTGAAAGCGCTGCCTAAAACACCGATGGTCGGGTTTTTAACATCTTCAACCATATCCAAAATACGCTTGGCCATATTGATTTTACGGCGGTCGTTACCTTTAATGGTTGTTTCAAT
The DNA here is from genome assembly GCA_002353835.1 of Alphaproteobacteria bacterium UBA2723. GTDB lineage: Bacteria > Pseudomonadota > Alphaproteobacteria > RF32 > CAG-239 > CAG-267. The sequence continues at coordinate 1,377 of DEKL01000093.1, forward strand.
TAAAGATAAATCAACCCCGTTGAATTTACCCATGTAAGCCATGGCGTTGGTATCTTTCGGGAAGCAGAATCCGCCATATCCCGGTCCCGGAACAAGGAATTTAGCACCGATACGGCTGTCCAACCCCATACCTTTGGCAACTTCGTAAATATCCGCACCGGAAGTTTCGCAGAAATCCGCCATTTCGTTAATGTATTGAATCTTCATAGCCAAGAAAGCGTTAGATGCATACTTAATGGTTTCGGAAGATTGACGGGCTACATATAATATTGTGCACTTGTTTTCAAAAGGTTTGTAGAGTTCGGCAACAACATTGCGTGCGCGTTCCGTATTAGCGCCGACAATAATTCTGTCCGGATTAAAGAAGTCTTGCACGGCAAAACCTTCGCGTAAAAATTCCGGCAAAGAAATAACATCAAAGTCCGCATTCGGGTTTGTGCGACGGATAATTGTTTCAACCATGGTGCCGGTATTAACCGGAACGGTTGATTTAACGGCAACAACGGTATAACCGCTTAAATGATGAGCCAATTCTTCGGCAGCCGCTTTGATATATTTCATATCGGCTTCTTTGGTAATCGGGTTCGGCGGGGTACCGACGGCAATTAAGATGATATCCGCTTGCGGAATACTCTCGGCAAAAGAAGTTGAAAAGGTAACTTTGCCGTTTTTGGTATTTTTTTCAAAAAGCTCTTCCAAACCTTCTTCAAAAATGGTCAGTTTGCCGGCTTTAAGCATATTTATTTTATTTTCATCAACATCTAAACAAATAACATCATTACCAAGTTCTGCCAGACCGACACCCGTAGGCAAGCCGACGTAACCTGTTCCGATAACCGTTACTTTCATTTATAATCTCCTATTATTTTTAATTCTAGGGGGAGGCTATCTTATTTAAAACCAAAATGCAAGGGTAAAAATATTTGTGGTTTATAAGCCTAAATTGCAAACAGGGGTTAAATATCCGTTGCAGTTTTTAATCATCATGATATTATCACATCATCAAAGTTTTAAGGAGAGTATAATGAAAAAAATATGGATGATGGTTGTTGCAGGGTTGATGGCTTTTAATGCCAATGCTATGGAAATTAACGCGGAAAGTCTTAATTTAACGCCGGAGCAAAACCAAAAATTGACGGAGATGAAAGCTAATCTTAAAGCCGAAATAGAGCCGATTTGGGAAGAAATTCAAGCCGGTCGTGAACGGATGACGGAAATTGAAAAGCGTTATTTTGAAGAATTTTGGAGTATGCTGACCGAAGAACAACGAGCAGCTTTTACGCAACAGAATCAGCAATAATTGCGGGTAAATCGGTTTATAAAGTAAAGGGGTGCCGACGGGCATCTCTTTTTTATGATTATTTTTTAATTTTTTTGGCTTTTCCTATTGCTTAACGAAAATGTGCTTCCTATATAACACGGTAGATAGTTTTTTTATTAACGTCTTGAAAGAAGGATTTTTGATATGAGTAATAAAGTATTAGGTATTGACCTTGGTACCACAAACTCCTGTTTTGCCATTATGGAAGGCGGCGAGCCGAAAGTTTTGGAAAACTCCGAGGGTGCCAGAACAACACCGTCTATGGTTGCATTTACAGATACAGATCGTTTGGTCGGCTATCCGGCAAAACGTCAAGCTGTTACCAATCCGGAAAATACGCTGTTTGCGATTAAGCGTTTAATCGGTCGTCGTTTTGATTCTCCGGAAGTTGAGAAAGATAAAGACCTTGTACCGTTTAAGATTGTTCCGGGTGATAACGGCGATGCTTGGGTTGAAGTTAAGGGTACAAAATATGCCCCGTCACAAATTTCTGCTATTGTTTTGCAGAAGATTAAGGAATTTGCCGAGAGCTATTTAGGCGAGAAGATTGAAAAAGCCGTTATTACGGTTCCGGCATATTTTAATGACAGCCAACGTCAAGCAACAAAAGATGCCGGTAAAATTGCCGGTCTGGATGTTTTGCGTATCATTAACGAGCCGACTGCTGCCGCGCTTGCTTATGGTATGGATAAGAAAGCTTCCGGTACGATAGCGGTTTATGACCTCGGTGGCGGTACGTTTGATATTTCTATTTTGGAAATCGGTGACGGTGTGTTTGAAGTTAAGTCCACAAACGGTGATACGTTCCTCGGCGGTGAAGACTTTGACCAACGCTTAGTTAACTACTTAGCCGAAGAATTTAAGAAAGAAAACAATATTGATTTGAAGCAGGACAGACTTGCTTTACAACGTTTGAAGGAAGCTGCCGAAAAAGCAAAAATTGAACTTTCTTCCGCAACACAAACCGAAATCAATTTACCGTTTATTACGGCAGATATGAGCACCGGTTCTCCTATTCCGAAGCACTTAAACATTAAATTGACACGTGCTAAATTGGAATCCATTGTTGAAGATTTGATTGAGCGCACGGTTGAACCTTGTAAAAAAGCAATGGCAGATGCCGGTATCAGTTCTTCAGATATCAGCGAGGTTATCCTCGTCGGCGGTATGACTCGTATGCCGAAAGTACAGGAAAAAGTTAAAGAAATCTTTGGTAAAGAACCGCATAAAGGCGTTAACCCGGATGAGGTTGTTGCCGTTGGTGCCGCAATTCAGGGCGGTGTCTTGATGGGTGAAGTTAAAGACGTTCTTTTGCTTGATGTTACCCCGCTTTCTTTGGGTATTGAAACATTGGGTGGTGTGTTCACCAGATTGATTGATAGAAACACAACTATTCCGACACGTAAATCTCAGGTATTTTCTACTGCAGAAGACGGTCAGACGGCTGTTACTATTCGCGTATTTCAAGGTGAACGTGAAATTGCCGCACACAACAAGCTGTTAGGTCAGTTTGATTTGGTTGGTATTCCGCCGGCACCGCGCGGTATGCCGCAAATTGAAGTTACCTTTGATATTGATGCCAACGGTATTGTTAACGTTTCGGCAAAAGATAAGGCAACAAACAAAGAGCAAGCTATTCGTATTCAAGCTTCCGGTGGTTTGTCTGAAGCCGATATTGAAAAGATGGTCAAAGATGCGGAAGCCAATGCCGAAGCCGATAAGAAGAAGAAAGAGCTTGTTGAAGCTAAGAACCAAGCCGAAGGTTTGATTCATACCACAGAGAAGACCTTAAAAGAAAATTCTGATAAGATTTCTTCTGCGGATAAAGATGCGATTGAGCAGGCCATTACTGCATTGAAAGGTGTTATTGACGGCGAAGACGTTGAAGCGATTAAGTCTAAGTCAGATGCTTTAATGCAGGCTTCTTTGAAGTTAGGTGAAGCCATGTATAAGGCGCAAGGTGCTGATGCGGCGGCTGCCGGTGCAAGTGCCGGAGCTGAACAGGGCGCACCTGAGGCTGAAGCTAAAAAAGACGACAATGTCGTTGATGCTGATTTTGAAGAAGTTAAATAACAGACTTTCTTTTAAGACGAAAAAGCCGTGGTTTTCCACGGCTTTTTTGTTGTGTAGGCGAGAATAAATATTTTTTAGTTGATATTTAAGTTTTATAAGCTAGACTGACAGCAGGTGCGAAAATTTCGTACCAGCGCCGGAGACGGTGCGGGGCTTTGAACGGCCTTTATTGAGTGCGGTGTTGGATATGGCACCGATAATGCATATATCCCCGACTTGGTCGGGGAGCTTTTAGCGTATGTCCAAGGGTAACCCAAAAGGCTAAAAGAGTCATTTCACTCAATATGATTGTTCAACTCCCCTGCCGCCTTTTTTAAGGTGGTTTTTTTGCTATTAACAAGGGATTTTGAACTAATGCCTGAAATATCGGTTATTATGCCAGTCTATAACACAGCTTCTTATTTAGCGCAAAGCATAGAGAGTGTGCTTAACCAAACATATTCGGACTTTGAGTTGATTATTGTTGATGATGGCTCAACAGATGATTCATTAAAGATTATAAACAGTTATGCCGCCAAAGATAAGAGAATAAAAGTCATTACACAGGAAAATCAAGGTTTATCTGAAGCTCGTAATAGTGGTATAAAAATAGCCGGTGGAGAGTATATTGCCTTTATAGACAGTGATGATTTCTATGCAAAAAATTTTTTAGGACAGCTTGTTCATGCTCAAAAGAAAACAAATGCAGATATAGTGGGTTGTGATTTTAAGAAGATTCGGTCTTCTAAAGACCATATCAAGGTTGTTAATAGGTTTTCTTATGTGGTTTATCCTAATGCGTTAGAGGTATTACTTCATAAAAATAATTTTATTCATTTTAACGTGTGGAACAAACTTTATAAGCGAGAGGTTATCGGAGAGATTCGGTTTGTTCCGCATATTTATTATGAAGATTGGGTTTTTAATTGCTGTGTGTTTGAGCGAGCAAACTGCTTTGTTTGGATAAAAGAGAGACTCTATGGCTACAACTATTCTGATAATTCCATTATGCGTAGCGCTTTTACTGAGAAGAAATTAACAGATTATGTGACAGGTATCAAAGAAGTTCATCGCTATTTTATGAAAAATGCACCGGAGAAGTGGGAACAGGTAAAAAGAACGCGTGTTTCTCGCACTGTCAAAATGTTGATGAACGGTACTTTGCGAAGCAAGGATAAAAATTTACGCCTCAAAACTGCACTTGCTCTGCAAGAGCTTAAGGCTGATGAGTTGATTACTTATGCAGGATTATCATTAAAAAACAAACTTAAACTGTATTATTTTCAAAATTTGAAAGGATAGACATGTCATTATTAGAACAAATCAAGCCAGAGATTGATAAACATCAAGTTATTTCATTTGATATTTTTGATACGTTGTTGCTCAGACCATACGTCAAACCAACAGATTTGTTTTTGCATTTAGAAAGATTGGAAAATGCTAAAGGTTTTGCTAAAGCAAGAATAGAAGCAGAAAAGCAGGCTCGAAAAACGCATAGCGATTTAGAGGATATAAATATTGATGAAATATATGATGAGATTGCAGATAAATACAAAGGCTTAAAAGAAAAAGAAATGGCATTAGAAGCGGAGGTTTTGACTGCTAATCCCGAGATGAAAGAAGTATATGATTATGCCATAAAGCAAAAAAAGAAGATTGTCATTATTTCAGATATGTATCTGCCAGACAACTTTTTGCATGATGTTTTAACTAAAAATGGATATACTAATTTTCGTCTTTATGTTTCGGGGGATAAAAGAAAGAAAAAGGGGACAGGAACAATATATCAGTATGTGCTTAAAAAATTAAATATAGAACCTAAAAGCGTTATACATATTGGTGATAATAAACAAACAGATTATGAAGTGCCACAAAATTTAGGAATATCTGCATATTGGTATGAACAAGTTCTTAGTCGTTATCTCAAACAAAATGAAAAAGCCAAAATTTTCTTGGATAAATATAAAGATAATTTGGAAGCTTCTGTCATGATAATGAGCTTTGCTCTTCATTGGTTAACACATCAAGATGAAGATTTTTGGTCACGTATCGGCTATGAGTATGGTGGACCAATGTGCTATGCCTATATGCGTTGGGTAGAACAACAGGTTCTAGAAAAAGGTATCAAGGAAATATTGTTTGTTGCTCGTGATGGTTATTCTCTACAAAAGGTTTTTGATAGTTTTGGGCATAAAGACATCAAAACACATTATGTTTATGCACCGAGACAAGTTTTTGTAAATTGTTTTATGAAGCAAGCGATTAAGCAGGGAAGGGTACTGTCAATATTGTATTCTTATAAAAATAGAGATAAAACAATAACTGAAGATTGCAAAAAAATAAGAACAAATTTAGAAGCTGAAAAATTTATAAAAAAACATGAAAATTCTTTTAAGAATATAGAAAAGGAAGAAAGGAAAGAATATAAAAAATATATAGAATCAATGCATTTGGGGAAAGGTAATATAGCCGTTGTTGATACAATTTCTGCTAATTTTTCATCTATACAATTATTAAAAAACTTCATTCCAAATAAGTTTTATTGTTATTTTTGGCATCTTTTAAAAGAATCTAAAAAATATGCACACAAATACAATAAATATTGTTTTAATTCTACTTTTTTTCCTAATAATATATTGTGTTGGGATTTCTATGAATATATGATGACATCACCGGAATCACCAATTCAAGGTATTAAAAATATTGCAGCTATATATTCTGAAGCACAAAGCATTGAAATAGAAAGACAGGAACATTATGCAAGTATATATCCTAATATATTAAGTTTTAGTGATAATATTCAAAAAAATAAAAAAATATTTTTTTCGTTTTTAAATAATAAAAATTTCTCATTACATGAATGAATATAAAATCCTTCTTTTTTATCCTTGGTTTCTTTTAATTTTAACATATAAGAAAAAATACATTTATTTTTTTCAATAATTAATTT
>DEKL01000017.1:0-7696 GCA_002353835.1 Alphaproteobacteria bacterium UBA2723
TGTTTCATATTCAAACGGACGATGCAATTCATCAAATGCCGTTACTGTCTTCGGCAAGGCTTTTAACATTTGCTTTTGAGTTACACCGGAAAGTGCCAATTTATTAGAAGATACCGTTTTTAAAGAATTAAATGACGAATCAGATGCTAAACTTAAACTCCCGACCGGTTTGTTAATGGCTCTATCCAAATCTAACGCACCACGTCCGTATTTATCACTGTTTGCATATTCACCGGTATTGTTTGCCGTATCTAATAATAACCACGCAATATTTTGGGTGGAAAGCCACGGATAATAACCGCTTAACAACGCAATACTGCCGGAAACAGCCGGTGTTGCCATAGATGTACCGTTAAGAATAACATCACCTGATGCCGATGCCCCCGTTGCCTCAACCTGAGAACCCGGAGCCGCCAAACAATATCCTTTTGCCGAACCGCACCAGTTTGAATAACTCGCTAACTTACCGGAAGGAGCTAACTTAGAGGCCGTAGATAAATCCAAAGACGTCACTGCTAAATACGGCGCCTCATATTTCCCCGGACCGTTATACCCATACTCTGATAAATCAAGCTTGGCCAACCCGTTATAAAAATTCGCATTGTGCATTCCCATATTACCGGTGGATTGCACCCACACTGCACCATTCTTTGCCGCATAAGCATAAGATTCATCCAATTCCACATACTGTGCCAGTTGGTCTGTATCATCAACATCTAACTCATCCGTAGCCGCACCCCAACTGTTATTGATAACCCCGACACCATCATCAACCATTTTATGCACGGCACCTTGCATATTTTGTTCCAAATCCCAGCTGGCGGCATAAAGCTCTGCATTTTCAAACGCCACACCATGCGCCCCGATATCATTTTTATTACCGGCAATAATACCGGCGACATGTGTACCGTGATTAAGTTCATGCATACCGCTAAGCCAACTCTTAAACCATTCCTCATCTTCCGGGTCAACACTAATCATTCCATCCATATTAGAACCCGGATTACCGGCGCCACCGCCATTGATAAACGTCATATCGCTGAGTGAGATGTTCCAATTTTCATGCAAAACATTTTCCATTTGTGCCTCGGTCATGCCAACCGGAACACCTGCCGGAGAAGATTCATATGACCACGCTTCAACATACGGCACATTATCCTCTGTCCGATGAATATGCATCATGTAGTACAAATCATCTTTTTTGAAAATATAGGCCTCAAAATCCGGACGTACAATTCTGCTCCACACCCCGTTATTTTCATGCGGACTATAGTCATTATAAGCATTGGCATCATAAGTTTTAACAATTTTACCGGCTAAATCATTATTGGCATAAACACCGGTATCCAAAACACCGACCAAAACCTTTTTCAACGGCTCATCAGAATTTGCCTGGTGGCTGATAGGTTTGCCGTCAGCATCTAAAATCAGATTATCATTTTCATCAAACTTATAGATTTTACTGTAAGCTTCTGCCGCTTTTATACCGGCTAAAAGATTGGTCTTTTTCAATTCTTCCGTCTTAAAGACATCTATTCTTTTATTGCCGGTCGGATCATCCGGATTATACGGTTCATCCCCTCCACCGCCACCGCTGTGATGAGAACCGCCGCCGCTGTTTGAAAGCGCTAAAGCCAAACCGCCGCCGACAGCCAATGCACCCGCGGCATACAATAATGTATCATTATCAATTAGCGTTCCGCTTGATTTGGCTGTACGCACAGGATTAACTTTTCCTGTTAATCTTTTAGCGCACGAGTGATGAATATTAGCCCCTTGTGAAGCTAAATAACGAGCCGCCTGCATATTGCCGTCTTTTAATGCCATACAATAAGCCGTATCTCCCGAATTATCTACCAAATCAATAGCACGTGAATAACGGCTTAAAAGCCCGAAATATCTTGAATTTCCGGCTTTAGCCTGTTCGTAAATAGATTTTGCATTAAGATGATATGTATAAGCATTACCCTGCACCGGCATTAAAACAGCTAAAACACCGGCAAATAAAGGCAACAAGCGACTATTATGCTTCATTTCTATACCCCTATATAGTACATCATATCTGAGTATAAGCATAAAAAAGCTAAGAAACCTTTAAGAAAAAGGGAAATTAAAACTTTTCTTTCAAATAAGCGATAATTTCGGCATCAGCCGGCGGAAATTCATAATTATCCATCTCTTGCGGTGTAACCCATAACAATTTCTGGTGCACATTAGCCTTCAAATTTTCCAAATCTTTAATTTTTGCTTTATAGACCAACAATTTAAACTCGCCATGCTCATATTTTTTTGTAACAGACATCAAATACTGCCCGACTTCGCAACAAACATCCAATTCTTCTTTAATTTCGCGGATAATACACTGTTCTACGGTTTCGCCTTCTTCTTGTTTACCGCCCGGAAATTCCCACAGTCCGGCAAGCGCTTTCCCTTCCGGTCTTTGTCCGATAAGAATTTTTCCCTCGTCATTAACAATAATCGCCGTACCGACAATTTTCATATTTTATCCCCTAAATTAAGTAAATATTAAGCATTTACCAAACAAACTATAAAAAATATCGTAAAAAGGGAAAATAATGTTCGGATTTTTCAACAACAAAGTTTTTGACAAAGGCTGGCTTCCCCCTTATGAAGGGCATGAGATATATTATCAGCAAATGGGAAACCCGAAAGGCGAAGTGGTGCTTAATTTTCATGGTGGCCCCGGTGACTGTTGCAAAGAATCACACGGACAGTATTTTAACTTAAAAAAACAACGTGTTATCATGTTTGACCAACGCGGTTGCAAGCGTTCCAAAGCCGAAGACATTGTTTCCTTAAATGATACCAAACGTTTGCTTAAAGATGCCAAACGTGTACTTGATCATTTAGGCATTAAAGATAAAGTTATCGTTTCAGGCGGTTCGTGGGGTTCAACTTTAGCCTTATTGTTTGCCGAGCGTTATCCGGAAATAACAAAATCCCTTGTAGTTTATTCAATTTTTTTGGCGCGCAGGGAAGATATGGAGTGGATGTTAAGAGACAGCGCTCTGTTTTATCCGGATTTAATGGAAGAAATTCGCCGTCAAAGCGAGGGAGAAAACCCATACACGCATTATGCCAAACTTATTTTTTCCGAAGATTTGGGTTCTATACAAACTGCCGTTAAGTATATGAGCAATTACGAACGAATCTTGGGCAGAACAGATGCCAAATTTGAAGATGTCAGGATAGACAACGAGGTTATCAATTCTTCCCGTATTGCGCTTTATTATGCCGCCAATCGTTACTTTTTGGAAGATAATGAGATTCTCAAGAATATAGATAAAATCAGAGACATTCCAACCTTAATTTTCCATAACAGACTGGACATGTGTTGCCCCTTAAAAAGCGCATGGGATTTGTACCGTTCATTAGATAATGCCCAAATAGAAATTATTGCAGACAGAGGGCACGGCGGCAAAAAATTGAAAAAAGCCGTCAAAAAACATTTTTAATTTGCCAATCCGGCTTCCATTTACGATTAGGCGCTCTTCAAGATTATTAAAGAGTGCTTTTTTTGCGAAATAACCGCGGAAGTCCTCTTTCAAAGCGGAGCGTACATAAACGTACGTGAGCATTTGAAATGAGGCTTCCTTCTGCGGATTAGTTCACAAAAAAACACCTTTAATTTAGGCTGTACGGTCAAAACGCGAGAGCTTCATCATCTGTTTTACATCCGGCTCCTCAATAAAGAGGGCGCATGCACCATATTTCTCAACATCTTCTTGCGGGTACATTCTCTCTAACCGAACGCGGATTTCCTCACGAGTATCATAGCCAATCATCTCCGGCGGCAAGAGGCGGATAAGGGTTTCAAAATCAGGAAAAAGGGCTATACCTTTAATTTCCCGAACAAGGGTTGTACCGGTTTCCAGATTATGATATTCCAACATATCACCGACACGCATTGTCTGAAGTTGAGGCACATAAGGGCGGACATCAATTTTACGCTGACCGCCTAAAATTTTATTATATGTAAAAGGATAAACTTTAATCACCTGTTTTTGCATTAGTAATCGCCTCTTTTCACAGCTTACAAGGATAATATAGGGCATAAAATTTTAAATTGCAAGGCTAAACATACCAAAAAGTATGTATATGCATTTTTTATTTGACCAATAGACAAAAATATGGTAGGATATAGATGAATTTATAAGGATTAAGATATATTTAGGTTGTTTGTCATAGTGTTTTTACTGTGATACTCCTATTCTTACTCCTAAAACATACGAGTATTCACATTAAAATTATAAACTATGGCAAAAAATTTTAAAGCCATTATCAGCGCATGCGTTGGTATGGCTATCGTAGCAGGAAAGTTAATCGTTTCTTCATCCTCTTACGGTCGTGGTTTCGGAGCATGGATGAGTTGGTTTATGGAGAACACATTATGGTTCTGCACCACCTTCGCCATCTGCTTCGTCGCGATGGCTGCTTGGCAGAAACTATCCCCCGTGAGCTTTAAAAGCGCACGCACCAGTTTCTGCAACTGGTGGGATAAGTTCATAAAGAACATGAATGATTAACACTCTTACCTTGAGAACCCGTTGCTTTTAGCAATACCGTTCTCAAGGTTTTTTTATGCTTAAATTAAAACATTGCCTCCACCACTTGCACCAATATCCCTTTAACTCGTCATACCTCAGCCGGCAAAGTCATTTAAACTCGTCATACCTCGTTCGTTGCACTCACTCAGGGCATGACGTTTTTTATTGTCACCCCTCGTTTTCGTCAGAAAACGTCAAGGGATCCCATGAGAATAATAAAGCCATATCATACCCACACAAAAAGGCACCTCTTTAAGAAGTGCCTTTTGTTAATTCATCTTGCTTAAGATAAATTATTTTTTCTTAGCCGGAGCTTTCTTTGCTGCAGGCTTCTTTGCCGGAGCCTTTTTAGCAGCAGGCTTTTTTGCCGGAGCTTTTTTAGCAACGGTTTTCTTTGCCGGTGCTTTCTTTGCTGTTGTCTTTACAGCAGCTTTCTTAGCAACAGGCTTTTTAGCCGGAGCCTTTTTAGCAACGGTTTTCTTTGCCGGAGTTTTCTTTGCTGTTGTCTTTACAGCAGCTTTCTTAGCAACAGGCTTTTTAGCCGGAGCTTTTTTAGCAACGGTTTTCTTTGCCGGTGCTTTCTTTGCTGTTGTCTTTACAGCAGCTTTTTTAACTGCAGGTTTCTTTGCAGCGGTTTTCTTTGCTGCAGGTTTCTTTGCTGCCGGTTTCTTTGCCGGAGCCTTCTTAGCGGTTGTTACCATGGATTTCCCTCCTTTAGAAGTTACACTAGATTTCTTTGTAGCCTTTTTAACGGCGGCTTTCTTTACCGGTGCTTTTTTAGTAGCAGTTCTTGTTGTCGCCTTTTTAGCCGTAGCTTTTTTAGCGGCACTTTTCTTAGCCGGTGCCTTTTTAGCAGTCGGCTTTTTAGCTGCTACCTTTTTGGCGGTTTTCTTTGCCGCTTTTTTGGTTACAGCTTTTTGGGTCGTTTTCTTAGCGGTTGTCTTTTTAGCAGTTTTCTTCTTTGCCGCTTTTTTCTTTGTTTTCTTTTTACCTTTATTCTCTTTCAACTCGGCTTGCTGTTGAGAAATAAGCATAGCCTTTTCTAAATCTTTTTCAGAGCAAAGCCCGACCGCCATCGGATTAACCGGACGGAAATTTGCCATATTCGGATGTGTGCCGTTACGAATGGCATTGATGGTCGGCTTTGTTGTACCGATAAGTTTACAAATCTGTGAATCAATAACTTCCGGACAATTCTTCAATATCCACAAAATAGCATTTGGTTTTTCGGCACGTTGTGTCGGAGAAAGAATTTTCTTAGCCTTTGCATTTCTTTCTTTAACATTTTTCTCTAAAGGCAAAGCTTCCAAGCGTGCTGTTTCATCTTTCTGACAACGAGCAATTTCTTCTAATGAAAGTTGACCGTTGGAAACAGGGCTGACACCGCGAATATTATAGGCAATATCACCATCTGCAATTGCTTGTACCTCTAACTCGTGCAATTCACAAAAATCTGCAATCTGTTTAAATGTTAAAGTTGTATTTTCAACCAGCCAAACTGCTGTAGCCTTAGGCATTAAAGGGGCTGTCATTTTATTATCCTTTCTTAAAAAACTTAAACTTTAAGCATAGCCTAAACCCGTTTTATACGAGATACAAGGGGTTATATTATTTTTTCTACAAACATTTAACTACCGAAAAACTTAAATTTAAATTAAGAAAACTATTGATTTTAGATATTTTTCAATGTTTTTTGCAAAAAAAACAAATTTAAAGCTAAAAAATCGTCCATTGAGGACGATTTTTGCAATGAGTTTGGATAGTGCTTTAGCGCATTCTAAAAAAAGAAAAATCCGAAATATTTAAAACAAAAAATCGCTCAACAGAGCGATTTTTACCACGAGTTTGGATAGTGCCAATGCTAAAGACGGATTTAAAGCCGCGGTGTACAACGTAGTACATAAGGACTTTAAATCCGCCTTTTTGATTGGTGCTATACAAGCTCTTTACTTTAATCCGAACTTAGCAAACTTAGAATTAAACTTACTAACCTGTCCGCCGGAATCAACCATACGGTGAACGCCGGTCCAAGCCGGATGAGACTTCGGGTCAATTTCAAGTGTCATCTTGTCGCCTTCTTTGCCCCAAGTAGAATAAACTTCCTTTTCTGTACCATCTGTCATTACGTATGTAATCTTGTGATAGTCAGGATGAATACCTTTTTTCATTATTATCTCCAAAAACTAAACTACATTAAAAAATTTACGTCACTTATACACTCAGCTTTTTTATATTGCAAGCATAATTTTACAATTTTTTAAACTATTTTAAAATCTTAGCGATTTTTTGGCTTAAATTAAAGCTGACTGCCATTAAGTTTCCGGAATTAAGCACTTTGGATACGACCTCGGTACGTGTATCGGTTTGTGCCATATCAAGCGCCATACCGCCTGCCTCTTTAACCAGTATAATACCGGCGGCAATACTTGCCGGCAAGCAATCCGGTGCAATAACGGCATCAAGCTTACCGGAAGCAACGTATGCCAAATCAAGCGCAACACAACCGCTTGCCCGCATATCATGCGTTAAAGCCAACGTATTATTGATAATCTTTGCAGAAAGAACGGCATCAGAAGTACTCGGCTTAATGGCAACCAGAGCACCTTCAAGCTCCTGACGAGAGGCAACCCGCAGACGTTCATGGCTACGAAAACCTTCTTTATAAGCACCCTTACCTTTTTCCGCAAAAAACAACTCATCACGTGCCGGATTATAAACCACACCGGCTAATACGGTTGTTTCGTTCACAAGCGCGGCCGAAATGGCAAACTCGGGATTACCATGTGCAAAATTTGCCAACCCCTCAATACCGGAAAAGCAAATGTAAAGACCTTCTTTCGGTGCTTTTTCATTTGCAGCAACAACCGGCATTTGCGGCATAACCTTTGCAAACTCAATCTTTAAGCCTTTTTCTATCTTATCAAAGGCTATTTTGGTGAAATCCAGACTTCCTTTAACGGAATTTTGTAAATGCTCAATCTCGCTAAAATCACGATTAAGATTAACCGAAGCTTTCTTAACCGCCGTAACGATATTGGTGAGCATAGGGGAAATGTATGCCATTATTTTGCTCTTTCAACGTAATTTGCTTCTTCCGTACCAACCACGATTTTTTCACCGGCGGCAAT
>DEKL01000017.1:7742-13710 GCA_002353835.1 Alphaproteobacteria bacterium UBA2723
CACGCCGATACGAACACCGTTATCCAAAAGGGCAGGTTTATAAGAAGAAGTAACGGTTTGGCCTTTAATAACCGGCTCTGTTTCAACAACCGTGCAAATAACCTGTTGCGGTAATTGTACGGAAATCGGTCTGTCATTAATGTGAGAAATGCGTACGACCATACCTTCCGTCAAAAACGGACGCGAGTCGCCTAAAATATCTGCTGGCATGGAGAACTGTTCAAAAGTTTCGCTTTCCATAAAGTTCAAACCGGTTCCGTCTTCAAATAAAAATTGGCAATCTTTATCTTCTACCATCATTTTTTCAACGGTATCTTCCGTACGGAAACGTTCGTTGGTTTTGGTTCCTTCTTCAACGGATTTCATTTCAACCTGCATAAAAGCACCGCCTTTACCCGGTTTGATGTGTTGAGATTTTGTAATTGTCCAAGGTTTACCTTTATATTCAATAACCCAGCCAATTCTGATTGATCCGGCTAACTGTTTCATATATTGTTCTCCATATTTACAATGTTAATGTTCCTAAAGCTTAAAAAGCTCTGACTGGTGGTTAACATAAACATAAAAATTTTATTTTGCAACAAAAAAAGGACAGGTCAAACCTGCCCTTCTTATAAAGCCTATGCTTTTTAGATTACATAAACTTCCATGCAATAGCTACGTCAACTTTCTGACCACGTGTTGTCGGGTAGCAAGCTGTGTTAGCGTTAACAATGCTGAACGGTAAACCGTATGTATCATCACCAGGAACAGCCAAGTTAGCAGCTGCTGTCAAGCTTTGACCGGCTTCAGCCAACATAGAGTATGCATTTTCATAACCGTCATCACCGTCTTCCGGATTAGCATAAATAGCTACAACACCAGAACCGGAATCCCCACCCCAGTCAGTGGTCAAGATTGAAATACAAGAAGATGCCGGAATACCATCTGTTGCAATGGTGTATGCGCCTTCAGCATCACCAACGGTTGCAGAAGGTCCGATTTTAACACGACCACCGAAAGCGTTCGTAATAACAGAACCGGAAATAGTTGCATACATTTCAGCCGGAATAATACCGGTTGTAATAGCAATGCTGTTGGACAAACCGTGATAGTTTCTCTGAGAAGAATACAATGTTCTGATGTTTGTAGAAATCATATTAATCTGGTCAATAACCTTGTTTGTCTTAAATTTGTTCATAGCTTTTGAATAACCGGCAATACCACCAACGGACAAAACACCAACGATGGCCAAAACGCCGAGCATTTCAATCATAGAACGACCTTGTTCATTTACTCTCATATTAAATCTCCTAAAATATTTTAGTCCTTAACAGTTATCACTCTAACAGATTTTTTTTCATTTTACAATTATGAAAATAGTCATATATCTAACTAAAGTTATAACCAAAGGCAAATTAACAAAAGTTTATCCCCTCACTGGCTCTAAACTTGGGGCTAGCATAATGAAAAAAACTTAAAATTTTACTAACGCTCTGTGCAAGCTTAAAAATCAAGATAAACCTTTGATAATAAAGTCTGTTTTCAACATTTTATCATCAATACCGTCTTCCATAAGCCATGCCGCAGACTGAATTAAAAAGAATTCCTGATACCAATCTGTCAGGTTTTTAACATTTTCAAAGCCGTCTTTCCATACCTTAAAAATAACAAAATCCGGCTCAACTTCGGAAACAAGCATACTTTCATGTTTACGATTACGCGTAATAAGACCGATAAACTTTCCTTTTCCCAGCGTTTTTCGCAGATTTTCCATTTGTTCTTTTAATTTTTCGGCACCTAAATCAACCACGACACCGTCTGCTCCGTATTTTTTACAAACATCAACGGCTTTTTCCCCGTAAAACAAGATGATTTTATCTGACACCGCCGCCTTATCAATAACCTGCCGACAATAGCTCTCATCCAAACTATCATTTAAGATATAGCACTCAGCATCACTTTTATCCAACAAATCAGGGATAACCGTATCAATTCTATAAATAATCTTTTGCATAAGTTGTTTTGCCTCTTGTAAATCTCTGTTTAAACTCTAATATAAGCAAAAGATATCACATTGTTTTTATAAACGGAAGTCAAAAATGGAACAAACTTCAAAATATTTTACTAAAACTGCCACCGCCTTACAGAATCTCAATAATAATGTGTCTGTGTTAGAGAGTGCGGCCGAAGCGGAATTAACTGCCCAAGCAGAGCTTAAGGCAGATAAAAGTATGCTTAAAGAAGCAATTGAAGCCAAAGTTCAACGCATAGACAATATTATAAAAACTTTAAACGGAGCATTAAAATAATGGCGCAGGTGATTATTACTATAAATTATCGGGAATACCCCATATCTTGTGAAGACGGTGAAGAAATTCACATTATGAAACTGGGTCGCTTGCTTGATGAAAAAGCTCGCTCATTAACGGAAGCCCTGGGCCCGGTTAATGAAAACCAACTGTTAGCCATGGTCGGGCTCCTAATTGCTGATGACCTAAACGAATTAAAAAAGAATATGGCATCTGCCCAACCTGTTCCCCTGCAACCGGCAGCCGTACCGGCACCGACACCTGTTCAAGAAAAAACGACCATACCAGAAAATGCTCTTGCAGAAATGGATACGGAACTTGCCGAACAGATAAATTCTTTAAGCGAGATTATAAAATCTGTTGCATTAAAGTTAAAATCCGTCTAATATAATCGTACATAATCAATGAACTGCCCTTCGCGTATCTGATTGCGTATCTTCCGGGCCAACACTATCTTATAGGGAACTGTCACTGTCAGGATCGTGGTCCTGTTATATGGTGCCCACCTTTACTTAAAGGGTATCGGATAGAATGATAGACGATACGGTCTGGGCGGTTCGCCTTATAAGGAAAAGAAAAGTGAAGATTTTATATTGCGGAGATATTGTCGGACGCGCCGGACGAAATGTTATCATAAATCATATAAAAGAAGTGCGTGAAAAATTCAAAGCAGATGCGGTTATTGTAAACGCTGAAAATGCCGCCCACGGTTTCGGTTTAAGTCCGAGTATTGCTGAAGATTTATTAAATGCCGGTGTTGATGGCATAACAACCGGCAATCATATTTGGCAACAAAAAGAAATTTATCCGTTTTTAGACAATTGCTCACAAATTATCCGTCCTCTGAATTATCCGGAAGGTCTCCCCGGTAAAGGCGCACAAATATTAAACATAAACGGGAAAAAGCTTTTAATTGTCCAAGTTTTAGGACGCTTATTTATGCCCCCGATAAACAGCATCACCGAGCCATTAGACGAACTTCTTAAATATTACCGCTTAGGTAAAACGGTTGATGCCGTTTTGGTAGATATCCACGGCGAAGCAACATCAGAAAAGTTGGCTTTGGGCTTTTATTTAGACGGCAAAGTCAGTCTTGTTGCCGGTACACATACTCACGTACCGACCGCAGATGCTCGGATTCTCCCCAACAAAACGGGATATATTACAGATGTCGGTATGTGTGGCGATTTTAATTCTGTTTTAGGCTTTGAACCGCAAACCCCTGTTGAAAGATTATCAGAAAAACTGACTCAACAAAACCGCCTCATCCCTGCTAACGGTAAAGAATTAACCATTTGGGGAATATTGGCGGAAACCGATTCTAATGGGCTATGCACGAATATCACGCAAATAAGGGAGACATTTGAAAACAAATAAAAGTTACATTGGTGCCCAACAGCTCATCTCCAAATTTTCGCCCTTAAATACGCGATATGTTGCATAAAGCAAAGATAAAACAATCGCTGCCATATAGACATCAAAAACCGGCATAAAATTATTTAAATATGCGGTTACACTATCCGAACCGTTTACAAAAAAATCTACCGTATAAGTTAAAAGCGCATAAAAAACGGCAAAATAAGGAATCCACCCGATAGAGGCTAAAAAGACGGAAATCTTAGGAAACATATCATTCATCTTATGAACAAATCCCCAAGAGGGAATGAGCGCCATAGACATAGTCAGCACCGCCGCCCAAAATAAAACATATAAAACACCAATCATTGCCGCACTGAGCTCTGTATTAAATAAAGCAAAAATAAAGGCAAGAATTTGGTACATTCCTCCCATCAACAAAAGTTCATTTCTACATAATTTCATCCTATCCTCCTTAAAATAAAAAACAAACAGTATTG
Source organism: Alphaproteobacteria bacterium UBA2723 (assembly GCA_002353835.1). GTDB lineage: Bacteria > Pseudomonadota > Alphaproteobacteria > RF32 > CAG-239 > CAG-267. Next base: position 11,890 of record DEKL01000017.1, read on the forward strand.
ACATAGGCCACATACTGTTTCTTTTAAACCCTAACTTTAGGAGATAACTTTAATACTTATCGCGTTTGCTGTGCCATGAGCATGGCAATATCCTGTCCTTTTGTTTCCGTTTTTTTATTATCTTCAACCGCCTGCGCCGGCTTTTCTACCTTAGTCGGTTTACCGCCTTCCAAAGCAACTTCCCCGTTTTCCTTTAAGTAATAAGCTAAACCATCCACACAAATAACCGAATTATTTTGTGCCAACAAAAGCTTTGTCAATTCCGGATCTTTATCTTCACCGAGACGATATGCCAAATTTTTCAGATGACCGGATAAATACCGCATTTTATCACAATCGCTTGTAATACCTTTTTTCTCCAGATAATCATTTACTGACTTCAGTTCTTCATAAGAAATTATATAATCACTATCTTGTAATTGGCTGATATCTTCTTCTTTTACCGTATCCAGCAAATCACGACATCCGCTCAAATCAACTGTCACATTATTTCCAATGTAGACTTTACCTAACATTTTACCGGAAATTGCTTCATATTGGGCATCTTGGTTTTGAAGTAATTCTAATTATTTAGAAAGCGGCTGCGAATAAAGATAGGACATTCCAACCCCAAAATCATCTTGCATATAAGAATTATAGCCTTCCGTTAGGTTATTTTTCCAAGATTCGGCTGAAGCGACAACAACACGACGCACACTTTTCGGATCTTTTGCATCAAACCCATGTTCTGACACAACCTCTTTAAGGCCGGGATATTGATCAAGTAATATATCCAAAGGCATTTCTTTTCCATTGACCATAATACTGTTAATACCCTGTTCTTTCATATAAACATATTGCTGAGCTGCCGCCAAATATTCAACGGCATAAGATTTTGTTTCTGTCAAACGTTGTGCTCTTACAGCATTTACCGGCGTTCTTGCTAATAAATTCATTTGGCAATCTTCATAATCATGCTTATGATTAAGCTCGTGAAAATAGATAAAATTTTCAGCTGTTGCATCACGTATAGCAAGTCTGTTTGCCATTGTCAGTTGTTCTGTACTCTGTTCACGCAATTCATTTCTCAATTGTTCCCTTGCTTCATCAGACAAACAATTCATTGTTATCCCTTCCCCATACTGATAAAAAGCAAGAGCCTCATCTGTCGCTGTATTATATTCATCAAGAGAGGCAAATGTCTGCACATTATATCTGCGCAAATCAGAACGTAAAGACGGCTCATCTACCCAAGCCATATTTTCCTTTAAGCTATGTATATTTGCAAGGGCATCTCTTCGCTCTTGCGGAGATAAATTCGTATCAACAGAGTTTGCATAGTTAGAATATGTATTTTCAATGTAATTTCCAAAATGTCCGACACGAAAAACACCATCTTCTTCCGGACTACTGACAGCAGGCGTATGAAATTGCTCAGACAATGATATTGTCTGTCCCGTTACGGATAAATTTGTTTCTTCTTTTCCGGTTGTCTTTCCGTCAGGCATTTTGAAATCCTCTAAATAACTATTTAATCTTATGATATTATACCACAATTTTCCCCTTAAAACAACAAAAACCGGAACCAACTGCATTTAAACTGAAAAGCAGTTCCGAAGAACTGCTTTTTGCAATGGGCATTAAAAACGAAAAAAATTGCAACAAATACAAAACTTTCTTTAAGCCTAAAAATACGATAAAGGGCAGTGCTATCGTCCAATGTCCCGCCTCAAAGCGGAGTTTACTAAAGCGTAAATGAGCATTTGAGGTCAGGCTTCCATTGGGCGATTTGACTGCCCTTTTGCGTGTTTTTAAAGATTATTCAATAATCTTGGTAACGAC
>DEKL01000109.1:0-1841 GCA_002353835.1 Alphaproteobacteria bacterium UBA2723
GCGGACAGCCGGACGCTCTGCTTGCCTCAGCTGAAGCTGAGTTAGAGCGTGGTTGTGTAACACGCCCTCACGCAACAACAGGGACGACAGGAACGGCAGGGACGACAGTTTTGACACCGTTAATTTTGCCGTCATTAACGTCACTGCCGTCACTTCAGGAATCGTAATGGATATTGAGGAAACGCTTTCCATTGCTTTTGCCCGACACAAATTACCTGTTTTAGGCACACCGCCTATCATAGCGACACCCTGCGGCAGAAGTCCCTCAACGCAATAGTGAATAGACTCTAATCGCATATCCATTAATGTTTCGCCGTCGATGCATTCTAATTTTTTTGCTTTCATATTGTCGTTTTCCTTTCATAGATTTTTTAGCTTTTGTTGTGAAACTTGGTGCTATCATAAATCACCAACTCCTTTCTCATAAATATTTTCCAGACAAAAAGAGCCTTGCAGAGACTAACCAATCAGCTTCCGTTAGGCTAATCTCTACAAGACTCATAATCATTTGGTTATGTTTGGAATCCATAAAGAACGTCTTGCTGACATGCTGAACTGTTCACATGCCCTATCTCGCAGCACCTTTTCCAAGGGTACAGTATTATTATACCGGATTCAGAAAACCTTGTCCAGTTTTCGTAAAACTGTGGTATGTAGAAAATTCAACATTAAAACAAGACGTTTCCTGTCTGGATTGCACAGGGGATTGCAAAAGTGGGAGTAGTATTCATATTTGCAATATTATTGTTGAAGTATTGTTTTAACGGTTATACTTGTCACGGACAAATTAAAACCTTCAACAGACATATTATCCTCTCACTATATCAATGTCAATTTTTTTGAAAAGTCCATAAAAGCTGTGACGACCTAAAACCGTTTTCTGAATAGTTGTGACAAAACGAGCTCTCGGACTACGACAAATCGGCTATGTGGGTTTTGTTGTGAGTAGTCGGGTACTTGCCCGATTTTTTGTTTTGCACCACACTGGGCGAAATAGGAGCGTTGATTCTTTGCTGATTCAGAATGCTTGTATTAGTCGTCATTTTATGCTAAACTATTATCAGTGTAAAATGAACCAAAAGCCAACTTTTGTGTCTATATTTATAGAGGTTATTTTAGGCTGTAAGATATGCAAAGGCAAGGTGATGATATGAAACAGCCAACAGCTGATATTAATAGAAAAAAGCTGAAAAAATCCGTTATAAAGGCAAAAAAAGGTGATAAAAGGGCAAAAGAACAGATTGTTGAATTAACATATGGATATGTATATTATTACTGTCTGAAAATGCTCCGAAATAAAGAAAATGCTAAAGACGCAACACAAGAAATATTTATGACTGTATTTGAAAAACTGGATAGCATTGAAAAGCCGGAAGCGTTTTTGGGCTGGCTAAAGCAGGTAACAGTAAATTATTGCCGCAATCTTGTAACCAGACAACACTCAGTTGAAGAACTCACAGACGATTATTTTGATGATACGGTGCAAATCACTCCTGTGGATTGCCTTGAAACCGAAGAAATCCGATGTGTCATTCGACAGGCTGTTGACAGCTTGCCCGATGTTCAGCGCGAGTGCATTTTGCTTTATTATTATCAGCAACTCAGCATAAAAGAAATAGCCGGTTTATTGGAAGTAAAAGAAGGAACAGTAAAAAGCCGTTTATATACCGCGCGCAAAGCCATAAGAAAATCGCTGGAAATGGAAGGTTATGGTGGTATGACGTTCGGCGGTGTTATGCCCATGTCGCTTATTTCTTACTCACTTTTCAGTGAGGCTAAGGATGTTGGTGCAAAGACCTCTGCGTTTTTAAAACTGGGTTCAAGTGAAATCTTTATCGCTT
>DEKL01000109.1:1853-5138 GCA_002353835.1 Alphaproteobacteria bacterium UBA2723
ATCGGTGTGAAAATTGCCGCTGTTTCCTGTGCAGGAGCGGCAGTGGTTGCCGGAACAGGAGCGTTCTATGCAATACATTCCGGCAGTTTGCAAGCAAATGATTCTCATTATTCTGATAAACAAAACAATCCTTCTGCGAAAAGCGCAACACAATCACAAGGATATATGCCTTATCAGCCTACAGAGGAAGAGTTATGGAAACAATTTTACGCTAACGGATTCACCGATGCAGACAAAAGAAAAACCTTGTTTTTTAATCAAAACGAGAATTTGAATTCAAAAAATAATAAATCTTTTGTTCTTGACCGTATGTGCAACTGTGCTGATTTTTTTGATACCATTCAAGGAACATACTATGAATTTGTACGCGCTGTTCCGGAAAATGAGGGTTCAATGGATAGAGCTGAATACACCTCTTATTGCGGAGATACACAAAAACGAAGGGCGAAAAAAATTAATATGTCCGCAGACGGTATGCCGATTTCCTATGACTTGTATAAATATCCGCGTATTTATTCGACCGGCTACAACGGGGTTTATAAACCTGTTTATTTAGAATTTAATTCAAAAACTGCTGAAAAAGCAAAGGTTGAACGCAGCCGCACGAGATTAAATGAATTAGCTAAGGATAACTATGTCGATATAAAATTTGAAAGCACAGAATATAACTTTTTCCCTTTTGTCGCTGTGAGCAGTCGCAGAAAACTTATGCAAATTGAGGGTGAAGAAGACTTTTATACATATTACGTACGTCCAAATGTTTTTACTTTTCCGGATACGCAGTATCAACCCGAGTCGTTGCTTTACCGTATGGACATGCTCAATACCGACACATGGCAGATTACGAAAGAAACAACTTTGATTGGCAGAGATTGCTTTATTATTAGCGGCAAAGCTAACGAGGTGCTTGATATTGCTTCTTATAACCTTACGGTTGACAAGGAAACTGGAGCATTGCTTGCGTATGAATTATTTGACGCTGACGGTGAATTAATGCGGCAGTTAATACCCTATGAATTCAAAGTGAATGAAGAACTCTCCGATGAAATTTTTGATAATACCGATAATGTCACAATGCCGCGTTTTGAGGAGTTGCCGGATGAATAATAAAGATGATTTTACAAAGTAATACTTAGATTTTTATAGGTGATAATGACAAAGAAAATAAAGATAAATGTATTGATTGTGATATCATTCGGTATGTTAATGATACTGGTTAGTTTATAAATTTATATGTTGACAAAGGAATATAGAAATGATAATGTATTTAGTTGAGGGTGCTTTTAGTTTTTTGCATATTCTGCCGATTGCCGCAGTTTGTTATACTATTGTCTTTATGATGATTTGGTTAATCGGCAAGCGAAAAGCTTCTGTAAAACTAATACCGAGCTATACAATGGAATTTGTTCTAATCTGTTACACTTGTACTATCTTGAATATAACCGGTTTACTGAATACAAACGACGGACTTTTTCCGCATTTTATGCTTCCAAATTGGCAGGAAACGATTCATTTTCCTTTTGAAAGTGCATCTTTTCAAATGGTGTTGTTAAACTTTTTAATGTTTGTTCCTTTGGGCTTCTTATTGCCTTTGGTATTGCATTTTAAAAAGCACCGGATATCTATAGCGATTATTATAGCAGTTGCGTTTTCAGCTTTTATAGAGATTCTACAAATCTTTATCGGACGCTTTTTTGAAATTGATGACATTATTTCTAATACGCTTGGCGCTGTTGTGGGAGCCTTTTTATGGCAAAGTACATATTGGATCAAAGCAAAACGATATAGGAAAGGTATTATCGGAATTTGTTCAACTATTGTTGTAGCTGGTGTAATTCTTTTTGGTATTTCATTTATAGCTAATGGTGACCGCTTACAGGACGATATTTCAAAAATGTATTCTGAACTTCCCAATGATATGGAGTTGGAAGATAATCTCAATTACATTGAAATTTCCTTCGGTTTTGATAGCAATACCAAAATCAAAAGAAAAACGCTTTTTGACGATATGCGTTTTGCAAATGTGTATTCACAAATGGAGACCGATATTTCTAATGATATTTCACAGTATGAAATATCATCAACAAAGGAGATTATAGAAAAGTCTAATGACATCATTATTTCGGTCTATCTAAATGAACCACAAACATTTACTTTTTATAATAATCCAGACATTGTTATGAGCAACGTCGTTTCCTTTTCATATGATGTTATCGATGGTACACTGTGGTATATTAATGACGCTGAAAGTGTGTTTAAGATGTCATTTATCGGCAATAACTACGCCTTTATTAAAAATGATGATTTGATTGCTGGAACTACAGAAATCATACAAATCCTGCAACAAGGCAACAACATCCCGGAATCAATCAACCTGGAATAGAAATAACACAAACTGAAATGTGGGTAGTTAATGAGACAGCCTACAATTCAAAACCAAACGGAATAACTGTCCATTTCTATCGACCTTATGATTGGGAATACTGGGATACAAGAGTTTACTTTTACGAAGATAATAACATTCTTATGCAGTGGCCCGGCACATTAATGAATGGCAATAGGGAGGATAAATGGTTAACATACACGATTTATGGTATAAATAATCCTAAAGTTATTTTTAATGATTCAAAGAATAAACAAATACCCGGAGTTTTGCAACCGGGCCATTTAGTAACTCAAGATATGTGGTTCAAGGATAATAAGTGGACTACATATAATCCTATAAACCAATAATGAACAGTTGGAATAAAGGGGCTGTCGCTCTTTGTGACAGTCCCAAAGGCGTCAATCAGTACGGTGCAAGAGGTGACTGACTAATGAAAATAAAGAAAAATGCTTTGATTGTGATATCATTCGGAATTTTAATGATACTGGTTAGTTCAAGCTGTGGTGAAAAATATCCAATAACTAAAAGCAGTGATGGATACACATTTCAAGTGGATGAAAATCAAAATGCCACATTAATAAAAGCAGACTCGTATTCTGAGGTGATAGAAGTCCCTCAGACAATAGATTCCTATAAAGTAATAAAGTTAGGGAGTGTAAAAAAAGCAGCATTAGTCGGTTATACATATACAGGAATGTTTGAATATAACGATATTGTGAAGGAAATAATAATACCCGAAGGACTTCAGGGGATGGATGGTCCGGCAATAGCTAATTGTGATACTGTTAATTGTTTTAGCGAAGCACATCTAACTTAATAGCCCAATCCCTTTGAAGTAGATTTGAGGTTGACGTTTACCGTCAGCCTCTTTTTCTTGGCTGATAACGATGTGGTCGATG
>DEKL01000109.1:5148-7383 GCA_002353835.1 Alphaproteobacteria bacterium UBA2723
TGGTAAGCTCTTTGATTTCGCCCTGAGAACTGAATTTATCAACAATCTCGAAAAACAGTTTTACAGCTTCTTTTGATTTGCTTAGTTTGAAGATTTTGCGATTACAATTCAAAATAGTTTCAGACAATTCATTTTTTTCGGTGTAGTAAGTTGCCGAAAGATTTTGAAACACCTCTAAAGTAATGTTGCCGTTTACTTTGTCCTCGTAAAGCTCCTTAACAATCCTGTCAATCTCTTTTACTCTTTTCTGAGCAGAAGAGATTTCTTTTTTACTTTCGTTCGCAGAAACATTGTTTTGATTTGCAAACTCCGAATTGATTTCTTGGCGAAATTGTTCGGGATTTGCTTTTGCTGAAAGTAAAAGCTGATTGAGCTTTTCCGCAACCGTATCTGCAAGCACTCTTTCTGTAATGTAGTGTGATGTACACGACTGTTCTTTGTTGTAGAGAGCCTTGCGATATGTCGAGCACAGATAAGCATTAGGGTGGTAGTTGCGAGAGCGGATAATCAGCATTCTTTTTCCGCAATCGGCGCAGTAAAGCTCCTCAAATAGCACGGGCTTATCTATTGCCGTTCGGCGGCGTTTTTTGCTCCTGATTTCCTGAACCTTTGCAAACACCTCTCTGGAAATAATTGCTTCGTGTGTGTTTTCAAAAATCTTAATGTCCTCCGGCTTGTTCTTTACAACGATCTTGCTGCACAAGCCTTTCTTGTGATAACGAAAATTAACCGTATCACCACAGTATTCCTGCTTAGACAGAATCTGCGAAACTGTTTGAGCTGACCAGATGTATGGATTTCTTTCTGCAATGCCGCCTTTTCTGATTTGCCCCTTGTATGCCGAGGGATTTTTGTGTTTGTTCGTGAACAGATAATTTGCAATCTGCTGAACTCCGTTGCCCTCAATACATAGTTCAAAGATTTTTCTGACGACAGAAGCAGCTTCTTCATCAATAATCCACTGACCGTTTTCGTCTTTTTGATAACCATAGATTGCTCTTGTGGTCAATCGCTGTCCTGCGTTTCCTTTGCTGTCAATTACAGCCTTTTGCTTTTTGGCAATGTCCTTTGCGTAAAAATCATTTATCAGATTGTGAAACGGAGCAAATTCATTTGTTCCGTTGTTACTGTCTACGTTATCGGAAATGGAAATAAATCTGATATCGTGATCCAAGAAGAACTTCTCGGTGTAGTAACCAACCTGATAATAATTTCTGCCGAAGCGTGACAGGTCTTTTACAACAACAGTACCGACAAGCTGATTCTCAATATCTACAATCATTCTTTGAAAATCAGGGCGGTCAAAGCTTGTTCCCGAAAAACCGTCATCAACATAAAACTTACAATTGCCTAAGCCGTTATTGGCTGCATATTCCTCAAGGATTTTCTTTTGATGTATTATGCTGTTACTGTCACCTTGCAGCTCATCGTCAGATGACAGACGAGCATAAAGTGCAGTAATCTTGTATTCTTGTCCTGTCTGTAACATTGCTGCTCCTTTCTACAAACAGGCAATGACTGAATTTGCTTTTTTAAGTGCAAGAATACAATAGCACAAACCATACAGAAAATCAAGAGGATTGCGCAAACGAACGCATCGAGAGAAAACCCTCTCTATTAACAAGACAAAAAAATCGCAAAATCGCACCCTGTTTTTTGCAAAAAATTTCAAAAACGGCAATTTGCACAAAAATCATATTTCTTCATAGTGAGAAATGACCAACTTTTTCAGCTTAACAAGTATCCTATCCCTTTTTCGAGTGTAGGCTTGTCTGGTTATTCCGTGTTTTTTGGAAAGTTTGGTTAGATTCGGTTTATTACTTTCAAAAAAACATTCTAAGATAATCTGATATTCATGCAGAGGTAATTCAGCCAGTGCCTTGTTTAATGCGATATGCAGATTCTTTGCTTTTATTACATCCTCAATGACGTCAGATTTAGAAATATCACGTGTGTATCTGTCGTCAAAGCGAACCGTCTTTCCTCTGTTTCGGTCAACCAAGATATATTTAGTCTGACGATTCATGCTTTTTAGTTCTTTGAGAATGTGTGGATTTTCTTTATTTTGGTTGTTGCTGTCCATTCTTTGTTTAACATCTCCTGTCAAACACGAACGAGCAAACAAATGATTGATATATATAGAATATCACAATTGTGTCCGAAGTACAAGTTTTTTAAAAAACTCGCAACAAATTTTCATATTAGGGGGTGCGATTTTGCGAATTTTTTGTCTTA
>DEKL01000058.1:0-3891 GCA_002353835.1 Alphaproteobacteria bacterium UBA2723
TATAAATTTTTTAAATTAAAAAACATTATGAACAATTATTTTAAGTTAGTGAGCTTGTCAAAGAAGGAATTTATGGCAATGCTCAAAGAAAACAGCTTCGGCTGTAACGCAAAAGCACGTGGCGAGTATGCAAAAAGGGTAAAGGTTCTCAACCCACGCCCGATTGATGTTAACCTCTCCACCATTTTTAAGGCTGAAAAGTTAGGTGGTTTGGTACCGGGTGAAAGTTTTGAATATCCGAACGCGCAAGGAACGACATCTGTCTTGAAGGTTTGTTCGCTCTACGACTTACCCAAAAACATGGTGAACCCGTATCTCTACTGCTTCGGCGGGGTGATGACCGCTCCGTTCTACGCCATGGAGATTGCCAGATTCTATGCCAAGCAGACCGGCGAGTTACTTCCTTTCGTTTCCTCCGGTAAAGAGGGTAACAAGGGCTTGTTCAAGAAGCTCTTTTACCGCAAAGGCGGTCTAATCCGCGGCACGGAGTATGATGCTTACTACAACATCATGAGCCGCATGGCAGATGAGAAGTGGGTACGTGCCAACTATGAGACATGTGAAGATGACGACTCGGAGGGCAACCTCATTGAGATGTATGACTTCGCAAAATCTCGCGGCATGGAAGAGATTACTCTCGTGCTCTGCACCGGAAATCCGTTCTACGACAAGCGTCTTGCTGCAGAGTGGATGTACCAGCTGAAGCAAGAGAAGTTTGCCGAGGTTAAGGTCAATCTGGTGATGGTACACTGTCCCCTCTTCCTGACCTACAATCGTGTTTCTATTCCGGAGGCACGTATGGGCGAAATCTTCTTAGGCTATGTGGCCGCCTGTCTGGGACCTTTGGCAAAGGATACGATTACCTTTGACGGCGAAACTACTTCAGAGAAGCCCGAGCGCTATCTGATGCCGGGTGTAGCCGAAGCAGACTGGGAGGAATTCCGTGAGATTATCTGCCATTTCAGTAACATGGGATGGCCGAATTATCAGGAAATTCTCTACGGTATCAGCCATGAGGAAGCTGTGGCAAACATCATCATGGCCGACCTGTTTGCTAAAAACTCTTTCACGCCGCGTGACTATGACTACGGAATTGACGGACACATCTACCGCTATCAGAATTTCCTCGGCGGGGCTTTCAACGGTGTAAAGGAGTCTTTCTTAGACTATCTTAAGAACACTACCGACAAGAAGTTCTTCGGTGATGGTGAGGCCTCTCAGCGTCCGTACACGGACTAAGTAACAAAATTGTTTAACCCTTTAACGCTCCCTTCGGGGAGCTTTTTTTGTGGGAAAATGGCGGATATCGTTGAAAAACGACAGAACTGATTTTATGATAGCACCATGTTGATTTAGGGGATAGATGTGATGCTACGTCCGATTTTAATGATAAACGGGTTTATTATGCTGGTGTTGGGAACAATGATGATGTTGCCGGCCTTTATACTTTATTACGACAGCGGTAAACCTGATTATATCTTTATTGAAAGCGGTTTACTATCTATCTTTATCGGGGGCGCATTGTTTCTTGCCAACCGAGGGACAATTGATAAAATCTCTGTTTTGCAGGGGTATCTGATTACGATTTGTTCATGGTTTTTAACTCCGCTTATTGCCGCCCTGCCCTTTTTAGGAAACGGGAGTATTGCTCATTTTTATGATGCAGTATATGAGGCCACGGCCGGTATTACGGCAACCGGCTCTACGATTTTAACCAATGTTGAAATTCAACCGAAATCGGTTTTGCTGTGGCGCTCTATGCTCAACGGTTTGGGCGGTGTCGGTATTATCATCTTTGCGGTTGCTCTCTCACCTTTCTTGGGAACCGGCGGTATGCGGCTTTTTAATAATGAAAATTCCGATACCGAGGAAAAGTTTTTGCCGAAAATTCGTTATATTGCCAATGATATCATTATCGTCTATATTCTGCTTAATATTATCTGTGCCTTATTGTTAAAATATCTCGGGATGGATTGGTTTGAAGCTTCTAACTGGGCAATGGCTACCCTAAGCACCGGCGGTTTTTCCATTAAAAATAATTCTATCGCCTATTATGACAGCGCCACGATAGAAACGGTTATCGGTATATTTATGTTGCTCGGTGCGCTCCCTATTACCTATTTTGTGCTTATCTTTAAGAAAAAATCTTTTAATGCCGTTCTTCATAATGCGCAAGTTAATACTTTTCTTAAATTGATTGTGCTTTATACGTTGCTTTTGACCTTGTTTTATGCCTATCAAAACCACGAGTCTTTGCTTAAATCTTTCAGAATTATCGCCTTTAACCTGATTGCCGCGATTACTTCTGCCGGTATTTTTTCCTCTGATTATGTCACATGGGGACCATGGGCGGCAGTTGTTTTCTTAATTTTATTCTTACACGGCGGTTGTACGGGTTCCACCACCGGTTCTATCAAAATATTCCGTTGGCAGGTGGTCTGGGCATTTCTTAAAAAGCATATGATTAAGGCTATATCCCCGAACCAAGTGGTGTTAATGAAAAACGGCGATAAGATTATTGATGATAATATCGTTAATTCCGTGTTTGCGTTAATCCTGGCCTTTTTATTCGGCATTGTGTTCTTTACCTTAGTGCTTTCCTTGAGCGGACTTGATTTTATGACCGCTTTCGGGGCTACCGTTGCCAACATTACCGGTATCGGTACCGGATTAACCGAAGCTATCGGCCCGCGGGGAAATTTTGCCGCCTTTACACCATTTGTTAAATATACGCTTTCTTTTGTGATGGTATTAGGGCGTTTAGAAGTTATTACCGTTTTAGTGTTGTTTTTCAGATTAAAATTAAACTGATTTGTTGACTTATTTAATTCCATTACTCTATAATTTACTTGTTATCTAAGAAATTATGTCTAACTAAAACTATATATTTATGAAAGAATTAGGAACCTTATTTCGTCCTGAGCAATATGCTGATCCGGACGAAAGTTGTGTTTTGGAAGATTCCGCGGTCGCGTATGACTTTTTTACGGATTTCTTTGAACCTAACGGCTTGGTCTTCTTTATCGGGCTGTATTTGGCCAGTTTGAAAACTAAGCTGTTACCGGCGTGGGCGTATGTCTTACCTCATTCTGATAAGATTATCTCTATCTCTCCGGCTTTTCAGCTTAGTGAAAGTGAACGAAGTATGGATTTAACCATCACCCAAAAGAAACTGGTTGATGATGAGCTGTATTTCTATTGGAATGGCAAATTACACGCTGCCACCTTTACTTCTACCGGCGAGATGGTTATTCGCGGTGTACGCTGTATCTTAAATGTTAAAGATATGCAGTTTGTCGCCGAGATGAATGATAAAACGCACATTGAAGACATTTATCCGGTTAGGCTCTACCAAGAAAGTACGGGAAAGTTTTTGTGTATCTGCTGGGCGTTGGAAACAGAAGATGCTTACTGGTATGAATCGGTTTGCTCTGATGATGATCACTTTATAGATAAGGTTGATGTGCATGATACCGTATCTTACCCGATTAACATCGGAGAAGAAGTGATTATCGGCGGTGACTACTATTTCTGTCGCTATGAGCATGACTGGGGTGGAACTTGTTTTGTAAAAACAAACTTCAAGGCAACGGATAAAGACAGGGAAAGAGAAAACCTTATCTTGCCGCCTAAAAAGCCGGAACCGTTCGTACCGCGATTAAAAGTTGTCCGCTGTGATGAAAAAGTCATCAAAAAGGAAAACAAGCCGACGATTGTCAAGTTAACACCGAAAAATCTATCCAAATGACTTTAAAAAAAAGAGGCTTTATGCCTCTTTTTTTTGTGCATTGTCACCCCCTTCGTCGCTTTCAGCGACACTTCCCCCCTCAAGGGGGCAGAGGGTAAAAGAGAGGGATCCTGAAACAAGTTCAGGATGACGCGGTGTGAATT
>DEKL01000058.1:3942-7226 GCA_002353835.1 Alphaproteobacteria bacterium UBA2723
GTGTGAATTCAGGATGACGCGGTTGGTAGTGTTCAGGATGACGAGGCAGTGCCAGTGCGAGGCGCACAGCCAACAGTAAACGTCATTGCGAGGTGCAAAACTGACAAGAACCGATTTATTCCTTGGCGGTGGAACCCAAACCACCGTTTCTGATGCCGGTTGCGTTATCATCAAAAGTAATGCCGAACGGCAGGAATATCCCTTGGCAAACGGCGGCACCGGATTTAATTTCTAAAGTTTTATTTTCGTTATTATCATTTGTCAGCTTAATAAAGATATGTCCCTCATTATCCGAGTAATAATAATCGCTATCTATTACCCCGACGGTATTATCCAGCTGCAGGCGATACTTAAAACCAAGGCCGGATTTCGGGAACATACCCAAGAACCAACCGTTTTCTATCTTAACCCGAATACCGCTCGGGATAAGGATTGTCTCTTTAGCGGGCAAATTTATCTCTATGGGGCTGAAAAAATCATATCCGGCGGAGCCGTTGGTGGCACGCACGGGGAGTTTGATTTTGTCATAAATATCTTTAATTTCATCTTCGGTATCGGCAAAAGACTTTTCCCACCCCTGTTTAAACTGATTAAAACTGACTTTTTCAAACTGAGCAATACGGTTCATGGCTTATCTCCTTTACCTTATGTTTTTAGCACTCGGCGGTCTATTTCTCAATAATTACGCTTGCTTTTTCCACGATTTTTTCTATATTAGCGGTATCTTAAAAAATTATTATTCACTAAAAACTTTTTTGCCATGTACAATTATTTTAGATTTTTATGGTTTGGGGCGCTTAAACACCCTGCCCGTTGGCGTTATGCGGGAAATGATACTTTCGTCACATGCGGGGTTTTGGTAACGATTGCCTGTGTGCTGTTCTTATTCTTTAAGGTGGCACTGGCTTTTGGTATCATCACGCTATGTTACTGGGGGTATGTGGTTATCAGGCCGGAATATCGTTATATTCTCAGGCTTTCCTCTAATGAACGGCTGTGTCTGTTGTTGTTTAAAACCGGAAAATCGGCGCATAAAAATTCTGCTAAAGAGGATACTTTAAGGCAGCACATTATTTTGCACGTTTTCACGAATAAAGACAAAAAGAAATTCCGGAAACATGAGTTTATCTCAGCCGGCTATGATGATTCGCTTAAGGATTGCGGTTTGTTTCTGGTCAAGGATAAGTCAGACCGCTGGACGATGGTTTCTGCCGAATACCCTTACGGGATTAGTCTGGGGCATAACATTCAGCACAACCTGTACGCCGATAATACGACGTATGCGTTTTTACACGGGCATGAGGTTATCAAATTCAAGGCAAATCACATCAAATTACCGCCGCTCGGCTTAGCTTATGATAAGAGCAAGGCAGAGTATCGGAGTCTCGGTAAGAAGGAAGATTTTTCCGAGCTTAAGCACTACATGTTGTTGTTAGCGGTTTATAAGAACAGAGGTCAAATTTTTGCCTTTGGGATTACCGAGAATCATGTGCCTTTGGCATTTCAGGTGTTTGTGCCGTATGTGTACCCGAACTATTGTCCGTATGGTTATGACAACGGGATTTTGCCGATTTCGGTTAACCCTGACGATGGTAGTTTTGTATTCTTTTAAAACAAGGAAAACCCCACGCTCACGCGCGGGGTTTTCTTTACTTTTTGTTGTCGCCAACCAAGACACTGACAGCGGCTTCGCCTGCGACAGTCGTTGGCATGTTCTTGGCGCGTTCCAAGGCAACGTAGTCAGGATTCTCCTCAAGCTTCTTGCCTATCAGCTCAATGGCTTCTGCCTGAGCGGCTCCCGTCTTCTTGATGGTCTCAGCCTCAGCTTCAGCTTCTAGGATTTTTGCCTGTTTCTTGGTCTCTGCCAAGATAAGAGCAGCTTTTTTCTCCTGTTCAGCCTTTGCCACGTTGGCTTTTGCCACGGCTACTTTACTCTGCGCCTCTTCATATTCTTTTTCAAATCTGACGGTGTTTAATTTCACCTTACAGATGTCAAAGAACATGACACCTTCATCCTCTTCTTCCCACTCTCGAAGCTCCAGTTTAGGAACTTCTATAGTGTTGCCATCATCGTCAGTTTTCATTGCTGTGACAACGTCAGCAGAATATTCCGCACGATAGGCTTCATGAGACTGTCCACTGTTTTTGGAAGCTTCCGAACAGAGTTTATCCAAATCCTGTCTCACAAGGGCAGAGATAATCTTTTCAATCTGCTCTTTTTGAGTTTGGAATTGGGGGTAGGTCAATTTACCCACGAAAGTATCTATGGTTGCATCAACTGCCGGTTCCACGATGTCTTTGTAGTAATTTTCCCCCCATACACGGAAGACCGTGGGAACGTACTCTGATTTGAGCCTCAAGTAGAGTGTCATTGTTGTCTCAATGTCGTTACGACCAAGGACTTTCCTTGTATCCTTCATGTTATACGGTGTTTCCCGTATGGAGAACAACTTTCCCTCCTCAATAATGGGAATGAGGAAGTTGATTCCCTCAGGGCGAGCTTTTTTGACCAGCTTGGTAAATCTAGTCTTGTAGCCCGTGTATCCCGTAGGGACAAACCACAGAAAGTTCACACAAATTGCTCCACAGAGAAGCAGCAATGCAATGGTATACAACCATGCACCACCGAAGAACAAAGCTACCAGTAACAGCAAAATGCTGATGGGTAGCACAATCATGTTGTTCCACTTTTTGTAGAACAAAAACTTGACCTCAAAGTTTCCAGTCATTTTTTTAAATGTTTAGAGCCGCAGCTGTTGTTAAGATTTATTTTTTTCTATGCGTGTCTGTCCTTCAGTCCCAGCGTACGGGCGGGCGTCAAGTCAATGCCTCCTCAGACTCAACACAACATAGAGGTTCTTTTGAAAACAACACGCAAACTCCGAAGAACCTGCTTGTTACCCTCTTTAAACCTAAATCTCTCCAACACAACCTTTTTTACGGGTTGCTTGCCTTGGGTGATTTTTATAATAATTTTTAGATGTATATTTTCGCACTTTTTAATATACCATATTTTTGCCCCCTCGTCAATACTTTTTAGACAAAAGGTTTTGTTTAAATAGCTGATTTGTTGTCATGGATATCGCTTGACCTCGCTTTGCTCGGAGCGATGACGGTTTAAAGAGGGGGATCCTGAAACAAGTTCAGGATGACGCGGTTGGTAGTGTTCAAGATGACGCGGTTGGTAGTGTTCAAGATGATGCGGTTGGTAGTGTTCAAGATGACGCGGTTGGTAGTGTTCAAGATGATGCGGTTGATAGTGTTCAGGATGACGCGGTTGGTAG
>DEKL01000050.1:0-733 GCA_002353835.1 Alphaproteobacteria bacterium UBA2723
CAGATAAGAAAACCGATAAACGAAATCAACAACCCTGCCTTACCGAAAAAATACATCGGCTTATCATAATATTTGAGCAAAAACACCGCGGAAAGGGCATCAAACAATCCCCGTAAATAACGCTCTGCCCCAAATTTGGATTTGCCAAATTCACGCTTATGATGTTTTACTTCAATCTCAGCCGCCTTAAAACCGTAACGTTTGGCAAGCACCGGAATATAGCGGTGAAATTCACCGTAAACTTCCACGTTATCCACCACTTCACGTCTATAAGCCTTAAATCCGCAATTAAAATCATGCAGGTTAATGCCGGAAAGTTTAGATGTCATAAAATTAAACAGCTTTGACGGCGCTTTTTTCTCTATCGGGTCAAAACGCTGATGTTTCCAACCGGAAACCAAATCATATCCCTCATCAATTTTTTGAATAAAACGGCTAATCTCTTTCGGGTCATCCTGCAGATCCGCATCCATGGTAATAATGACATCACCTTTCACCGCCTTAAAGCCGATTTGCAACGCTTTTGATTTACCGAAATTTCTTCTTAATGCAATAAGTCGCACCCGTTTATCTTTTTTGATAAGTTCTTTAATGACATCTTCGCTCTTATCGGTAGAACCGTCGGAAACAAACAACACCTCAAAATCAGAAATTTGTTTTTTTTCAATCAATACTTCGGCATTTTCTTTAATCAGATTAAAAAGCTTTGCAACGCTTTTCTCTTCATTAAAAC
>DEKL01000050.1:746-2106 GCA_002353835.1 Alphaproteobacteria bacterium UBA2723
CAAAACAAGGTATTAAAATAGATAACATTTTTTTCATGGCTATTCTCCGTTAAGGTTACTCTACCCTTAAACCCCTAAAAAAGCTTTAAAAAGTGCCTTCTTTTTTCGCATAAATGTCATATAAAATTTTATCTGCCCGATACATTCCGATATAGCTTAACCCCAAATGATGATTTTTTTCATATAAAGCATGGCTCAAATATTTCTTGGTTCCCTGCCCGACTTCCTGAATAAAGACCGTTCCGGCGCTTGCCTCACCTAAAATATTTTCCGGTGTTTCGTTTTGGCCGATAATATAAATTCTTTGAGCCTTCTGCCAACAGGGCGCTAATTGAAAAACACTCATAAACAACTGCCGTTGCAAAACCACTTTTTTTCCCGCGGTAATTTCGCATATTTCAGAAACCTCTGAATCGCGTTGCAAATATGAAGATAATCTCATCTGGTAAACTGTAAATAAAGAAAACAAAAGCCACAAACCGAAAACCGTTTTGCCGTTTATTTTTTTCTTAAAAAGATTATCTGCCATCATTGCCAAAACCAAAAACAACGGCACAAGAACTCCCCCGTAATAGCGCCCGTTAAATTCGCCCATATTCGGCGCCAAAATTGCAATAATAAAACCGGCAACACCGCCGGCAAACAACAAAATATACCCCTTAACATTAAGCTTTGCACAAATCAAAAATACCAAAACAAACGGCAAAATAATCCATGATAAAATATCAGAAATTCCCAACAGCAAATGACAAATTTGTAACCACAAAAAGGCCGTTGCATCTGCCATAAGTCGCCAACTTAAACCAGTAACGGCAAGCTTTGTTTCCTCCCCTCTGTCAGAAAAAAGCAACACCCGATAAGCTTCCTTAAAAAACAAAAAAGAAATCATCAACGAAAATAAAATAATCGCCCCCAAAGCAACTGATTTTAAATATTTTTTTTGCAGGAATAAAACAATACAAAAAGTTGCCGTTAAAAAGAAAACCATTATCAACGCATAATAGTGTGTCAAAAATGAGAGAAACGCCAAACAAAAAATAAACAACAGCCTTTTTAAGGATACATTTTCATCATTAAAAAAAGCAAAAATCTGCCACCATAAACCGGTCATTAAAGCCATCAATAACAGATACATTCTGATATAAATCTGCATTTGCAAAACCACCGGCACAAACATAAAAAATGCTGTTACGACAAATGCTTTTTTTTCATCAGAAAACACCTCTTTTGCCAATCGGTAAAAGAAATAAAAAAGCAAAACCAAAACAACAAAATTAAGCCCCAGCCCTAAGGCTTTGTGAAATGTTTCCGGCACCAAAGAACAGCTTGTATGCAACAAATAATAAAACAACGGCGGATG
>DEKL01000050.1:2130-2474 GCA_002353835.1 Alphaproteobacteria bacterium UBA2723
CGGATGCACGCTTTGTTTCAAATTTTCAGAAATTGCCGAATAATGAAAAGCCTCATCTTTTTGCACCGTCAACCACTCATTAAAAAGCGAACCGTCAAGCCATTGGTGGTAAAATTTATCCTTATAGTTTAGTTCGGAATTTTCTTGAAAATGTTTTTCAAAATAAGCCCCGTTTGAGCTGTTGGCATGCCCGTAAGAATAAATTTCATCAACATAAAATCCGTTTTTTAAGCAAGACAATACCAAAAATATCGCGCTAACCAACACGAGCAACACATATTTTTTATACTTCAAAAAAACTTCCGTCATATGCTTTCAAACAACCTTATTTTTGGATAAGTTGT
>DEKL01000050.1:2509-7867 GCA_002353835.1 Alphaproteobacteria bacterium UBA2723
CACAGCTTTCGCAAAGCACGGACCGACTTTATCGGCAAAATCAGCCACCGTTTTGCCGTCTGCGGTTGTTCCGTCTATCTTTGCACCTTTTTGCATTAGCAACTTAAATTTACTGATATCTCCGCTTTCTGCCGCATACATCAAAACCGTTTTACCTTGCGTATCTTTGGCATTAATATCCGCCTTTTTATCAAGCAGGATTTCAATAACCGCTGTTCCCGCATTAGGATTAGCCGCCGCATACATCAAAGCATTTGCCCCGCTATTATCTGTTGCGTTAACATTAACATCATATCCTAAAAGTTCGGCAACTGCCGGTGCATCAACTCTGGCATAGGGATTACCGACCGCATACATCAAAACGGTTTTACCGTTATTATCTTTATCTTCAACTTTAGCGCTGTGCTGAATTAAACGTTGTTGTTTAATCGTTTGGTTATAAGGTCCGCCCACCGCGTACATCAACGCCGTTCTGCCGAGATTATCCTTAACATTTATTTCAAATTCCGGAATTTCCTTAACGATATTGATGAGGTTAATAGCCGCCTCACTTTCCGCCGCATACATCAAAACCGATTTTCCTTTACCGTCACGAGCTGAAATATTTCCTCGGCGCAAAATAACATCTCTGACCACATCTGCGCGTCCTTTCTCTGCCATTAACATCATAAAGGTCTGTCCGTTGCGGTCTTTTTTATTGTATAAGTCCGGCAAATTATCCGTTGCCCAACGCATTAAATCCGGATTACCGCCGTCAACCGCATACATAGCAAGTGTCCTTCCGTTATCGGTTGTAAACGGCTTAAAAATATCCGCACGATTACCGGCCAAAAACAGCGCAATATCCGCCAGACCTTCTTTCATTGCCAGCGTAAACGGCTGATAGCCGTATTTGTTCTGTGCAAAAATATCAACTTTCTGCCCGACAATAAATTTAACAATCTCCAAATTTTTACCCAAAACGGCATAACTTAAAACCGGCATTCCGTCTTTATCAACGGCATCAGCCTCAACACTTTTTGATGTCACCGCTTTTAGCGTATCCATATCCCCGCTTTCAACCGCATACATCAACACCGTCTTACGATTATTATCAAACGCCACCGGACTTTCGCCTTGGTTAATTAAATCCTCCACAATATCCGCATGTCCGTTTCCTGCCGCATACATCAACGCGGACTTTCCGTCTTTATCCGCCCCTTTAACTGATGCCCCCTTAGTTACAAGCTCTTTATAGGCATTTGTTTTTCCGGCCTCTGCCGCATACATCAAAGCTGTTTTACCGTTATTATCGGTCGCTCCGAAATTATCTCCCTTATAAATCAGGTGGTTAATAATTTGCACATTACCACCCTCTGCGGCATACATTAAAACCGTTTTACCGTTTCTGTCTTTCTGCCAAATATCACCGCCTTCTTCAGCCACTTTTTGAAATTCCTTAAATTGACCGGCTTTTGCCAACAACATCAGCAAACTTTCGCCCTTATAACCGTCTTCATTGACATCTTTCAAGCGTTTCTTAAATTCCTGATAAATATCCGGATTACTTGTCGCCTGTTTAACTGCCGCAAACAAAGCCGAAACCCCGTCTTTATCTTCTGCCCACATATCAGCCCCGTTTTCCAAGAGATATTTTGCCTCGCTGATTTTATTATTATCAACCGCAAAACGAAGCAAACTTTGTTTATTTTTAGGCAAAGTCATATTGGCGTTCAATGCGCAGGCTGCCAATTCCTTAAACAGCTCTGTTTTACCCTTTTTAAGCAACAATTCCAATTCATCGGCTGTCGGCACGATACCTGCTTTAATAAACATTTCCGCCGCTTTATCATAATCACTTCCCTCACTGTTTCTATAAAACAGCAATTTATTCAGCGCCGAGTTGACATCACCGGCATTTTCTTCAAGTAAAAATTCCAAAGTTTCAGGCTTTGCTTCCATCACCGCGGTTGTCAGCAAATCACTCCCTTTAGCCGAAAGTCGGCGCAAATTATCCGTCTTTGTTGCCAATGCCTTTAATACCGCAACCGGCGCTTTAGAAAGTTCCTGCTGTAAGAAATACTCGGCACCTTCCGCCCCGTGTTCCAACAGTACCGGAATAACCTTATCGCTGGATTTCATCACGGCTCTTTTAAGCGGGGTTATCAAACGTACGTCTTCATAAGTCAAATTTTCATCCGGACGATATTTACCGATAATTTCAAGATTAGCATTTGCATCACCGCCGTTATCCAAAACATATTTAACGATTTCCGCAGAATTACCGATAACGGCTTTATCCAAAAACTTCGGCGCCTTCAAGTCAGTCGGTTGTGCCTCAATCAAAAGCTTAAAAATAGCATAATTACCTTTTTCCATTGCCGCGGTTAATGCTGTCTGCCCGTCTTTATCGGCAACATTTGCCTTAGCCCCTTTTTTTAAGAAATATTCAACCGCCGCCACATCTTCTGCCATAGCAGCTTTAATGAGCGGCAACGAGCCATCTTGCGCTTTTTGATTAACATCGGTTGTTTTATCCCAATAAGCGGCTATTTCTTTACCGGATAATCCGCCCATAGAGTTATTATAAAACATATATGCCCCGCCGGCAATAAGTGCCGCCACGCAAACACCACCCAAAAGTACCGCTGATTTTTTCATCAAATCCTCGCTTAAAATAAATTAAAGTTAATTTAGTGTTAGCACAAGAGTCTTTAAAAATCTTTTAAAAACAAGGAAATAATTAAAATCCGTAACACTTGACTTTTTTCATATTTTTTCTATACTCACCCCATCAAATAAATTATTAATTCTAAAAATATTTTAATTATGATGCTTTTTTTACACTCATGCTTCTCGTGGGCATTTATCGTTGCACTGGTATTGGTAACGGTTATCGCTTTCTTGGATTTGCTCTACAACAATGAACGCTTTGTTCCCTGCTACTATCCGGAGCATCCGCGTGCGCAAATTACCGTCTGCCTGATGGGCATTGTCATTTTCATCTTATGGCAAATGCCGTTGTTTACTGAAGGACACTTTTTTGCAAAGATTCTGATGGCACGATTCGTCATTATCATTGCCTGGCTCTTTATTGCCAGATTCTTGCTCAAGTGGCTTATCCGCAGTCTGGTTATGCTTACGGTTCGTTCCTTCCTTAATGACATTGAAAAGAACAACTTAATTTAAGAACGGCTCCCCTGAGCCGTTTTTTTATGCGGAAAACAAAAAAAACATTTGCTTAAAATACATTAAAATCTAAAATAAACCGTAGCGATTCTAAAAGGAGTATAAAATGAAAAAACTGACTTTATGGGCTTTACTGTTGGCTTTTTGTATGCCGGCCCATGCCGTAACCCCCTATCAGATGAGTGATTCTTGGGAACAGATATCCATTTATGATGTCAAAAATCCGACAGATTTATTTGGCGAAGATTGGGCGGCTCTCGCTGCCGGTAACGCCGAAAGCATGAATGCCATGACTATCGGTTGGGGACAATTCGGCACTTTATGGCAACGGCCGGTTGTAACGGTTTATGTTGCCCCCGAGCGCTACACCAACGAATTTATGGACAGGAGCGAATATTTTACGGTAACCGCTTTCCCAAAAGATAAAAAAGATTCTCTGCTTTATATCGGCACCCACTCCGGACGAGATGAAGATAAATTAAAAAAAGCCGGTTTAACCCCTGAATTTACCCCCCTCGGCAACCCGATATTCAAAGAAGCAACTCTTGCCATAGAATGCAAGATTCTCTACAAAGAACCGCTAAAATTTTACCTTATGCCGGAAAAGACCAGAGAATTTTATAATGAACGCAAAATCACGCCGCATATTCAATATATCGGCGAGGTTATCAACGTTTGGCAAAAAAGCCAATAATTAAGAAAGAAAAATAAATGGCGTACTGCAACTGGGGCAATACTTCCGAAAAAAATACCATTTATCATGATACCGAATGGGGTATCCCCTTACATGATGACAAAGCCCAATTTGAATTTTTGATGATGGAAGTCATGCAATGCGGGCTAAATTGGAATATGATGATAAACAAGCGCGATATTTTCCGCCATTGTTTTGATAATTTTGATTATGAAAAAATTGCCACATACACCGAAAAAGATGTCACACGCATTATGAATACCGACGGTATGATAAAAAGCCCGCGCAAGATTGAAGCGATTATTCATAACGCACAATGTTTCATCAAAATAAGAAAAGAGTTTGGCAGTTTCTCTCAATATCTTTGGGCATATAGTGAAAATAAAACAATTCTCTATGAAAAACACGGCGACGGCTATATTCCGGCCAGCAACGGTTTATCGGATAAAATCAGCAAAGATTTGAAAAAACGCGGTTTCAAGTTCCTCGGCACCGTTACCGTTTATTCGCACCTGCAAGCCTCAGGCATTATCAACGACCACGGAAATGATTGTCCGCGCTATGCCTATATCATCAACAATTTTCCGACTATAAAGAAAAAACGTTATCTGGAAAAAGATATTCATCACTTCGGCTAAAAAATTTAACAAAATATAAAACTCTCTTTGATAAACTGGATTAAGTCACAACAACAGGGAAATTTTATGTCTGATTTTAAGCTCATAGCCAGCGATATAGACGGCACCTTAATCTTAAACGGTGAACAACAAATATCTAAAACCACCGTCAGTTTAATTCGCCGCCTGAAAAAAGAAAAAAACATTTTATTTATAGCTGCCAGCGGTCGTCAATATCAAAACCTGCGTCAGCTGTTTAACCCTATCAAAAACGATATTGTTTACATCTCAGAAAACGGTTGCTTGGGCATTTATCAAAATAAAATTATCTACCAAAAAGAATTAAAGCGCGAGCTTGCCTTAAAAATCGCCACCGATATTTTAGCCCTAAAAGATTGCGAATTACAAATTTCCACCCCAAAAATACAATACATAACACCCAAAACCGAAGCCTTTGCCGATTATATGCATCACGAAGCCGGAATTAAGGTCAAAGAAATTGCAGACATTACCAAAATCAAAGAGCCGATACTAAAAGTTGCGGTTTATAATCCCAAATCTACCGCGCACCGTAAAGTCTTACAACAAAAATACGGTAAATACTGCAATATGCATCTCGGCCGTGATGACTGGACCGATTTTACCCCCTTACATACCGATAAAGGCACCACCCTAAAAGCGATTATCAAGCACTTAAACATTCAACCCAAAGAGTGTATTGCCATCGGTGACTACTACAATGATGAGAGTATGTTAAAAGCCGTTGGTTGTCCGGTAGCTATGGAAACTGCCCCTGAAGAATTGCAAGCTATTGCCAAGTTTACCGCAGATAGCGTTGAGAATATCCTAAAAAAAATTTTTAGCATAAAATAACATTAT
>DEKL01000050.1:7904-19204 GCA_002353835.1 Alphaproteobacteria bacterium UBA2723
ATTAAGCGATTGAATCCCCAATATGTCATAAACGTCTTTTCCGCACAGCTCATCAAAATAATGCTTTAGCCTGCAAGCCATTAAAAATTTATCTTTAATCAGCTTTTCATTGATACGATATGTTGCCGCCAAATATTCAAAACGCATTTCTAAAGACGTTGCCTTATAGCCGGTTACCGTTAAATCTGCCAAATGCACCAAGCGATCATAGTCATCAAACGGACGTTGTTTTAAGAGCCTGGCACATTCCAAAATACAGTCCTTATCATAAGAATGATAGCGCTCCGGCGTAATTTCTTCCCATTCAAAAAAGCTATGCACCAAACAAGCACGCGCCGCCTCATCATAGCCCATTTTCATCAGACTTTCATAACCGGCAAGTCCGTGAAAACGTCTTTTGTCACGCGTTTCTTCGGCCTGTCCGTAATCATGCACCAATCCCATAATGTAGGCCTTTTCCGGATTAAGGTGCGGCACACACGAAGCTATTTCCTTAGCATTTTGTGCCACCCTTAAATAATGCCCGAAACTTGATTTATTTCGCACATTAAGACGGTGCAATTCATCTGCCAAATCGGTAACAATTTTATGAGCTTGTTCTAAAGTCGGTAATGTCATTTTTCTTCCTTTTTTATGATACATACCGCTTTAAAACTTAAAAAAAAGTAAAGTTCCTCCGATAAAACTTGACTCTTTTAAGGCTTTTTCTATAATTCTGCACAGAAAAATAACAATTATGCCTATATTTATAAACACTAAATACCAATTTTTATGAACAAAAAACTAGACATTGCTCTTAAGTTGCTCAATGCAATTGAAGACCTGGAACTTTCGCCCGAAGAGGTGGAGGTTATAACCGAGAAGTGGCTTTCTGCCCACCCGTCGGTATCAGCGCAAGTCGGTGACAAAATCAGCGTTTTAAGCGGTGTTAAAAACATTGCCGAAGAGGTTGATAAGTTACTCCATCTGCTTGCACCGGATACTGAGATCCAACCGATAAAACAGCCTGAAGCAACAGAGGAATCCCCTCTTGAAGCAGAAGACTTGCTTATCGTTGAAGAACCCTCCCCCGCGCCGGAACCTGAACCGGTTGCTGAATCTGAACCGACACCGGAACAACAACCACAATCGGAACCTGTACCGGAACCTGCGACAGAAGTTAAACCGCCGAAAGGTTACAGTAAAAACGGTAAGCGTTTAGGCCGTCCGCCCCGCAAGAAATTGCCGCCGACAGCCGTAAAAGAAAAAACAGCCTTACCCAAAGACGAACCGATACCGGAAGTTGAAGCAAAGCCGGCACCTGAGCCGCCCACAGAGGAAATTCCTCCCGTCGCTGCAGTGCCCACAGCAGAGCCTGCGCCCGAGCCGGTAAAAGAAGAACCCGCCAAAACGGAGCCTAAAGAGCCGACAAAAGAAAAAATTGCCGCTCTGCAATATGGTAAAACCTACGAGCTTGATGCCATTTATGAACTGAACGGTTTTTATGTGCGCACTAGTCGCTTAATGGATGGAATGGCACACCCCATCGGTGTTGTTGTTCCTTATACCGAAAAAGATGCCCCCGGCGAACTTCTTATCCGTTACTGTGATGAGCATGCCGTCATTCCTATCAGACAAGCGGCACAATATGCCAAATATAAGCTTGTTCCCTACTATGGTCGTCGTTGGCGATTAAAAGAAGGACGTGATGATGCGCGTATCAAAAATTCCGGACTGTTTCCCGTCTTAAACACCATGCTCAAAAAGATGGGCGGTGATGAACTTAAAGGGAATTATTTTGACGGTAAAAGCACCTACATTGCCGATAAATATGATGATAATCGTAAAATCCGCTATGTATGTGACATTTTTACCCCGAACAATGACCAACCTTAAAAAATGCCCCTTAATCGGGGCTTTTTTTATAGGATAACATAAAATTCATTAGCCATTCGTATCATAAAAAACGGCCGGATATTTATCTTCGTCAGACCACGGTTTATAGCGTTTAACCAGCTCATCAAACTCATTTTCGGTGATATATAATTCATTAGGATTATCTTTTGAGCGTTGCAACAGGCGCTGTTTTGCCACCGCCAAATCACAATTAATAACATCAAAAACCACATCGTCTGTAATTTTCTTTGCTCTTTCATAAGCATTTTTCCTGTCTTCATGCGACCAAAAGCCGTAATCCATAATGACATCAACCTTTGCATTAATGATTTTTTCCGCCATATCCCACAGCATATCATCAACTTTCTTGTAGTTTTGATGAAATTCCTCATAAGGCATATTTCTGCCGTAAAGACGTACCATAAATTCATCGTGAGTAAGTCTTATACCGTTAATTTCTTTTTCCAACCGCTTAGCAACCGTTGTTTTGCCAAACCCCATAAAACCAACCGTTAAGTGTATCGTTGCCATCTAAAAAAATCCTTATTCTCTGAGTAAAATATGCTTAAACCATTGTTCCTGAAAAGCCGTTTGTTTTTCGATTTCTTCGTCAGAAATATCCGTTCCCTCTTTTACAACAATCAGCTTATCGTCATCATCATCGGTGCGGTGAATAACCGCCACACATACCCCTGAAAAAGTTTCAAGCGGCTCATCAACACCCAACACATAGGCATCTAATTCTTCATTATCACCGGAAACGGTATTCGGCACAAACCCGTAATTAACCGGGTAAACAAATCCGTGCTTCGGGTGTTTGCTGTGCATAGGTCTGTCAATTTTTATAAAAACTTTTTGCCCGATATAATCTGTCGCCAAACTCATTTTCATTCTCCTCATGCGCTATCATATTCCATTCGGATTTAGTTGCAAGCATAAAATATTTTCTCTCGTCTTAATCATTTTTTATAACTTAACGCTTAAAATTAATGTTCAGGAGTAATAAAATGATGCGTACAGATCTTTTAGTTTTTAAGCAATACTACTTAACCGCCGCTAAGAAAATTCCCGTAGATTCGCCTTTTATGAATGATATCAACCATAAATATCAGCATTCTGTTGATGTTTTGCATATCGGCGAAAAAATACTGGAAAATACACCGGAATTAAAAACGGCCGATACCAAATTTAAGACCTTTGCCAAAAAAGCTTTATTGTTCCATGATGTCGGGCGCTTCAAAGAAGCCTTAAACCGCTATAAAAAAGAAAAAAAACATATCAAAATTGCCCCTTCTGCCTGCGACCATGGTTTAATCGGCTATAATCTGATGAAAAAAAATCCGGCATACAACGATATGCAAATTTTGTTTGCACTGCGTTATCACGGCAAAATGATGGAGCAGGTTTATCGCTCGTTGCTATTTAATAAAATCAAGACATCACCTAAAAAAAATGACATCTTAAAAATTCTTTTTCTGGTGCGTGATGCCGACAAACTCTCCAATTTAAAAAACATCAAAAAAGAAGACCACTTAAAAAAAGATGTTTTTTACCGACAGCTTTGTAAAGACGCAAAAAATGCCCCACTGTCGGAAAGCGTTAAAGAGCAATTTTTAGCAAAAAAAACCATCCTTTTTTCAACCGTATATTCCTTTGCTGACCGTTTGTTGATGGTCTTATCGTGGATATTTGATTTAAACTATGAATTTACCAAAGAAACCTTTGTTAAAAACGGCTATGATAAGTATTTGTTTTCTGAGCTCAAAAATTATCATCATAACAAAGAAGATTTAAAGAAAATACAAACGCTTATCCGCGAAACCTTAGAAAAGAAAGCATAAATTATGTGGGTATTCTTTGCGCTTTTGACCAGTTTAACAAATGCAATTTACTACCTTTTTAATCAGGAAAGTCGCTTAAAACCGAGCTTATTTATGGTCTATCGCGGTTATTTTTTAGCCGTAGCGGCCGCCCCGTTGGCTCTTTTTTATTTCCACATTTTCCCATGGCAATTTTATTTTATTGCTTTTCTGCAAGGTTTGCTTATTTCCTATTCGGATTACAAATATTTTCAGGCCTTTCAAAAATTCGGTGCCGAAAATGTAACATCTATCACCCCGCTGACTGTCATCATTACTTTTTTTATCTGGTTCATCTTTCAGCCGAGCATAATTTATGAGTATTTATCAACCCCGTTACGCTCGCTTTTAATCATGGCTTCTATCGCTGTAATTGTCATCTCGGTTATGAAATATCGCGCCCAACCCATTGGTTTAAAATGTTTTCGCTTTATGGCGCCGATTTTATTTATTATTGCCTTAATTGATGCCAGTAACAAAACCATCATGCAATATGCCGACAATCATTTATTAACCGCCACCATCACCCGTGTTGCCCTAACCGGTTTGATTATCGGTTGCATAAACCTTTTTGTCGGGTTAAAAAAAGACCTTAACCAAAAAGAAATCTTAAACCTTAAAAACATCAAGAGCGGCCTTTTTATTTTGCTCTTGGCATTAAGCATGATACTTCTTAATTTCTCTATGCACTATGCCAAAAATCCGGCATACACCTCAGCCATTATTTATCTAAGCGTGGTCTGGATTATCCTCATCAATCATATAAGAAGTGCCATGGGTTATAAAACACCTTACCAAAAGCTTCAAAAAAGATGGATTTTTGCATTGTTAATCGCAACCGTTGTTTTAAGCGTAATAACCGGTTGAGCTCACACTTTTCCCCCTTTCTCATTTGTCGGTTGATTTTAAAAAAGATATTTTCTAAAATATCTTTTAGCGCAAATATTTAAATATGAGGAACCCCATGAAAAAACTTTTAATTACCGTCATTGTTTTGGTCTGCATTTCCGATTTTGCCTTTGCTCAAGCCGTTTCTTATGATAAGGAGGATTTTGCCGAAATCAGCACGGTAATTGATGATGCCGCCTTTGATATCCGCTACTATTCCCCGAATAATTTTACCGGTAACAAAATTAACGGCTATAAAGCCCCGCGCGCTTATTTAACCAAAGAAGCCTTAGCCGCCCTAAAAATTGCCGCTGATGATTTAAGAAACCAAGGCTACCGACTTTTGATATGGGACTCATATCGCCCGCAAAAAGCCGTTGATAATTTCGTTAAGTGGATTAACGACGCTGATGATGCCGGCGATAAAAGTTTTTACCCCGAAATAGAAAAATCAGATTTGCTTGAAGGCAACTACGTCATGGCTAAATCCGGTCACACCCGCGGCAGTACCGTTGATTTAACGCTGATAAAAAAAGACGGCTCATCTGTAGATATGGGCGGAACGTTTGATTTATTCAGCGAAATTTCTCATCCGGACTATGAAAATTTAACCGAAGAACAAAAAAATAACCGCAAAATTTTGCATGATGCCATGATAAACGCCGGCTTTGTCGGGTTAGATTCCGAATGGTGGCATTTTACCCTAAAAGACGAACCTTATAAGGACACATACTTTGATTTTGATGTTGAATAAAACCCATAACTTAAAATAAGGAAACCATAATGACAAGAATAAGAGACAGCATTGAATTAGACTTTTGTGACGTTTTATTTAAGCCCAAAAGAACTACCTTAAACTCCCGCCAAGAAGCCAATGTTATCCGCGAATATAAATTCAAATACTACCCCAAAAATTTAATGTCCTGCGGTGTAATGGCCGCCAATATGGCAACCACCGGAACTTTTGAAATAAACAACGTTTTACAAAAATATCAGGCTATCACTTGCCTCCATAAACATTATGATTTTAACGCCCCCGAAAACCTCAAATATATCGCTGAAAATTATGATAAAAAAGAAAGCGCACATAATGCTTATACCTTCATTTCAACCGGTTTAAAAGATGATAAAGAGCAAGTATTTTCATTGCTTGAAAATAAAAACTTCAAAATAGACAAGTTATGCATAGATATTGCCAACGGCTATATTCCGAAACTGATAGATTTTGTAAAAGAAGTGCGGGATAAATTTCCGGATGTGTTGATTATGGTCGGCAATATCGTTACCGGCGATATGACACAGGACTTAATTTTAAGCGGTGCCGATATTGTTAAAGTCGGCATTGGTCCGGGGTCTGTTTGCACCACCAGAAAATTAACCGGTGTCGGTCGCCCGCAGCTATCCGCCATCTTAGAATGTGCAGATGCCGCCCATGGTGTAGATGGTTTCATTTGTGCCGACGGTGGTTGCACTTGTGCCGGAGATGTTGCCAAAGCCTACGGCGCCGGTGCGGATTTTGTCATGTTGGGCGGAATGTTTGCCGGTACTGATGAAGCCGCCGGCGATATAATAGAAAAAGTTATAGAAACCAACGAAGTCATCAACAAAGCAGGCGAAGTCCACCTTTTGCAGAAAAAAGAAAAATACAAGCAGTTTTACGGCATGTCTTCACAATTAGCACAAGAGAAACACTTCGGCGGTATGGCCTGCTATCGCGCCTCGGAAGGTAAAGTGGTAGAAGTTCCCTACAAGGGCAGTGTAGAAAATGTCATACAGGAAATCTTAGGCGGTCTCCGTTCCACCATGGCTTATATCGGCGCCCGCAGATTAAAAGATATCCCCAAATGCACCACCTTTTATCGGGTTAACCGCCAACTGAACGAAATATTCGGTAAGAGTTAAATCAAGGAGTTAACATGAATAAATTTATTTTAACCTTAGCTTTTTTACTAACTGTTTCAACATCTTCTGTTTCTGCCATGATAAACCCGTGGACAGATTGCGGGGAAGACCTCAACTGCGGTGCCGGTGTTGCCGGATTTAGTTTTCCGCTCAAAATTGAAAATTATACCGTTCGCGCCATGAAAGGAATGTTTGAAGTTCGCTTTTCTTTAGAGGACAACCGTGATGTAATCATAAGAAAAGCCGAAACATTTGAAGGAAAGCCTGATGAAAACGGTATCATAGATATCTCCGGTGACTATAATCAATATCCCGTCAATAAAACCGTCACGCTGAACAATGGGGTTAAGTTTAGTGTCCGCGGGGAAGATGAAAACTATCGTGTTGCAAATTTTGCCGCCGAAACCGGTTATTACAGCATCACTTGCGGTAAAGGTTTAAGCACTCAAGACCTTGAATACTTTTATAACCTGTTGGCAGAAGCCGAAGCCCCATACAACAACCACTAAAAATAAAGGAAAAAAATATGGAAATCTTAGGAGAAGCATTAGGTTATATCGCCGGCATATGCACCGCTATCGTATTTTTACCGCAAACCATACAAACCATCAAAGAGCGCAATATCAGCGGTCTGTCACTTACAACCTACATCATTTACTGTATCGGCATGGTTTCATGGATTTTATACGGCATTTATCTCCACTCCGTACAAATGATGCTTTTTAACAGCATATCCCTCTTTTTTGCCGTCATCATCCTTTACATGATTATCACCGGCAAAAAAGCAAACAAATAGTCAAGGTTATCAGCAATGTTTAAAAAAGTTATTTATTTTTGTTTTTATTTAATTCTACCCCTAAAGACATACGCTACTTCACCATGGGAAGGCACATGGGAAATAGGAAGATACACGACGGCAATGGGCGGAAGAATGACAATTACCGATTGTCAAAATAATGTTTGCAATTTTTATGTAAGAACATGGCATGGTGCCCATTCGTGCGAAATTGACGGTAAACTAAAAACCAACGGCAACCAAGCGCAACACCGAAAAAAATCACCATATGAATATGACAAAAATGAAAAATATGCCGTTATTGATTTTGAATTAAACCCGCAAAAAAACATCATAGAAGTTAAGGGAAATTACATTGCCCAACATCTTTATTGCGGAATGCGGGGTATTTTTACGGGGGAATATGAAAACGAGAATAATCCGTTGCGTTATGAAACCGGTTTTGACTGTTGGGCTAATGATATCAATGATACCCAAAAGACAATTTGTGCGAATGAAGAGCTGTCTCAAGCCGATAAGGAGATGGGTGAAAAATATAAAGATATGATGACATCTTCATGGAATAAAAAACGCGATGAATGTCAAACAGATACTGACTGTCTTTGGAATTTTTATGTTACCTCCATCAAACAAGGATACCAAAAAAGCACACAAAAAGAAGTTAATTTATACGAATATTTAGGTAACATAAAAAAAGACGAATTATTTTACCCGACTGATTTAACTTTACTGACGGATTATTTCAAAACTCATATGAAACCTAAAGATTATAAAGAATGGAAAATTGCTTTTTCTGATATGTCACTTGAAGATTATCAGTGCGAAAACTGTCTGTACCATGAATACGGAGTTGCCGGATTATATACAATCACTGAGTCTGTTTTTTATATAAACAAAGATGAGATTTGGATTGCCTTTATATACATTGATGACGAGCATGAAGAGAATAACCATATCATCATATATGCCCCTCAAGGCAAAACACTTAAAGATATTCCGGAACAATATCAAAAATGGTTAAAAAGAGTTAAGCCGTTTTATCCGAATGACATTATAATAAAAAACTTTTCCTAACTAAGTCGTTTTATCAAATAAACTTCACAGCTTAAATCTTTTCTATGGATTTCAAATATTGATAATCCTTAATTTTCAAATCTGCATGTGGCACTTTACCCACACCTGTTTCAATGGTAATGTAGGCGTCCTTCGCTGTAAAATCATTCAGAAGATGCGCCAGAGGAAAAGAGCCGGTATTCAAATGCAAGTGCAAATCAACATCTTTATCTATATACCCGTCGCATATATGATAAACCGTTGGCTTTAATGCAAAAAGCCCCTTTAATTGCTCATCTATATCCATTTTAAGTGTTATTGCCGAACAAATGGCATGCGAAAAATCAAAACAAAAACCGCAACCGCATTCCTGCATAATATAAGCAATTTCCTCAGCCGTGCTTCCGTGCATCGGTAACACCCCGTTATCCATATAAGGCACATTTTCAACAATTATTCGCGCATCATCAAAAAGCTTAAATTGTCTGACGGTTTCATCAATATACCGTTGTCCGTGCCCACAACCGGGGTGCACCACTATGGTTTTGGAGCAAAACAAATCCGCTGCCTTTTGCGCACCACCCAAAAGCCGTTGATTTTGTTTAACAAGCTCTTTATTTCCGGTATCAAACCCCATACCGTCATGCGGTGCATGTATTCTTACTTCAAGATGACCGATTTGCTCTTTTATTTTTTTCAAATCTGCCATAGAAGAATCCGGCACAATCATAAGCTCAATAAAAGAATCAGACACAGATGATGCAAATTCCGCACATTCTTTTATTAAGTTCGGTGTCTTTACCAAATCTGTACTGTATAGCTTAAAACCAAATCTTCTCATCTTTTCCTGAAAATACAATAAAACCTTTTTAATGTTCCTAAGGATACAAAATGAGTTTTAATATTTGATTAATAAAATATCAAAAGCCTCTCAAATGAAGGTTGTTATCCATAAACAGTCAACATTAGAACAACACATTTTTAGCCTTAAAATTACTAAACATATCCTTTTAATAAAATGCAAAGACGGTTGACATTAGGCCATATTCATTGTAAAACTATAACAATTACTTTTGGAGGACCACACATGAAAAAACTTTTAATTTGTATCGGGCTTGCTGTAACACTATCTGCTTGCAGCAGTGACCACATTATTCGTTTTAACTTGGATCAACAGCAACAAAATGTTCAAACCGAGCCGTCTTATCAAGGCAGAAGCCATTTCTTCTTCTGGGGAATGTGGCAAAAGAAAAATTACAATTTAACCAATACATGTAAGGCAAACGGTATCAATGCCATAGAAAACCATTGGACATTTTATGATTCCCTAATGGGTGCTTTGACCATGGGCATTTACGCACCGGAAAGCTACTCCATTTATTGTAATTAATTCCGAGAATTTTCATAAAGAGCGTGGCAAGATATCTTGCTATGCTCTTTTTTTAGCCTTTTTCAAATTTTTACCGTTATTTTTCAACACCTTCAAATCAGAGCGAAATTCAACAATAAGTATAGTTTGCCAAAACAGGAAGACAGCCGTTACGATATCATCACACATCCGGCTCTCAATAATATCAATAAGTCCGAAAATGTACCCCTGCTCGGTTGTTATAAAAAGCATGGCCGTTTCCCACGCAAACATAGAAAATCGCTTATCCATAATCGGGATTAAGTTATTGTTTTTATCATAAACAATTTGGCGAACCCGCTCTGTTTTATAAGAAAAATGTTTGACGACAAACACCAAAATACAGATAACAATCTGCAACAAAACATTTGCCCATATCCACTCTTTCTCGCAAATATTATTCGGCGTATCGGAAAAATCATAATCATATTTAATCATATCAGGAATTAAATCCCAATGGATGTAGTACATCACAACTTCTATGATAAGCACGGAAAACGCGATGATGATGGATAAGGTAGTTCTAAAGTTAATCCCTTTTAACGTATTTCCGGATATAAACAGTTTTAAAAATTGAATAAACGACGACATATTCACTCCCGTTTCATAAAATATACCGACATATTATTTCAGAAAAAATTAAAAAAACAAGCCCCTCGCTACTTTATACAAGCTAAGTCTCAGGAGCTTTTTAAGTGAGGCAGTCATTGGATTGACCTACGCTTTGCTCGGTCGCACAGGCGCTCATAAACCTTCGGTTTACCGCGATACTTACGTCTCGCTTTGCACCGCTACGAAAGCTATGCTTTCTACTCGTGCGAACAACTAACCTTTGCCTCGGTCATTCTTCCCTCGCAAAGCTAAGAGAAGTTTCGCTGGTAGTCAAACCAACTTCTTCGTTGGTTCAAATTCTGACATCGCCATCAAACAAAAAAGGCCAACCATTCAAAGGCCGCCGCTGTGCAAACAAAACAAACAGCCAATTTCGTATGATGCAGGCTGACATGTATAATCTTTATCCGTCCGTTGGCGCGGTTAATGCTATTCGGTCAAATTATAACTTCGCCGAGCTACCGGAAGATGTTGATTTTATCATTGATGCTTGTAACTTTAAGGTGCTGGGCCACAAGGTTGAGCCGGCGGACATGTGCAAAGGCGAAATTGCCAGGACATACCTTTATTTTGATAGCGAATACCCAACATATAGCATGAGTAAGAAATCGCGGCGGATGATGGATGCCTGGAATGTTTTATATCCGGTCACACCATGGGAATGCACCCGGGCCAAACGTATCGAGGAAATCCAAGGAAACCCAAACCCATTCGTAAAAGGACCTTGCATTGAACAAGGATTGTATAGGTAGTATGACATAATTTAACATACTTTTTTTCTGATTTTTTTATAATTTAATTTGAAATGCGATCGACTTAAACCTTACGGCTGTATAGTGTTTGAGCAAACCTGCGAACTATGTCCGAACTACCGGCGAACTTTATCCGGACTACCTGCGACTTACCT
>DEKL01000071.1 GCA_002353835.1 Alphaproteobacteria bacterium UBA2723
CTGGTCACATCCAAATAAGCATAACCGTAACGTCTGTCCGGCTCTAAAAAGGCACCCTCGCCCCACTCGTTCCACGCGTTGATAAAGACGATTTTCTCATCACCCGTCATTTTTTCTTTGGTATCATCAACCGCAAATTTAAGCCACTTTCCATAAATATCAGGTGTTGCGCCGTCAAAAATCAACGCTCCGGAATACGCTTTGCGCGCCGCATTATCCCAACGCGGAAAAACGGTACGAAACGTCTTATAAGGGTAATTGACTTTTTCTAAGCCTTTATTGATATAATCGGCATGGTCAAAACGAATATACTGCGCTTTCTTATCAATATTTTCCATCGGCAAGCGCCGGTAACCGTCCAAATTATTAAATTCAAATTCCATCACCGCATCAAGCCCCCATTTTGCAGGATTATCCCAAAAGCGAAATGCCCTTGTGCCTAAAATATACGGCTCGCCGACACCCTCTTGACGACAAACTTCACGCAAATATTGCGTAAACTCAACAAAAACATCTTTCTTAAACAACGCCGGACGATAAACAATAAATAACGGCCGACCATTTATTCTGATATAGCGATTATCCTTAAAAAACGGCAACAAATCCTCGGCCAACTTCGGAAAATCCTCTTTAGTAAAATGCTGTTCCATCAACACTTCCCGATTACCGCCGTCCCAACGCTTAGACCAGTTTTCGTTTGCCCACGTGATAGCAAACGGAAAATCAAGCTCCGGATTATTCAAATAGTTATAAACCGGCTTTTCCATCAGCTTTTTGCCGGAAAACCAGTAATAATAAAACGCAAACCCGCTGATACCATAGTTCTTGGCAAGCTCAATCTGGCGTTTCATCACATCATCATGAGTTAAATCATAAAACCCGACATCAATCGGTAATTTCGGCTGATAATGCCCCGGAAACATTGGTACGGCTTTTGTTACATTCGTCCATTCGGTAAACCCTCTGCCATGCCAACGGTTATTTTCCTCAAATTGATGATATTGCGGTAAATAAAGCGCTATCAATTTAATATCTTCTTTAGTTTGTGAAGGATAATCGCGATATTTCACAAAATCCGTATCATGGTTATTAAAAAGCTGTTTGACATAATCATCAGCCTTAACCTCAAAGCTTTCATTCGGCAGATAATCAAAAACCCTGTTGCTAAATGAGGCAAACCCTACAAACCACGCAATCAGTAAAGCTAAAGCCAAAACCGTGATAATCTTTATTTTATGGCGCATAAACATACCCCGAGTATCTCCGCAAAACCTATAAAAAACATACCATAAGTCTAGCGAAAATCCTTATAAACACAACAACATTTTAGCCCTTATAAACAGCTCTGAAACCGCTCTTAATCGGCCTTATCTTCTTTCGGTTTCCAATCGGGTGCTTTCTTTTGCAGTTTCTTTAACCCAAGCTCTTTATCTTCATCTCTTAAAAGACTGTAATAAACATCAAAAGCCGCATGCCTGTTGGCATTAACCACATCATGCCACAAAGCTTTTTTATCCGCATCAAAATCCGTACCATCAATCAAATCATCTAAATCGGAAAACACATATTCTATCTGGTTTGAAAGTTTTTCATGTTCTACCACCGTTAGTGATTTATTTCGCTTCATATAGTAGTAAACGGCATCTTTGGCCACATACATCTTATCGGCATACATCATTACCTGTGTTGTTAAGTAATGGTCTTCCGTCGGTGATCGTCTGGTAGAACACAAAATATGGTTTTTAATCAAAAACGAGCGTCTGTAAATTTTATCCCATAAAAACGGGTAGATATTGCGCCTGTAATCTGCCAAATCAG
This sequence comes from Alphaproteobacteria bacterium UBA2723, assembly GCA_002353835.1. Classification (GTDB taxonomy): domain Bacteria; phylum Pseudomonadota; class Alphaproteobacteria; order RF32; family CAG-239; genus CAG-267. The sequence continues at coordinate 1,819 of DEKL01000071.1, forward strand.
TCACAACACCTTTTCTCGTATATTCCTGACGTTCAGAATAAAGTTTCTTCCTCCCGTCTTCATTCATATAAACGGTATAAACAGTCTCAGCTATTGCCACATCAGCATCATGAAGTTTCGCCGTTTGGTAGAGCGATTTAAAATAATTCGGCGAAACGGTATCATCAGCATCAACAAAGCCCACATATTCCCCGCGCGCTTCTATCAGTCCGCGATTACGCGCCGCTCCGGCATAAGCATTTTTCTGACGGATAATCGTAAAGCGCACATCATGCGCGGCATATTTTTTCAAAATCTCGGAAGTTTTATCGGTAGAACCGTCATCAACCACAATAATTTCTATTCTCTTTAAGGTCTGAAAACGTAAACTGTCCAACGTTTCTTCCAACGTATCCTCGGCATTATATGCCGGCACAACAATACTCACCTGCACATTTTTAACTTCTTTAGTATAAGGCTTTTCATAAAAATGTATGCCAGGCATTTTCTCATAAACCATCCAAACCGCCCATGCCACACTTGCCAACCACAACAGCGCCGTCACGAATACCGTTAAAAAAGCAGCCGCCTTATGTTTTTTTTGCCAAAGCTTGCCGGCAACAAAAGATGTCACCCACAACAACACGCCTGCCCCTGCCGTCATATAAAGAATCTTCACCTTAAACGGCGGAAACATCAGATACGGTATTGCTAAGGTAACAATAATCAAAGCCAAAAGCAAAACAATGAGAAATCGCTGTTTTTTAACCGCCACTCCGATTAAAATAAGAACTTCTGCCGCAAACACGACCTGCATAAAATGCAAACAAATATCATCTTTCAGATAAATCGCATACCGATAGCAGTCAAACAAGGCACATAATGCCGAAAACCCTACCGCAAAAAACAGCGCTTTTTTATCGCCTTTATACCACCGCCATAAAGAAAACAGCCAAATAACCGCCAACATTGCCCAAGCATAAAGGGAATAATCCCGCATTTCGTTATTCACGGCAAAATAATCGTTACTTAAATGGTAAAAAGAAACAGCCAGCAATATCAATAAAAAGGTCAAACCCAAGACATGAAAAATACTCTTAAAAATTGCCTTCATCAGTTTACCCTAAACCATACTGCGCAAAGTTTTAACCACGGTAATATATGCCGTTACAGCCGTTAAGATTGCCGAAACGATCGGTAATAGCAGGATAATCAGCCAGTTTTCCGCCCCAAAAGTCACCGCATTAAAAATACCGGCCTCAATATCTTTTGCCATATCGCCGACAATCATAATCGCCGGCACCGCCAAGATAGTCCCGATAATTCCGGCAAAAAACGAAATTTTAGAAATCTGCTTCATATAGTTAATGGCAATAAACTCATCCGTTGCGCCCATAATGTGCAAAATATTGATAATCTCACGGTGAACATTTAACCCCGTCTTCACGGCATGGATGATTGCCGCTGTTATTGCCGTCGCCACCATAATCAAAACCGTTACCGCCAACATCTTTAAGGAGTTAATAAATCTCAATAAGCGCGCCAACCATAAGTTATGGTCGTTGATAGAAGCTTGCGGCGAAATCTCGGAAAGTCTGACCGCCAATTCTTTATAGTCAAATTGTTTGGCATTTTTGATTTTCACATCCAAAAGTTTCGGAATAGGTAACAACTCAATATCCACATTACTCCCGAGCCACGGTTCCAACAATGTATGCAATTCGTTATCGGATAACACCAAAACTTGTGTAATGTCCGGATATCTCTCCAAGAAAGAAACCACATTTAATAAATCTTTCCGGCTTTCTTCATAGTCCGGTAACGGCAAAACCTGTACCGTAAAGTTAGAAACAACCTGTTTTTTGGAGTTTTCAAACATGGTGTTAATCCCCAAAACACCGGCAAGCGTAATAGCAAACAAAAAGACGGACACCGCCACGATAACCCGCAAGAAAGGCTTGGAATAACCTTCATCAATCGGTAACGCAGCCGTTTTAGTCGCCGGTCCTTTTTGCTTTTTTAATTCTTTAATACGCTCTTTATCGGCCTTCGGCTTTTTAGAGGGTTGCGGTTTAATTGCAACCTGATGAATTTCATTATCTACCATATTTCTCTCCACTGGTACCACAAACAACAAATAAGCCATGGGCTTTTAGAATACCTGTGCTGGAAGGAAAACAGCGACCGCGGTGTACAAACAGCGGTACATAAGGGAGCTGTTTTACAATCATGACAGGTATTATATCCCCCTTATTTAGCATAGCTTAGTTTTCCTCCGGATAATTGCAACCTCGGATAATTATAACGTTCCATCAACTCATTGGAGTGTGTCGCAATAATCACCGTCGTTCCCAAACGATTAAGCTCGGCAAACAGCTTCATCAATTTCACGGCAATATCACTGTCAACGTTACCGGTCGGCTCGTCGGCAAGGAGCAACTCCGGCCGGTTAATAACCGCTCTGGCAATCGCCGCCCGTTGCTTTTCCCCGCCGGAAATTTCGGAAGCTTTGGTGTACATATTATCGGTCAATTCCACCCAAGCCAACAGTTCTATCACCCGTTGTCTGATATCTTTTTCCTTCATCCCGCGCAATCGTAACGGCAAAGCCACATTATCAAACACGCTCAAATGCTCCAATAAACGGAAATCTTGGAACACCACGCCGATTCTGCGGCGCAAAAAAGCAAGCGTATCGCGGTCGGTTAATGCCACATTGTTACCAAATACTTTAAGCGTTCCCTCGGTCGGCTTCTGTGCTAAATAGAGCATGGAAAGAAACGAGGTTTTACCGGCACCGGATTTACCGGTTAAGAAGTGCATGGAACCGCGTCTGATGGCAAAATCAATATCTTTTAAGACCGGCGCATTATCACCGTAGGCAAGTCCCACGCTGTTCATTTCCACAATCGGTTCAAATTGTCTTGTATCCATTTTATCATCCCCAACAAATCTAAGATAATATAAACACGACAAACCGAACAATAAACACCTCTCTTATTCTATCCCCAAATTTTTAAAACCTGTTAATAAAAAGCGGAAAAAGCCATTGAAAAGAAAAGAACAGTTGATTCTATAAAAAATGGTGATTATAATCGCTCTCGTCATGAAAAAAGAGGAACAAAGAATATGTTAATCAGTTGTCCTAAATGCCACAGTATTTATGAAATTCCGGATGATTTAATCGGTAAAACCGGCAGAAACTTCCGTTGCCATGCCTGCGCTAATTTATGGCATGCCATGCGTGAAGATGCGCTTGATTATGTTGCTGATGAAAAAGATGATGAAATCTTTATAGAGCCGATTGAAATTAAAGACGAAAGACGCGGTTTTCCGGCAGACAAAAAAGATTATATCGTACCGGCAGACACCCCGTCCGGCGTACGCACCCGCTCATCAGAGGAAATCATAAAAGAGGAAGGCTTAAAAGAACCTAAAAAGATTGAAGCCACCCCTAAAAAAGAAGATCAGATTACATTAACTTCCGAACACGGCACTTCGTTTACCATTTCTACGGCCGGAGGATTTAAGGAAGAACAGGCTGGAAAGACGGCACCTTATTTATACGAAGAAGATGAAGAAAACGCTATTCATGCCGATAAAGAAAAACGCTTAACCTTAGAGCCGAAGTTCAAAGGCTACCGCAAGACAATCGCCCTGCTCTTTTTATTAACGCTCTGCTGTTTGGTCTTATTCCTGCGCCGTGAAATTGTCGCCGTTTATCCGAATGCCGAAACATGGTATAACAAAATATACCTAAGCGGCTTAAACAACAGCGAATACTTAAAAATGAATATCATTAAAGCCGAAAAAACCGTTGTTGACGGCAAAGAAAGCTTAAACCTCACGGTAAAAGTATATAACCCCTCTTTTTATGGAACCTATGTTCCGGAAATTGTTATGGAGGGAACCGATAAGACCTATCAGGCAAAAGAAAACTTTTTAGGCGCAAACGCTCAAACCGAAGCCGTTGTTATTATCCCCAAACCGGAAGATAATACCGCGCTTAACATCAATTTAAGCTTCAAGCGCCCGCAATATGATTTTAATTTATCAAATATCTTAGAAAGGATAAAATAATGTTAAGAGAAAATCTGCAAAATACCTTAAAAGAAGCCATGAAGGCTAAAGATATGAACACGGTATCCGCCGTTCGTTTGATTATTGCCGGAATGAAAGAAAAAGACGTTACCGCCCGCGGTGCCGGTAAAGAATGTGCTTCCGATGCGGATTTGTTGGCCATGATGCAAACCATGATTAAACAAAGAAATGAATCCATTAAGATTTATAACGAAGGCGGTCGTCCGGAATTAGCCGCTAAAGAACAGGCAGAAATTGCAGTTATAGAGCGTTTTATGCCCAAACAATTAAGTGAAGAAGAAACCAAAGCCGCCATTAACGGCATTATCGCCAAAATCGGCGCCCAAGGCATGAAAGATATGGGCAAAGTGATGGCTGAATTAAAAAGCGCCTATGCCGGTCAGGTAGATATGGGTAAAGCATCAGGTTTAATCAAGAGTTTATTAGGTTAAGAAACTAAAAAATGGCAAGTGATGACCTGCAACGATTTTTAGATGAACTCCGCGCCCGCATACCGATAGCTGATGTTGTCGGGGCGAAAGTTAAGCTTGTCAAAAAAGGTCGTGAATACCAAGGTCTCTGCCCGTTTCATAATGAAAAGACTCCCTCGTTTACGGTCAACGAAGCAAAGGGTTTTTACCATTGTTTCGGTTGCGGTGCACATGGCGATATCGTCAAGTTTGAGATGGAAGCCAACGGCCTGCCGTTTATGGATGCCGTGCAAAAACTGGCACATCAGGCAGGTTTACAAATGCCGCAGTTTTCGGCAAAAGACAAAGCCGAACAGGAAAGCAAGAAATCCCTTTATGAGATTATGGAACAAGCCTGTTTGTTTTTTCAACGAGAATTAAGAATGCCGTCGGGTGCCGAGGGCTTAAAATATTTCAGCCAAAAGCGTGGTTTAAGTAAGGAAATCATAGAAAAATTTCGTTTAGGCTATGCCCCCAATAACAACGGTTTAATGGCACATCTTAAATCTTTGGGTGTAGAAGAAAGTGATTTGAAAGACTTAGGCTTAATCGCCATACCGGAAGATGAAAAGAAACGTCCGCATGATTTCTTTCGCAATCGGGTAATGATACCGATAGCCAATAAGCAAGGCAAAATTATTGCCTTTGGCGGCAGAGTGATGGAAAAAATTGAGCCGAAATATCTAAACTCGCCGGAAACCCCGATATTTAATAAACGCCGTAATTTGTATAACTTAGATAAAGCGCGTGATGCCGCATATAAAGAAAAGAAACTGATTATCTGTGAAGGCTATATGGACGTTATCGCCTTAGACAGATACGGCTTTTCGTACGCGGTCGCCCCGTTAGGCACGGCATTGACTGAAGAACAGATTGCGGAAGCATGGAAAGTCTGTGCCGAACCGATATTATGTTTAGACGGTGATGCTCCGGGAATAAAAGCGGCAATGCGCGCGGTAGATAGAGTTTTACCGATATTAAAAGCCGGTTATTCGTTAAAATTTTTATTTTTACCGGACAATATGGATCCTGACGAATATTTGCAAGCCCATGGGGCTGTAAGTTTTGCCGCGTTGATGAATAAGACCAAACCGCTGATTGATATTTTATGGCAGAAATATACCGAACATGAAGACAGTTCCACACCCGAAAAGAAAGCCTTAATTGAGCAAACGCTGTTAACAGAGGTCAACAAAATTGCAGATTACACGGTACGCAATTATTACACCAGAGAGATAAAAAACCGGATATATACGGCATTTAAGCAATCGCCGTGGCAAAAAAACAAAGAAACGCCCGCCCCCATGGAAAAGAAAGAAAATAATCACGCGGAGATACCGATAAAACAGGTACAACCGACCAATCAGCAACCCTACCGGGCAAGAAATTTCCAACCCAGACAAACCTTAGCGCATAATATTGTATCGCAAGCCGAAAACCTACGCAAAAGCTTAAATAATGATACGGATAAGAATATCAGGTTTATTATAGCTGCCGAATTGATATATCCGGAATTGATAGATGTTTACGAAGAACAGATATATTTAGATGAAATAGAGGATGAATCCTTAAAAGAGTTACAGATGGTTATAGCCGATACCTATCACGAAGCGGAAGAAAAATTATCCGGTGAGGATTTAGCCAAAGAAGTAGAAAAGAGCAATGCCGGAAAGACCTTAAAAAATTTATTGGAATGGCACATGCTCAAAACAAAATCATTTTTCATCAATGATTTAAGGAAGCTGGTGGAACAAAACCTTAAAGAAAACAAGCGTCGCAATTTAGAAAAAGAGATAAAAGAGCTGACGGCGGAATTAAAACAAAATTTCAGCGAAGGAACATATTACAGATTAGAAGCCTTAAAGAAAGAGCAAGCGGAGATGATAGAGGCCGCCGAGCTTGCCATTTAGTAAAAGTACAGGACAAGTCCTGCCGTTTCGTGTATAGCGCACATCCCCTTAAACATCACCCTTCCGATAATTATGGCGACACAGCCACAAATTCCTTGACAACTATGCCTTAAAGAATTATAAGCAAAGACGAAAAAATTAAGACTATCATATATATATGTCCTATAAACATAACCAATATAAATGTTGTGAAACATTATAAATTATAATTAAACATGTATGGAATAGCCCCCTCTTCAGTGATTTCGGGGTTATTCATAAGGACCGGCTTTATTGTGAAACAAAGTCGTCTGCCTATGTATTATTGTGTTTATATTCACGGAGCAGTTGTGAAACCCCTCCGTTTCAAAGTCTTTTTTCATAACAAGCGGGAAACCGCTATCTCTCAAAACCAAAGGCAATCAAAACCTGTTGTGAAACAATGATTACCAAATTAAGCGCCTTTTTAAGATAAGGGCGCTTTTTTTATGCTTGACAAAACAATTTTCTTTTCTTATAACACGAGCAACCAAACTACGATTATCATAGATTTATGTTTACTACTACCTATGCTAAAAAGCGAGAGTAAGAGCTGTTGCGAAACACCTTTTGTTCTCAAGCCTCAATAAGAGGTAATTAACAGAGTAAATTTCATATTTTCAATAAGAGCCGCTGTGAAGCGCCTCTTATTTTTTTGCTCTTGACAAAAAAAATAAACTTACATATAAAGGTTTCCAGAAAATTATCATTATGTAAACGCATATGTACTTAAAGTGTTCATTTCACCGTGTTGTGAAATACCGTGAGATGAAATCAGAATATATAGAGGGTTCGGGTACGAGCAACTGCGAAGTTCCTTATGCTCATTTTGGTCGTGAACAATAGTTTTTCAAGCCAATTTTCTCTATTAATTCTGTTTTGTTCATAATTAAAGAAGCAACTGTGAAGTTCCTTCCTAACAAAATACCTTAGTTTTTGCATAAAACTCTAAGGCTCATATGTTAGTATTACGGTTATCAAACCTGTTGTGAAACAGCATAACCGAATCGCGCGCGCAAGCCTCAGCCATTTCAGTACCATATTGGTAAGAAAAGCTTGCCGCGCGTTTTTTTTATGAGTAAATCGCTATTTTTTAAAGATTTTAAAGATTTTCTTCACGCTGTCGCTAACGACCTTTTTCCCCTGTTCAATATCTTCTTCATCAATCCGAACTTTACTTTTCAAGCGTTTAGCCTGTTCTTCCGCCCGTTGGATAGCGGTTGATGTCACCTGTTTAATTTTATCAAAATGTTTATCAACATCTTCGGCCTTAATATTTAAGATATTTTTGATATTGATTCTTGCACGGTTCGGAACATTTGTTTCATGAGCCACCGGTTCCGTTGTTTTTTCTTCTGTTGCTTTTTCTTCTACCGTATCCGGCCACTTACCGATTTCAGAAACCTCCGTTTCTTTAAATTCGGCAATCGGCTGTTCATTAGCCGGTGCATCAGGCATTTTTTGGAAAGGTACGGGTGCCGGAGCATCAAGCGGTTCATCCGGAGCAGAAGTATCCTGTACGGGTGCCTTCCAATATTCATCTAAAGAATTAACTTTCGTTTCTAACGAATTGTTTGTAAATTCTTTATTATCATCATCAT
>DEKL01000075.1 GCA_002353835.1 Alphaproteobacteria bacterium UBA2723
AAAAAAAATAAAAATAAATTAACAATAAAATTTAATAAAATTTAAATTAATAAAAAATTTTGAAAAATGGATGATAATAAAATGAGTGAAGTTCAAAGTTTATATATAAATTATGCTCCAGAAAAAAAAGAGGAAGAAACATTCGAACAAAAAATGGATTTTTTATTTAATCAATTAGATGAACAATTTAAGAAAGTAAAACAATATGCAAATTTTGATATCCCACTTGATCAAGTTGAATTAAATCAGTATAAATTTAAATACGATTTTCAAAACAATAATGAAATTAATATGGATAAAGAAAATTTAATTGAATTTAATAATGAAAATAAAGATAACAATGATAATACAGACGAAATAGTTTTAAAAAATAAAAAAGTGGAAATAAATGAAATAAAAGACGATGAGGAAATAAAGAAAAAAATGTATGATGAAATTGCTTATAAAAGAATGGAAGAAGAAAGAAAAATGAAAGAATTAGAAATAGAGAAAAAAATTGAGAAAAATTTGGAAGAAGAAAAAAGAATAAAAGAGGAACAGAAAAAAAGAGAAGAAGCTTTGATTCAAAAAGAACAAGAAATATTAAAAAGAGAACAAGATTTAATAAAAAAAGAAAAAGATTTGGAAAAAAAAAGAGAAGAAGAAGAGAAAAGAAAAATCGAAGAAAAAAGAAAAAAAGAGGAAGAAGAAGAAGCTGGAGAAAGAGAAAGAATGTTAATAGAAGAAGAAAAAAAATTAAAAAAAGAAGAAGAAGAAAAAGAAAAAGAAATGCAAAGAGAAAGTGCTAGAATTAAAATGTTAAGAATGAAAAAAGAAAAAGAAGAAGAAGAAGAAAGACAAAGAAAAAAAATTGAACTTGAAAAAAAGAAAGAAATGGAAATCAAAAAAAAAGAACAAGAAATCCAAGAAGAGCAAAAATTAATAGATCAAATTAAAAATAATACTATAAATAATAATAACAAAACAAAAAAAAGTGTAGAAGAAAATAGTAACGAAATAAACGAGATAGATATCGAGGAAATAAACAGTGATGAAGACATAGAAGAATTAGAAGCAATACTAGGAATTGAAGGAAAGACCTCAGATATCAATACGTTATTTTCAAAACAAGAATCTTGTCCAAAATCTTTTTTGCAGGCAGTTTCTCTAATTTCAAACAGTGGCCAATTCGGGGATGTGATAAATGATGATTGTGCTGCTGCCCCATCCCATGTTCCAGATATTCAAAATTTAGTTAAAAATGCTACTGGTTTCTTCTCTTTAGATAATAAAGATAAATTAAAAATTGATTTTACTAAGCCAAATAAAAAAATACCTCATGCCGTGGTGCAATGAGGCATAAGCTTACCTAAATATCCAAGTCCTCAGCAAATTTGGCGCGTTCAATGATGAACTTAAAGCGTTGTTCCGGGTCTTTCCCCATTAAGCGTTCAACCTGCCGCCGTGTTTCAAAAGCCTCGTCGCGTGCTTCTTCGGTATTGGCTGTCGGGATGGTAACCCGCAACAACACGCGATTATCTTTATCCATCGTCGTTTCTTTAAGTTGTTGTGCACTCATTTCGCCTAAACCTTTGAAACGACTTATTTCCGGTTTTTGGTTTGCTTTTGCTTTGGCTAAAATCTTATCTTTTTCCTCGTCATCAAGCGCATAGTAGTTTTTGCCCCCGAAAACAATCTTGTACAAAGGCGGTGTGGCAATAAACAAATGCCCGTTTTCAATAAGCTTCGGCATATATTGGTAGAAAAACGTCATCAACAGCGAAGTAATATGCGCCCCGTCCACATCAGCATCCGTCATGATGATGATTTTTTCATAGCGCAAATTTTCCTCTTTGTAATTATCTTTGGTACCGCAACCCAATGCCTCAATCATATCTTTAATTTCTTGGTTTTGTGTAATCTTATCCAAAGAAGCACTGGCAACGTTCAAGATTTTACCGCGTAACGGCAAAATGGCCTGTGTCATCCTGTCACGCCCCTGTTTGGCGGAACCACCCGCGGAATCACCCTCAACGATAAATATTTCCGTATCTTCAGCCGCCGCTTTGGAACAGTCCGCTAACTTACCGGGAAGACGTAATTTTTTGGTAGGCGATTTACGATTTTGTACCTTTTCTTCTTTGCGTTTTTTACGGAGTTCTGCACGGTCTATCACATAAGAAATGAGCGCCTCGGCATTTTCTTTATCGGTAGAAAGCCAATGGTCAAAAGAATCTTTCACCGCCTTTTCCACCAAATAGGCGGCTTTGGTTGAAGTCAATTTATCCTTGGTTTGCCCTTGGAATTGCGGGTCACGAATAAATACGGAAAGCATAATCGCCGCATCACTTAAAAAATCCTCTCCGGTAACGTTTGCTGCCTTTTTGATGTTAGCCATATCGGCATATTCTTTTAGGCCTTTAAGCAATGCTGTGCGGAAACCTTGCTCGTGCGTACCGCCTTGCGGGGTAATAACTGTATTGCAGTAAGAATTGCAAAAACCTTTTTCATCTTCCGGCCAGCTGATTGCCCATTCAACCTTTCCCTCATCTCCGGCAAGTTCAGCCTCTCCCGAAAACGGCATGCGGTTAATGGTCAGGCGTGTACCGATTTGGTAATTTAAGAAATCCAACAACCCGTTCGGGAAATTAAATTCCGTTTCGGTCGGAATATTGTCGCCTTCTTTAATAAGCTCCGGTGCGCATTTCCAACAGATTTTAATGCCCTTAAATAAAAAAGCCTTAGAACGTGCCATACGATAAATCTTTGCCGGAACAAACCGATTGTCCGTTCCGAAAATTTCTTCATCGGGCAAAAACGTAATACTTGTACCGCGACGATTCGGGGCATTCCCGATAAGTTCCAATGGTGTTAGAGGTTTACCTCTGGAATATTCCTGGCGATAGAGTTTTCTGTCTCTGGCGACTTCCACAATAAGTTTTTTAGAGAGCGCATTAACCACTGAAGAACCCACACCATGCAAACCACCGGAAACTTTATAAACACCGCCGCCAAACTTACCGCCGGAGTGGAGCGTGGTAAAAATAACTTCAAGAGCGGATTTTCCGGGGTATTTAGGATGTTGGTCAACCGGAATACCGCGCCCGTTATCGGTAATGGTAACCGATAAGTCTTCATTAACGGTAATCTCAATCCGGTTGGCAAATCCGGCAACGGCCTCATCCATTGAGTTATCTAAAATTTCTGCCACCAAATGATGCAGGGCTTGCTCATCTGTACCGCCGATATACATACCCGGGCGGTGGCGCACAGGGTCTAACCCCTCTAAAACCTCAATATCTTGTGCCGAATATTCTTCTTTTGCGGCAACCGCAGCCGAACTCTCAAACAAATCGCTCATAATGTTCCTTATGCCCTTTTTTCTTTATTGATTAAAGCTTTCATGGCAGAAAATATATAAAAAGAAAAAGCCCGCGACAAGCAAAATTTGCCATATTTTAACAGGAAAAAACAGTTGCTTTTTGTTAAATACCTGCTATAAAAACACCATCTAAACTATCATTATATCAAACAATTATTAAAAAACTTAAGGATTATGGAAACAAAAAATTTAAAAGTCTTTGGTGTTTACCTTGGAAGAACAATTGCCAACCCCGGCAGAGTATATATCTGTGTGCATGTGTTGCATTTCTGTGATGCGGATACACCGGCACGGGAAATTTGTCCTGAAAAACCTTATCGCTTAAATGCGTTGCTTATTGAGAAAGATGATACCAAGCGAGAAGAAATAACCAGAACATTAAGTCTTCTCGGTCGCGGAAGCTATGTGGAAATGCTGATAAGAGATGTTGATGGCGGAACCATTGTTTCAGCAGATGATGTCATCATTAAAAAAGCCCCGGAAGAGGTAAAGGTTTCAAGGCTTGCCGAAGAATTGGACGACAAGTTTTAAAAAAGAAAAAGCTATCCTTTGAAAAAGGGATAGTTTTTTTATGCAGAATTTAAAAAAACACTTGCAAAATAAATATTTTAAGCTTATAAGACTCCCGAATTCAGCAATAACGCTGTTTTCATAGTTCACACGTAGGCTTGGCGAAAGCTTTGGAGTTCAAGGCTTAACGCTCCGGTGCTTAAAGAAATTTAGGCTATCCGCCTGCGGAGGTTTAACCGGAAAATAAGGAAATAAGATATGTCATTACCGACTTTTACTTTACGTCAGCTTGTTGAAGCAGGCGTACACTTTGGACACCACGCACGTCGTTGGAATCCGCAAATGGCTCCGTATATTTACGGCAAAAAAGATAACGTTCACATCATTGATTTGCAGAAGACTTACCCGATGCTCTACACAGCATTGGCAGTTGCTCGTGATGTTGCAGCAAAGGGCGGCAAGGTTCTCTTCGTAGCAACCAAGCGCCAAGCTCAAGAAATCGTTAAAGAGAGTGCAGAAAGATGCGGACAATTCTATGTTAACTATCGTTGGCTCGGTGGTATGCTGACCAACTGGAAGACAGTTAACCGTTCCATCAACCGTCTTGTTAAATTAAACGAGATGGAAGAAAAGAACGCTTATGAAGGCTACACCAAAAAAGAAATGCAGAACATTAAGAAAGAACAAGAAAAATTGGCTCTTTCTTTAGACGGTATTAAGAATATGGGCGGTCAGCCGGATTTATTGTTTGTTATTGATACCCCGAAAGAATCTTTGGCTATCAAAGAAGCTAAGAAGTTGGGTATTCCTGTAATTGGTATTACCGATACAAACGCAAATCCGAATGATGTTGATTATCCGGTTCCGGGTAATGATGACGCTATTCGTGCCATCCAATTATATTGCGAATTGGTATCTTCTGCTATCTTGGACGGTATGAGCCAAGAAGTTGCCGATAAGGGCGTTAAGGTAGAAGAATCTGCCGAAGAAACGTTTGACGAAGCAGAAAACGCTTAAATCTGGTATTAAACGTTGAAAGGGCGGCGGCAAACGCTGTCGCCCGAAATTTTTTTAATCTAAGACAAGGGGATGAAATAATGGCTGAAATTACCGCAGCAATGGTAAAAAGTTTAAGAGAAACTTCCGGTGCCGGCATGTTAGATTGCAAGAAGGCATTGGTAGAAACCAACGGTAACATGGAAGATGCAGTTGACTGGCTTCGCAAAAAAGGTTTGGCATCTGCCGCCAAAAAAGCAAGTCGTATTGCCGCCGAAGGTTTAGTTTCCGTATATGTTGAAGGTAACGCCGGTGCAGTTGTTGAAGTTAACTCCGAAACCGACTTCGTTGCTAAAAATGAAATTTTCCAAGATTATGTAGAAAATTCCGCAAAAGCCGCATTAGCCGTTAAGGGTGATGTTGAAGCTTTGAAATCTTTTGTATGCCCGGTAACAGGCAAAGATATGGGCACCATTTTAACCGATATGATTGCTAAAATCGGCGAAAATATGAATTTACGTCGTGCCGCTTATTTGAGCGCAAATAACGGTATCGTTTGTTCATATATTCACAATGCCGCACGTCCTAATGTTGGCAAAATCGGCGTTTTGGTTGCATTAGAAGGCAATGCCGATAAAGCAAAAATGCAAGAATTAGGTAAGCATATCGCTATGCATATTGCCGCCACCAACCCGATTTCTCAGACCATAGCCGAAGTTCCGGCTGAGGCTGTTGCTCGTGAAAAAGCAATTTTCTCCGAGCAGGCTCTTGCTTCCGGCAAACCGGCAAACATTGTTGAGAAAATGGTTGAAGGTCGTATCCGCAAATATTATGAAGAAGTTGTTCTTGAAGAACAAGCTTACATCATGGATCAGGATAAGAAAGTTAAGACAGTGGTTGAAGAATTCGGCAAAGAAAACGGTGCTGAAGTTAAACTCGGCGGTTTTGTATGCTTTAAGCTTGGCGAAGGCTTACAGAAACGTGAGGAAGACTTTGCATCAGAAGTTGCCGCTCAATTAGGTAAGTCTGCTTAATTTAGTGATAAATTAAAGAAAACAGTCTCTGTCATAAGCAGGGGCTGTTTTTTTGTTAAATAATGTGTTTACATTTAAAACAAAAGGGCATAAACTCTTTTCTGCTTTAAAAACAACATTTAATGAATGGGGAATTATTTAAAATGTTAAGAAGAACGAAGATTATTGATTTATTGAAATCTGAAACCACACAAGATAAAGTGTTGGCCAAAGGCTGGGTTAGAACCAGACGTGATGCCAAAGATTTTTCTTTTATAGAATTAAATGACGGTTCATGCCTTAAAAATTTGCAAATCATAGCAAAGAATAATCTCCCCAATTATAATGAAATCAAAACAATTTCCACCGGCTCATCTGTTGCCGTAACCGGAGCTTTGGTGGAGTCGCAAGGCGGCAATCAGAAATATGAAGTTGTTGCTGAAAATATTGAGATTTATAGCCTCGCACCGGAAGATTTTCCGATACAAAAGAAAAAACATACGGATGAATATTTGCGTACGATTGCTCATCTTCGCCCGCGTTCCAATAAATACGGTGCGGCTTTCCGTGTTCGCTCCACACTGTCTTATGCTATTCATAAGTTTTTCCAAGAGCGCGGTTTTAAGTATGTTCATACCCCGATTATCACTGGTTCGGACTGCGAAGGTGCCGGCGAGATGTTCCAGGT
>DEKL01000129.1:0-1686 GCA_002353835.1 Alphaproteobacteria bacterium UBA2723
AAGCAAGCGCTCTACCAGGCTGAGCTAACTCCCGCTCTAAACTCCGCATAAAAAATATATCTTAACGCAAGCGCTCTACTGGCAGACGGCCTCCCGTCCAGGCTGAGCTAACTCCCGTTATGCAACTAGGCTGATAATATTCATAAAAAATATATTTGCAAGCATTTTTTTGCGATCAAGGAAAACATTTGACATCTGCGCTTAAATTATGCTACACCAAGCACATAAAACAAAAAACAAGGAAATATTATGGCAAAACTGACCAAATCCGCCAAAGAAGTCCGTGGCAGAAAGATGCTCGCCGTTCGCTTGAAAGACGGTCGCTATCACTCATCTTCTTCAAACCGCTGGCTGGAAAGACAATTAAATGACCCCTACGTTGCCGAAGCCAAGCAACGAGGCTATCGTTCGCGTGCCGCTTTTAAGCTGATACAACTGGATGAAAAATATAAATTTCTTTCCAAGAATAAAGTCATTGTGGATTTAGGTTGTGCGCCCGGCGGTTGGTCGCAGATTGCAGCAAGTAAACTAAAAGGCACCGGTCAACTCGTCGGCTTAGATATTTTACCGACAGAGCCTTTAGAGGGAGCGACTTTTATTTGCCAAGATTTTACCGCAGACGGTGCCACCGATAAATTGCTGGAGCTCTTAAACGGCAACCGCGCTGATGTGGTGATGAGCGATATGGCGGCCAACACCACCGGTCACCAGCAAACCGACCACCTGCGCACCATAGGTTTGGTAGAGGCGGCTTATGAATTTGCCAAGACGATTTTAGCCCCCAACGGGGTTTTTATCGCCAAAGTTTTCCAAGGCGGTGCTGAGGGAGAATTGCTTGCGGATATGAAAAAGCACTTTGCCAAAGTAAGCCATTATAAGCCGGATGCCAGCCGTGAAAAATCACCGGAAACCTATGTTGTCGCCCTCGGATTTAGAGAAATTTAGTGTATTAAATTAAATATATGATTTTTAATACATCAGAATAAACAACGAAAAATCAAAATCTTAGGCAATTACTTTAGCTAAATTTGCTATCTTTCCTGAAATAAAATGAAAATTATTTTCCGAGCTCGGCGACAATTGCTTCTTGCGCCCCTTTTAACGATGCCGTTAACGTTTCGCACCCCAGCGCCCCGTATATTGCCCTAAAAATTATCAACGCGGCAACAAATATCGGCGCCCGATTACGACCGATATACGGCGACTGCGCTCTTTCTTCAAAATCCATCTGCAAAACTTTGGCAATAAGCTTATTCAAATCTTTTATCGTCACCATTACGCCGTCTGAAGCAAACTTATCATATTTGCCTTGGTTGGTCAGCCATGCCGTCAAACGAAGCGGTGTGGAAGATGTGGCAATCAACGCCGTATTACCCTTATAATCAATATCGGCAACCTTTTGCAAAAAGCTGTCGGTATATTTTTTGACCGCATTTTCAAGCTCTTCCGCACCTTTTTTATTGTAATTGTTAAGACCAAAAATCTCTGTTCCGTTTCTCGCCCCGAGCGGCACCGATATCGTTGCTAAAATTTCCGGATTATCGGTATTGGTGGCAAGCGTAATCTCAGTAGAGCCGCCGCCTAAGTCATAGACAAAGAGGTATTTCTTATCTTTCGGTGCATTAAGCTTTGCCCCTAAAAGGGTTAAGCGTGCTTCCTCAAACTCGCTGATAACTTCCAGATTAA
>DEKL01000129.1:1719-7009 GCA_002353835.1 Alphaproteobacteria bacterium UBA2723
TCCTTAAAAGCCTCGGTATTATCACTCATTCGGCAAGCAGCGGTTGCAATGGCACGGTATTTTTTAACCCCGTAAACATCCATCATTTCCTTAAAATCCATAAACGAACAGATTGCCCGTTCCATCGCCACTTCGGAAAAACACCCGTTCTCGGCCAACCCCTCGCCCAAAGCCACATGGCGAACATCCCGATAAACCGGATTTCCTTTTTTATCGGCAATCAGCAAACGATTGGAATTTGTTCCCAAATCCATCGCAGCGACCAGCTCTTCGCCTTCTTTAATGATTTTATCGGCTGTATCTGAAATCCACGCCGTTTTAGAAACTTGTGCCCCCATAACGATTAAGCAACCAACTGCGGTTTATCTTTCGGGCTTGCCGCCTTAACTTCTTCCTGCGCTCTTGAACAACTGCCGACCAAAACCGCTCCCGGCTCAATTGCTATCGTCTTATAAACGGAATCACCGATAAATTTTGCCGTACTGGCAATAAACAAATTTTCAGCTTTAATTGAGCCGTTTAATTCGCCATAGATTTCCAAGCTCTTAGCTTCCACATTACCTTTAATCATACCGCCGGCACCGATAATCAACTCCTTACAGCTGACATCACCTTCCATCTTGCCGTCAATATGAATAATATCGCCGTCAACAATATTTCCCAAGATTTTTGTACCGCCGCTGATGATGAAAGGCACAATATTTTTCTCGCCGCGAAATAATCTCGCCAGCCTCAAAAACATCATTCTTCTGAATTTTCTCATATTACCCTCCTAGAACTTACCGCGCTTTAATAAAGACCATCGGATCAACATTGACCCCTTCATAAAGCACTTCATAATGCAAATGCGGACCGGTAGAACGGCCGGTTGAACCGACTTCGCCGATTGCCTGCCCTTGTGATACTTTATCACCTAAATTAACATACATGGCGTTTAAGTGTGCATATTTTGTCTTAAAACCGTTACCGTGGTCAATTTCTATCACCTTGCCGTAACCGCTCATTACCCCGGCTTTAATAACTTTACCTTCCGCCATGGTTTTAACCATATTTCCTTTATTGGAAGCCAAATCCACCCCTTTATGCACCGAACTTTTGGCATTTATCGGGTCCGAACGCTTACCGAAAGGCGAAGTTAACCAATAAGTCCACACCGGTTTACCGAGCGGAATTTTCTTTAATACTTCGCTATAATATGAACTGTCCGCCAAAACATCATACGTTCTCTGTGCCTTAGAAACCAACTCCGGCGCCGCAATAGCACTTAATTTATCCGGCACATATATACCGCCTTTACTGTCTTTCTTAGAGTTAGCCAGCGGGTTAAAATATCTGCCGCGCTTTTTAAGCTCATTATTAACGATAGAAATAGAGTTTTTAACCTTGTCCATTTCTTTTGAGGAAATATTTTCAACCTTATCCAACACATCCATTTCAAACGCGGTTAATGCCGCAATGGCCGCTTCCAGTTGTTTAACCTTTTCTTCCAAAAGCTTCTTTTCTTCCAATGCCATATCGCGGTGCAAAAGAGCTTCCCGCAATGCGCTTTTCTTATCTAAATCTTCGTTATCAATCCAATCTTCCCCGGAAGTAATCTGACGGATTTTTTCTTCAATAACCTCGGCTCTTCTTAAATAATCCTGAACATCATTAGCCGCCGGTTCGGAATCATTGGAAAGCGTATCCATCATAGATGAAATATTGTTATGCACGGCCACAAAATCGCTCATTAAATCCACATACGCACTACGGGTTTCACCCAATTTCTTTTCCTGATAAGAGATAATTCTGTCGGAAACGCTGTACATCTGGTAGGAATAAGCGGTCCACATACCGAGAATAAGCAAGATTAAGAACAGTAACCACTGTGTTTTTACCGAGATTTTAAAGACCTTTGTTTGTGCGCCGTGACGAACAATAACCTCTTTTTCGGAAAAGAGCGCCTGTCTCTCCGTTTTTTGGAATCTCATCAGGTTAATTCGCCTTAAGCGTTGCCTATATCTCAATAAAAAACCTCATTTGTAACACAACAAAAGGTATCGGACAAAAAAATCCGACCCCAATGCTACTTATAACAAGTATTTTTTAAATTACAACGTTTTTTTATCGTTATCAATATCTTTGTCTAAAATAACATATTCGCCGTCTTTAACCATATTAAGCACAATTCTGGCACGCTCCTCCAAATAATCCAAATCAAGCGATTGTTCGGAAAGCATGGCGACCTTCTTTTCCAAATCTTTCTTTTGCGCTTCATAACGAGCTAAATTCTGCGTTGCCGCCGCCACCTTGCTTTTAAGATAAAGATAGCGGAAAATACCTCTATCGCCTTTAATAGCGTTGATTACAAAATAAAATGAACAGATACCAAACACAATAAGAAAACCGGATTTCTTAAGTCTGTTCCAAATATCATTCAAGGTATTCATATAAAAAAACACTCACCGTTAACAAATATCTTCATATAGCGCTATTAAATACCGCCGATAGTTAATATTTGGTAAGCTTAAAATATTTTTTTTATTTTTTTTGCCCTTTAACTTCAAAAAGGCGCATTTGTCCTTTTTCCAGACTTTTCGGCATTTTCTCACGAATAGCACGGTTTACCTCATTAAGCGTTACCGCCGCCACCATATTCTGCCGTTTGATAAGAAAATCTATGCCGAGCTTTTGTACCTGCATTTGCTCTAACATTTCAGCAATATCAAACAAGCTTGCAAATCGCAGATTAAAGGAAGAAAGCAACCCGCGCTTGGCTTCTTCAAGCTCATTTTCGCTAATGCCGTCATGATAAAACATCTGGTATTCTTCTGCCGCAATTTTCAAAGCTTTATCCGCATTTTCCGGTGTTGCCGAAAAATAAATCTGCCAGGTATCCAACGCATCAGAATTAGTAAAATAGCTGTAAATACCGTAAGTTAACCCTTCCTTTTCACGCACGGCTTTATTAAAGCGGGAAGTTAACCCCGAACCGCCTAAAACATAGTTGGCAATATAAAGCGGATAAAAATCATCATCTAAGCGCTTAATACCTTTTCCGGCCGCCAATACAAAACTTTGCGCCGAAAAAGGCACATCTTCGGTGGCGCGGTCAGCATCATAATTCGGAGAAAATGCCGGAAGGTCAGCCACTTCTGCCTTATCTTTAAGGTCAGAAAAAACATTTTGTAAAAATGCTTCGGCTTGTTTGATATCAATATCACCGGCAATACCGACCTTAAGGTTATCTTTCCCCATCACCGCTTTAAGATAAGCCTTAATATCGTCAGATGAAATAGCGTTTAAGCTCTTTTCATCCGGTATATCGTCCCGCCCGTACGGATGTTCGCCGTAAAATTTTGTATCAACCAACCGATTAAGATAATACTGCGGTTTTTCAAGCCTTCTTAACCTTGTCGCCTGTAATTGTTTGCGGGTCAAATCCAAATCGCTTTTAGCCATGTGCGGTTGATATAAGACTGCCCGCAAAACCTTAAAGGCATCTTCCTCAAACTCTTTAACGTAAGAAAGTGAAAAGGCCAAGCGGTCATTTTCAGCAGAAACACCGATTTTTATCCCCTTTTCCTTCATCAGTTGTCTGAGTTCTTTACGCGAATACTCACCGGCACCGTCAAGCATAACACTGGTCGCTAGAAGAAGTGTTCCCGGCACTGTTTCATAAGCTTTACCGGCCTTATCAAAACCGAAAGAAACCGCCACCAACGGCACGCTGTGCTCTTCCATAAGATAAGCTTTTACTTTATCGTCTAACGCGCTGATTTCAACTGTTTTTCCCTTAAATTGCCGTTCTTTAAGCTGTGAGTTTTCCAAAATTTTTTCCGGATTAAACGTTGTTTTTTCTAAACCGAACCAAATCCCCAAACCAAGAACAATCGCTACAAAAAATATTTTCTTCATCATTGCGCCAACCCCTCCAGATAGCCTTTAACCTTAACCGGCGCCTGTTTAAGTTTCTCAAAAACATTTTTGATATCTTCAAGCATCACCGCCTTAATGGCTTCATCATAATTGATAATTTCCTCGGTGGTATAACCGCTAAGCAACATAGAACCGGCAAAACGTGCTGCGCTTTCCGGATTTTCCTGAAGATAAACGGTATCCGATAAGACCTGATTTTTAATCTGGGTTAATTTTTCCTCGGTCAACAACGTTAAGCCTTTGGCAACCTCTTTTTCATACAAAGCGGAAATTTCCTCGGCCGGCATATTATTATCTGCCGGTGTCGCATAAAAAGAAAAACTGCCACCGAGCTTTTCATCATAAGAAACCCCGACATCAGCCGAAAGCAATTTCTTATCTTCATAAACCAGTTTATCATAAAGATAAGCGGTATCATCTCCGGCAAGATATTCGGCAAAAATATCCAATGCCAAAATTTCTTTTTTGTTAAACATATCCGGCTCCAAACGAATATAAGCGGCAAACCGCGGCTGTTTAACATCACCGAGCTTCGTTTTAATAAAGACATCTTGCGCCTTAACCTTAATTTCTTCCGTTTTCTGAGGCTCGGTTTTATCGGCTTTAAGACCGCCGTAATATTTAGCTGCCAATGTTTTTGCCTCATTAACGGTAATATCACCGGCAAGCACCAACAGGGCATTATTCGGTTTATACCACCGCTTATAAAAAGCCTCGGCATCTGTTCGCTCTAAAGCTTTAATTTCCGCCACACTACCGCTCACCGGATTAGCTTGCGGGCTATCTTGCCACAAAAGCTTATTTAAGGTTTCATAAAAAAGAGGTGTCGGCTGGGTTTCAAAACGTTGGAATCTTTCTTCCAAAACAACGTCTCTTTCCTTAAAAAAAGCCTCATCACTGATGGTCAGGTTTACCATCCGGTCAGCCTCTAAGGCCATCATCAGCTCTAATTTAGATATATCGCTGAATTCATAATAGCCGGTTTCATCATAAGTGGTATAAGCATTATTTTCGGCACCGTAAACATCTGTAATGCGGTTAAACATTTGGTCCGGCACCTTTTTCGTACCGCGAAACATCAGATGTTCCAAAAGATGTGCAATACCGCCTTTACCTTTCGGATCATTGACCGAACCGGTTTTATAATAAAGCATTTGCAAGACAACCGGCGCTTTATGATTTTCAACCACCGCCACGTCCATACCGTTATCAAGCTTAAAGGTTGTCAAATCCATCAGTTTCGCCGAAGCCGTAAACGGCAACAACACCGCCATTAAAAAGATAATTTTTCTCATTCCGGTACCTATAAATAAATCAGCCATGGGCTTGACACCCACCTCCCTCTTTGTTTCAAAGAGCTAAAATTTTGAGT
>DEKL01000002.1:0-6762 GCA_002353835.1 Alphaproteobacteria bacterium UBA2723
GAAAAATTAAAAAATGTATTTGGTAGGATTTCCGGCGGTTTAAGCACTGCCGGAAAATCTGCTGCATCATTAGCCGGTAAATTGGCAAAAGTTGGTTTATCTGCTGCCGGCATAAGCGTTACATCTGTCGGTGCTCTTGCTTTGGCTTGTTCGCAGGCCGCCAGAGATGCTGAGGAACTAAACGCAACAATGGATTTATTAACCGGTTCATCTGAAAAATCTAAAAAAGTTTTTGCCGAATTAGATAGGGAAGTCGGATTATTTTCAAGAGATACACTGCGCGACCTGTCCGTGCAAATGCTTGATAATGGCATAAGCACCGAAAAACTTATACCAACGCTAAAAATGCTTGAGGGTTTTTCAATGGGAAGTGCTGACACATTAGAAAAATTAACGAAAGAATTAACGAAAGTATCTTCGACAGGCAGGGTGACGGCTCAATCATTAAAAGCATTATCCGCAATTGGTGTCGACGGCCAAAAGGAAATGCAAAAGCAATTACACGTAACGCCGAAATTGTTTAATAAATTATTGTCTGCAGGCAGAATTACTTTTAATGATTATGAACGCTTATTGACGCGCGTTTATAACTCAACCGACAAATACAACCAATCTATCGACAGAATATCCGGAACGGTTAACGGTAAATTTGACATTTTAAGAAATAAACTCGGCGTCGTTGGCGATAGATTAAAAGAAAGTCTTGGCCGGATTGCTTTGCCTTATCTTGATAAAATTGCTACAAAAATGACCGAATGGGTTGACGGCTTAAATGGTTTACCTATTGAAAAAGTGGAAAATCTTAACGAAGTTTTGCAAGCAACAGGAAAAATATTTGAGGGTATTTGGTGGATCATAAAAAAGATTGTCGATGCTTTTGGTGGTTTATATAATGTCGCTAAAGGATTCGTCGGCTCTTTAACCGGAATAGTTACCGACACAAAAGGCTTTGCAAATGCTTTTAATTCTATGTCTTGGTCTGATATAGGTAAAGGGTTATGGAATGGCGATTTGCTTGACAGGGTTTCAGATATTCAACGGCAAAATAATATAACAAAAAAAATTCCAACAAATAATGTGCCGTATAATGAAGCTGTATCAAAAATAATTTCAACAAATAATGTGCCGACAACATCTAACACAACAAATATGACAAACACGTTCAATATTAGTGGCACGGTTCGCGAAGAAGCTGATGTCGGCCATATTGCCAAAGCAATCGCAGATACATTGGAATTAAAATTTAATAATATGGGAGTTGAATTTTAATGTCTAACAGATTAACAGTTTATTTTTATAATCAGACGCGCGGCGAAATTCTAACATTGCCGATAAATCCTGACGCAATACCTTTACCGCAACAGATGAATGTTGAGCGTTACAATGTTATTGATTATGGCGAAATCGCCATAATTGGAAATAGGCAATTAAAAACAATTTCAATAAACAGTTTGTTTTTAGATGATAATGCCGGAAGTGTTTTGACAACCACATATACAAACATTTTGACCGGCGTTATTAATAACCTGATTACAAAGCAAAGCACAATCAGCAAATTGCAAGCATGGCAGGAAGCAAAGGATTTAATCCGCGTTGTTATATCAGACCACTTTAACGAACTGATGAAAATAACACGTTTTGAGCCGGTAGTTTTAGAAAGCTCAAAAGTCATTCATTATCAAATTGATTTTATTGAGCATCGCGATCCGATAAAAGATACTTCCGGCGGTTCTATATTGTCAATTCTTGCGAGCGGATTAGTTTCGCGAAATGCAATAAGAACGCTTGTAAGCACGGTTACAGCAAAGGCAAGCGACGACCTTTATTCTATTGCTACAAGATACACCGGCGACAGTGCAAATTGGACTACCATTGCCGAAAAGAACGGTTTAAGCATTGACAGCGACATTGTCGGAAAGGTTTTGCGCTTATGAGAATTTTAGTAAATGACAACGAAATAAAAACAAAAATTTTTATACGGTGGGCTGGCGATTATAAACAGGCCGCACGCAGTTTGTCGTTTGCTTATTTACCTATGGAAAAAAGTTGTCGTGTAGGCGATAAGGTTGTTATGTATGATAATGCCGGTAATTTGATTTTTACCGGAATGTGCATAAATGCCTATTATAACACTTCGCAAAAAGTTTATAATGTTGATTGTTTTGATGTGCTTTTTAACACTTTGAAAAGTAAGGCTTTCGGCCGTTTTAATGGAACTTCTTCCGAAATATGCCGAAAGGTTTGCAATATTTTCGGTCTTAATTCTGAAATAAGTTATTCTGGCCAAAGTCAGCAGTTAATCGCTACCGGCGATTTAACATATTATGACGTTATGGCAAAGGCTGTCCGGCGTGATGTCGGAAATGAATTTTTCTGTATACGTGCGCTAGGCAATAAAATTTATCTTGATACGCCAAAAAGCACAGAAGATGTGGCAACATTGACAAGTCAAACAAATATACGCGAAGCCGATTATTCGGAAACCGTGCAAAATATGATAAATAAAATTGCGGTTTTAGATGATTTCGGCGCGGTGGTAACAACTCGGCAAAATAACGATGATTTAGCAAAATTTGGTTTGATGCAGAATGTTATAACTGAACAATACACAGAAGATTTTAAGTTGGTTATGCCTGATTTGCACGGTATTGATTACACAGCGAGCGTAACAATAGACGGCGACAATAATTGCATCGCCGGTAAAAATGTTACCATAACCGAACCGCATACTGGATTTAACGGAAAGTTTTTTGTTTTGAATGATGAACACGTTTGGTCTGCTGATGATTACTTTACTAGATTAGGAGTTTTATATAATGTCTAAGGGTAAAGATTGGGGCGATGTATTATTTGAAACTATTGGTGCGCAGATCCGCGAGCAAATGGCGCGACAGGGTTATGTTAATGTTGGTGTTGTAAAATCATTAACTCCTTTAACGGTTACCTATTTGAAAGTTGATTTTTCTACCGCAAATGATACATTATATTGCAACAGTCTGTTGCTTGATGAAAATATCAATCTTGACGTTGATGCAGCAATGGCCGCCGCGCAGAATATAACCGAGATGACACCGCCGCCGGTAATAAATCTTAATCCGCAAACATCAAGCGACTATACGGCCAAAATATCCGGAACAATACCGGATTTTATCAAAGATTTTTATAATTATTTCAAAGCGTGGCACAATAGGTTTATTTTGCACGTTGGCGATTTGGTGGCCGTTCAAAAAGTCGGCGAAAATAAGATTTTAGTTGTATCAAAAATTAGTTTATTAGAGGGTAATGCACAATGACAGATTTTCCATATATTCCGGACACATTAACTGTTGATACTGCCGAAACGCTTGAACAAATTAAAAGCGCGGCTGATTTGCCTTTATTCAAAGAATATGCCGTTGATTGGGATAATGACACACTTTTATTGAAAGACGGTAGGCCTTATTTAATAACCGGCAATGAAGCGTTGAAAGTTTGGATTTATAAGGCTTTGCACCCACAAACACAGCTTTTCAAATACAATGCTTATTCAGATAATTACGGTAATGAATTTATGAACTTAATATCACGCTTTGTTAATACAGATATTAAACGCGCAGAATTACAGCGTATTATATCTGAGGCATTACTTGTTAATCCATATATTTTGAATTTATCCGACTTCAAATTTTCGCAAATAGCAAGTAAAATGACTATTGAATTTACGGTGCAAACCGTTTATGGTAAATTAGATTATACACAAACGCAGGGAGTTGAATAATGAGCAGTAAAGATGATTATGTTGCAGCCATGAACGCCGAATTGAAGCTTGAAGAAAACAAAATGGAAGGCACTTTCGGCCAAGACATTATTAACTCGGTCGGTTATGAAATGGCTGTGCAAAAAGACACGCAGATTGACACGTTGATTGACCGTGCGTTTGCTACGACCGCCGAGGGACCGGATTTGGATTTGGTCGGCGCAGATGCACAATTACCGAGAAAGGAAGCTACAAAAGCGCAGGTTCTTGTTAGGATTTCAGGTTTAGAAGATCAAGTCGTTTCAAAATCTATTAAAATAAGCTACGGTGATTTGATTTTTACTTCATTGGAAACAAAATCAATTCCGGCCGCAGGTTATGTTGATGTTTATTTTGAATGCGATACAGCCGGAACTGTTGGAAACGTTGCTGTTGACACAGTATTTAATTTTGCAGGAAGTTATTATGGTTTAACATCTGCTGTTGCTGTCAGTAAAGGCGTTGGTGGTTCAGACCGTGAAGATGATGAAAGTTATCGGCAAAGAATTTTGTATAAATTGCAAATTGAGGCGAGTTCCGGAAATGCCGCGCATTATAAGTTATGGGCGGAAAGTGTTGACGGTGTAGCAACCGCGTTGATTGTTCCATTATGGAACGGCAATGGCACGGTAAAGGTGTTAATATCAACACCAGATAAATCAAACCCGACACAAGCATTGATTGATGAAGTGGCTGCATATATTGAAACACAAAAACCTATTGGTGCAACAGTTACAGTTGACGCGATTGATTATGTAAATATTAACGTTAACGCGGTTGTAACGTTAAGTGATGTTGGAAGTATTTCAAATGTTACGGAAGAATTTAACGCAGCTTTGGCGCAATATTTATCCACATACGGATTGACTACGGTTTCATATTTACGAATTGCCGATTTATTGTTACAATGCACAGGCGTTCTTGATGTCCAAAGTTATACGTTGAACGGCGGCATTCAATCAATAACATTAACATCAACACAATCTTTCTCTTTAATAATATTAATAGAAATAAATTTCCCAAATTTTTCAATTAAAAAAAGTGAACTTCCCAAACAAATTAAATTACCATTTGAAATTATTCCAATTCTCTTTCCTAAAACAGAAGCTTCTTCCATATAATGTGTAGTTAAAACAATAATTCTATTATCACAATATCTTTTCAAAATATCCCATAAATTTCTTCTTGATGTTATATCCATTCCACTTGTTGGTTCNNACATCAACACAAATGGCGCGTGTAGGAACAACCACAATTACAGAGGGCGCGTAATATGGAAATTAAAAGCAAATTAAAAACAGATATTCCGCAAAAGTTTTATAATATCAAACAAATAAAAGATATTATTGACGCTATTCAACCGGAAATTGACCGCACAAACGCTTATTTATATAAACTGCGTAGTGATTTGCATATTTCAACAACAACGATTATTGAACGGTTTGAGCGCGATTATGGTATAACACCGGATGAAAGTAAAACACTTGAAGAACGAATTGCGGCCGTTTTAGAAAAGAAAAATAATAAAATTGTTTTTACTGAACAACGCTTAAATCAAGTCATTATTGATAGTTACGGAAGTGATTATACTTTGGTTGAAGATTGGGCAAACTATGCTTTCAGAATTATTTTAGATGATCCGGAAAAAAGCATCGTGCAGCTTAAACGCGCCATTGAAAAGTCTAAGCCTGCGCATTTATACGCTTTACTTGCTTTGCTTATGGGGGTTGATAATATAAAAATAAACGACCAAACAATTATTATTTCGGAATTAGTAAGACGTTGCGGAACATTTAACACGGGGGTTAATCCATTATGATTACAAAAAAGTTACAAGATGATGTTGTTGATTTTGTTTATAACAAAATTTTTTCTGCAAAATTGATTGTTAATGATACGCCAGAAACGGCCACAATCAAAAGTAAAGAAAAAAACGGCAGATTTATTGATATTTATGTCGACGTTTTATTCACAGATCCGGACGATGTTTTGAACGGAATTGCGCTTTATGACAGTTCAAACAATTTACTTGCTAAGGATTTACCTAACTTGACATACAACGTTCAATCTGCTACATATATGTTTAGACTAGATGTTACAAGCGATAAGCAAATTTTAGAGGAGTAAGTAAATGGCATATACAAAAACAGTTTGGACAGACCAAAACGTCGAAAATCCGCGCACGTACATTGTTCGTGATAATGGTGACGATACCGTTACTTTGCTTGACGCTTTCGGCGAAGTTACGGATTTAGGAACGCCGGTTAATGCTACAAATATGAACCATATTGAAAACGGTATTGAAGAAGTTGATAATTCTACTGTTCATAAAACCGGTAACGAAACAATAACCGGTGTAAAGACATTTAAGGGTAACAATCGTATTGTTGCCATACAAAACTCTACTGTTACTTATGACACAGCTCCTAATAGTAATAAATACACAGATTTGTCTTTTAGTGACAAGAATAATGTTGAAAGGGGAGTTTTGGAGAGCATTAGACGTCCGGATAATTCTACCGGTATACGTCTTATCGTAAGAGGTGCTGATGGTGAATATTCAACACCTTTGGGAGTATATAAAAGAGCAGATGGAACTTCCTATACATCTGCGCCAACTCCATCAGCAGGCGATAATTCTGACCAAATAGCCACTACACGTTGGGTAAATTCTACCGGTAATAATGTGGTTCATAAAACAGGTGATGAAACTATCAGCGGTGTAAAAACTTTTAATAATCCAATACATTTTAAAAATTATGTGTTTGTAGAAAATGTTGCTAGTGGTGATGAAGGTGGAGAAATAGAATTTGCTAAAGCTCCAAATTCTTCATTAACAGGTAACATACATTTGGATATATGGCAAAACAGCATGCGTATATTTGGTCCAGCGTCAAACGGTCAAATAAACAATGTAATGAGAGCAGATATAGAACAAAATGCTTTGTTTATTCCTGCAAGCGATAAAGCAAATTCTGCTGTATCAA
>DEKL01000002.1:6783-7021 GCA_002353835.1 Alphaproteobacteria bacterium UBA2723
ATGGTTATGTAAAATTAGGTAATGGAATTATTATTCAGTGGGGAAAATCAACAGCGACAAGCTCCTCAGGATATGTAACATTGCCGACTCCATTTGCTTCAACAGATTATGCAGTTATAATTAACGATGTAATGGCAAATGTTCCGTCTAGTCAGCCGTCTAATGCAAATTTAGTTGGTTGGGGTGTTATTCAAAGTCGCTCAACTACATCGTTTACAGCTTTTCTATGTAACTATGA
>DEKL01000010.1 GCA_002353835.1 Alphaproteobacteria bacterium UBA2723
AATAGATGTCTTAAACGGTAGTGTAACCACTGAAGGCTCGGTATTGAAGTCAATCAAGGACAATGCCGCAAAAGGCACATACAATTCAGCCTTAGATTATACAGATGGCACAATCGGTGCCGCGATTAAGGCTCTTGAAGAAGGTGGTGGCGGTCACGGCAAAGAAATCAGAGCTCTTCAAAAAGCTTTAGGTGGTCAATTTGATGCAGATACCGGTGAATGGTCTGCAGATTTGGAAATTGCCACAGGCCCGGGTGCTGTAAACTATGGCAACTACACAGTTAAGAAAATTGAAGTTGCGTTAGAGAAAATTATGAGTAATGTCGGTAGCGCCGCAGATTTAGGTGATGAATATAACGGCGTATCAACAACCAATACCGTCAACAAAAATATCGCCTCCTTAAATTCAACAATCGGTAACTTTGCGGACTTAGATGACAGCACCAACTTTACCAACGGTAAACCAGGGGATGCAGGCTACAATGTACCTGAAAATGTGGTTGGCGTATTAAATAATATTGATAAGACCTTAGGTACTGTTCACGGCTTAACCGATAAATTGCGCGAGAGCGGTAAATATAACGGTAACCTCTCTGATGATGGCACAGTTGAAGCTCATTTAACGGCGGTTGATGCCTCTATTGGTGACAGAAGGCAGATGAATAACACTACATTTAACGGTTACGGTAATATTGCTAATAAGAGTGCGGCAGAAGCGATTACCAGTGTTGCATCTTCTATTGGTACAGACAATGATTTAAGGGATGCTAACACAGGTCAAGTATATAACGGTGTATCAGCAAACAATACTGTAAATAAGAACATTGCCGCAATAAATTCTGCTATTGGTGATATATCCAATTTGAGTAATACCATTTATGCTTCTGATGCAGAGAATATTACTAGTGCTATTAAAGCCTTAGACGACAATATATATCGCTTAGACAATCAAGTCAGCGACTTAAATAACAAATATCGCAAATTGGATAAAGATTTCAGACGCGGTATGGCTTCAATGGCGGCAATGTCAGCCATGGCACCGAACGCCCGTGCTAAAGGTAACACCCAGTTAACCTTAGGTACCGGTGCATATGACAGAAATACAGCCGCAGCTATCGGTTTGTTCCATTGGATAAACAACAATGTTATGGTCAATATGGGTGTTGCATGGGGTAGCTCATCTAATGCGATATATCGTATGGGCTTAACATATACATGGTAGCAGAAAGTTAAAGTATGGGAGAAAAGAAAAATATGGTAACAGAGCGTGAAAATGTTTCCACAAAATCATCTTTTGGAATATGGTTGTTTTTAATCGTTATCTTGTTTGGTGCTCTAATCGGCTACCAACAGAAAGAAATACAAGATTTAAAGCAATTAAATGAAACTTTTGAAACGGATATCCGGCAAGACCTTAGTAAAAATATGGCACAAATGAAAAAGGTTTATGTATATAACCTGGAAGAAACCTTAAAGGGTGTTGAGTTGGAAAAGCTTAATCAGGAATTTGAAGAAAAGCTGAAAATATTAAATGATGAAGTTTCAATTGCTCAGGAAAAAATTTCATCACTTGAAGATACCAAGGATAAAGATACTTTTTCAGACATATACTTGCAATCCCTAAAGCTTAAGCGTGACACAATGTTGCAGGAATACAATCGTTCGCTGGAGGATTTAACCAATCAGGTTAATCAAGCTATATCTCAAATAGCCAAAGAAAAAGATGCTTCGGTTATCTTAGATGTCCGTGCAGTAGCCTCTTTAACGGAAAATGTTGAAGATGTAACAGACGAGGTTATTAAAAAAGTAAAGATTATTCGCCCCAAAACAATGGATGAATAGAATTAGTCTGATTTAAACGACCTGACGGATGAATTAACGGAGGAAGGCACTTTATGGGTCGTTCCTCTTTTTTTGTTGTTTTTGCTTGAGTTTTGAAAAATGAATGCTTATGATACATAAGTTAATTGGCAAAAAGTCGGTTAAAGAGTTTAAAGACGGGAACAATGAAAAAATTTTTTAAATATCTTTTGCTTGTAATAACTGTTTTAATGGTTGCAGCTATTGTCTTTGCTAAACTTTTTGATTTTAATGACTACAAGCCGCAAATTGAAAAATTAATCCATAAATATGCTGATGTTAATGTGAGGATTAACGGTGATTTATCAGTTGCCATATCCTGGTGGCCGACAGTAGAGATAAATGATGTCGTCGTAACTTTGCCGGATGGGGAAAAACTGGCTGATATCAGCTATGCTCAGATGGAATTTTCCGTTCAAGCATTGTTACATAAAGAGCTGGAAATTGATACACTTGAAGCCAGTGAGACGGAAATTTTTTATAACGAAAATGAGAGTTTTACTATTCATTCCTTAGAAATAGAGATGGATGAGCCGACTGATCCGTTGGAGGTAAAAATTGCCACAACAATAAGCGGTATAGCCATTGATGCTAAAGGGACTATTTCATCATGGAAAGATTTACAGCAGAATGATTTTAATAAGCTGGACGTTGATGCGGAAATCAAAGCGCTCGGATATAAAATGCAGTTTAAAGGGGCGCTTAATAATTTGCTTGATAAAATATCTGCGGCAGGTACCTATGATTTAGCCTATAAAGGGAATAAAATTAACGGTTCATTGGAAGCAAGTTTGGCAGAAGAAATACCATATATTAAGCTGAATGCCAATGGTGATAAAATTGATGTTGCAACCTTCAAACAAACCGCCTGCAATCATTTAAATTGGCTGATTTCCAGTGCTTATGCCGAAGAATATATTTTCCAAACGACAATACCGTACAGCTATTTGCAACAAGTCAATGCCGACATATCGCTTAATTTAAAGAAGGTTATTATTGATAAAGACATTGCATTGGATAATGTCGTATCTGACATAAAGCTTAAAGATGGCAAGCTTAAAATAGACATTAAACAGCTTGAAGCTATGAATATGAAGATAAACGGTAATATCAGTTTAGATTCACCGAAAACACCACCGTATGTCAAACTCAATGTCCAAGGTGATGTCCTTAATTTACAAAAAATAATTCCCACAACAACACCTAAAAAAATTAGCTTTTTTGACATGAATTGGTTAATAGGAAAAGCTTATGCCGAAGAATACATCTTCGGGACAACTACCCCATACAGCTATTTGCAACAAGTCAATGCCGACATATCGCTTAAGCTAAAGAAAGTCATTGTTGATAAAGACATTGCGTTGGATAATGTCGTATCTGATATCAGTCTTAAAAACGGTAAGCTTAAAGTTGATATTAAGCGGGTTGAAACTATGAACATGAAAATAAACGGCAATATTAGTTTGGATTCACCGAAAATTTTGCCGTACGTTAAACTTAACATACAAAGTAATGCACTTAACCTGCAAAAATTAATTTCACTGACAGTACCTAAAAAAATCGGATTTTTTAATATGAATTGGTTGGTAGGGAATGCTTACGCCGCCAGTTTTATGCCCAAGACAGAAATTCCATATCAGTACTTGCAGTTAGTCAACGGTAATATGAAACTTGATTTACAAAAAATAATCGTGGCACCGGATGTTGTTTTAAGTGATGTTCAAGCGGATTTTGCGCTTCAAAACGGTTTTTTTAAAGCCAATATAAATAACGTCACTGTCGGCAAGGGGAAAATCTCCGGTACGATGAGCATTGATGCTAAAAATCAAAATGCAAAGGCAAATATAAAAGGCACAAATATTGTTTTGCAAAATTTATATCCGGCATGGTCCAGAGCTGATAATAAAGAATTATACATCAAAGAAGGCGGTTTAATAAATGCTTTAATGAATATAGAAACCAAAGGTCGCCATAGTGATGATTATTTGAAAAATTTAAATGGGCAGATACTTTTGTTAGCGGATAAATCCGTGTTGCATGTTAAGAGCTTGGCACGTTTGC
This sequence comes from Alphaproteobacteria bacterium UBA2723, assembly GCA_002353835.1. Classification (GTDB taxonomy): domain Bacteria; phylum Pseudomonadota; class Alphaproteobacteria; order RF32; family CAG-239; genus CAG-267. Next base: position 3,922 of record DEKL01000010.1, read on the forward strand.
AAGGTAACATCATTGTGCAAATTCTTCAAAATTTGAAATTCAATGTTTCTAAAAATAAAATGTTCTTAAAGTGTGCGGTCGTACGAAGTGATATTCAAAACGGTCGGATGAATTTTCCTAAAGGTATTGTTTTGGATGCAACGGATTTATATTTCGTAGCAAACGGTCATATAAACTTAAGCAGCGAAAAAATTAATTTGGCTATCCAATCATTTTCCGGTAAAATCAGCGGTATCAGTATATCCTCGGTTTTAGGTGCATTTTTGGAAATTAAGGGCACAATAGCTCATCCGCAACTTTCCATTAACAAAGATACGACAGCTAAATCCGTTATCGGAGCGGTTGCAACCGGTGGCATTTATAATGTTGGGGATATGATGCTTTCAGCAGACCATGCCCCGTGTCATACAGCTTTGGAAGGAACGATTTATGCCGATCATTTTAAGGCGGACAATTCAGTACGCAACAGTGTTTCGCAGGGCTATAATAACACTCAGGAAACGGTTAAAGATGTGGTTAAAGGCATCTCCAAAGGAACTAAAAAACTGAAAAACAATTTCAAAAAACTGTTTCAATAACGGCATTATCATCAGCCATACAACGCAAGTTTATGGAGTGAAAAGCATATATTTACTTGCAATCTCAAAGAATATTATCTATGCTACCTTTATTAGATAAAATAAGGAGAGAGAAATGGTAAAAAAGCTAATTCCGATGGCAATTTGTTATGATTTTGACGGCACGTTATCTCCCGGTAATATGCAAGAATACGATTTTATGAAAGCATTAGGCATTAAAAACAGCAAAAAGTTTTGGGATAAAGCTGAAGAAATTGCCAAAGAGCAGGTTGCGGATAGTATTGCCGCCTATATGTATCTGATGATTAAGGAATCAAAAGAAAAGCAAGTACCTTTCAAGCACGAAACCTTTAAGCAATATGGGAAAAATATTGAACTTTACAAAGGTGTTGAGGATTGGTTTAAGCGTATCACCGATTATGGCAAACAAAGAGGAATAGCCATAAGGCATTACATCATTTCTTCGGGCATTAAAGAGATTATTGAAGGCACTAAAATTGCCAAGAACTTTACCAAAGTTTATGCCTCGTCATTTATGTATGATGCCAACGGTGTTGCCGAGTGGCCGGCGGTCGTCTTAAACTACACCTCAAAAACACAATATCTGTTTCGTATCAATAAGGGGTGTGAAGACATTACCGATAATACTAAAATAAATAACTATATTAAACCTGAAGACAGACCGATACCTTTTACCAATATGATTTATATCGGTGACGGCAGTACGGATATTCCCTGTATGACCATTGTAAAGCGTGCCGGCGGACATTCTGTCGCTGTTTATAAAGCAGGCAAGGGCGGTACTAAAAGTAAGGCCGAACATTTAATAACAGATGACAGAGTAAATGCAGTCCTACCGGCGGATTATTCCAAAGGAAAGCAGATTGATACCTATGTTAAAGCAGTCATTGATAAAATCGCTACGGATGAGGCCTTAAAAGGGTTGGATCAAAACTAGCACCCGTCATAATCTGTCGTATATCGCTTCTATGTTGTTTATAATTAACAGCAACATAGGAGCAACATGATGACTAAAGATGAGCAGAATTACCATATTTCAACAGGCTTAAGAGATTGCATTGAGGATTATGATTTTGCGCTTTACCGAAAGTGGCGGACATAAAAAAATATCATTGCCGGAAATGAATAAGCGTATCAATGAACTGCTGGAACAAAGCATAAAGAGCGATGGTGTTATCAATCTGTTTTCGGATATAAAAGAAGAATTCTCACTGTTTGATCCGAAATTTTTGGAAGAAATATCCAAGATGAAAGAGAAAAATTTAGCAGTGGAATTGCTCAAAAAGTTGATAGCAGAGCAGATTTCTATTTATCGCCATACAAATGTTGTGCGTTCAGAAAAATTTAGCGAAATGATACAAGAGGCAATGAACCGTTATTTGAACGGTATGTTGACCAACGAACAGGTTATTGAAGAATTGCTTAATTTGGCAAAACAAATCGCCGCGGCACAAAAAGAAGGTGAAGATTTAGGTCTTAACGCAGAGGAAGCCGCATTTTATGATGCCTTGACACGTCCTCAGGCAGTTAAGGATTTTTACGAAAATGATGAATTAATAGCCATTACAAAAGAACTTACTGAAACTTTACGCAAAAATAAAACAATAGATTGGCAAAAAAAAGAAACAGCTCGTGCCAAAATGCGGATGCTTATCAAAAAGCTATTGAAAAAGCATAAATATCCGCCTGAAGGTGTTGAGGATGCCGTCCAAACCGTTATGACACAATGTGAACTCTGGACAGATAATATTATGGAAGCGTAAAATCTAACTTCTTTCCCTGTTGTCATAAAGTCTTTATTAGGCTTATGTTTTCCAATCCATCATATCCGGGAACTAAAATACTATAACCGCTTGAAAAATAATGAAACATACTATAACTGGTCCGTGTAAATGGCGGGGAGAGGCTGTTTTTAAAGAACTCACACGGACTGACCGGAAATCCTTGTAGAATAAAGCAAAAAGCCACCTAAAAAGGTGGCTTATCTGCTGTGGCTTAATTGACCGTTCGCTCGGAAAACAGCGAAGTGTTGGTGTTAAAACCGGGGGATCCGAAACTATTTAGAGCTTAAAAAATTGCGGAGTTTGCGTTGGCTTTTACTCTCAAAACCTATGCTACTCATATATTTTGCCGGTGTATCGTACTTTTTATGAAATTCGTTCACAAAAGTTTTGATAAACTCAGTTTTCGGAAAGATATAAGCCTGTTGCCGAAGACGGTAAACCTGTTGCTGTTATGATTAGAGGTGATATAGAAGTAAATGAAAATAAATTAGCTAAAATTCTCGGAAGACATCCGGAATTTGCTAATGATGAGATGATTGAGCAAGCCGGCGCCGTTGTTGGTTTTGCTTCCGGTTTTGGTATCGAAGAGGGTTGTCATGTTATTGTTGACAATTCTGTTGTTGAGGAACGTAATTTGATTACCGGTGCCAATGAGGAAAATTATCATCTTGCTAATTTCAATCTAAAAAGAGATATGCCTAATGCCTTTACGTTTGATGTTGCTGCAGTTAAAGAAGGGGATAATTCCGGTAAATCCGTCGGAACAGCAACAGAAGTATTACCACCAACACATACAGCTTGCAGATCCGCTTTAGTAATACCGGTACGAGAAGAAATATTATCAATATCAATGCTGATGTTTGATACATATTCTTCATCATCTTCTACTGTAACCGGTACCGGTAAAGCAATATCAGCTGGTTCAGGTGACGGATCGTTATCATTATTATCATTGCTAACAGAGGTTTTAAGTTGTTTATCTATCTCTCCGGATAATTTACAACTTTCTTTAACTGTTTCATTATTAATAATATTTTCTGAAGTTTGAATATTTTCAATTTCTTCATTATTTGCGATTTTTGCTCCATTTGGGAGGTCTAAATCAATTTTTTTTGCCAAATTTCCCATTTCTTTCTCCTTTTTAATATGGGATTAAAACTATCTTTTTTAGCTCAGGCTCTTTTACCTTTGCTAAATCCCATTATAAAGGAGAAAGAACACTTAGTCTTGTAGCTTTAGGGAAGTTGTTTAGTTTATTTTTATCTTTTTGTTTTTACGTAAATATAATATTTTTCTTCTTTGTGCTTCTATGATTAAACGAGTGGTCTTTAAGTATTGAATATCTTCGTCATAATACCTAGGATAGCCTTTTATATAATCTATATAAGAACAATTATTTTTAGTAATTAAATCACCAAAAGCATTACGGCTTATATCCAATTCTCTTATTGCTTCGCTTTGCAAAATCCAATAATCATAGCCTTCATTGTCGTAATTAACTGGAAAACCGTTTTTATAAACAGAATGATGATGTTCTTTCAAAAATTTATTTGTAGAAGATAAGCTAAAGTAACTACGTAATACTGTTTTATCTTTAGCAATACCATATATTTTTTCAATTTTTTCTGCATTCGGTCGCATATTTTTAATAACTTCTTTATCTACAAAGTGCTTCACAATCGATTTTCTATCTATATGTAAGATATCAACCAAATCGCTTATTATCAAACTAAAGTCAGGGATATACTCTTTACTATTATCATCTTTTTCATCATCTATATCATCATGAAGATATTCTCTGCATGTATTGTTCTCAAATATAATTTGTAAAGGTTGTTTACCTGTTATAGGTTGGCTTATATGATAATTTCCACCAATCATATTATTGGGATTATTTGTTGTTGCCAACTTGACAATAGGATTGCTCTTATAGTCAAATGCAGAATTAGCGGTCATAGAATACAAAAAATTACAATATTGGCTCAAAGCATTTTTTTTAGCAGAATAACTGGATTCTTTATAATCAATATGAATTGCTACATCTTTTATATCAATCGGTTTGATTTTTTCAGATATATTTGGAATGAGTACTAGTGTTTTAAGCGTATTAATACTTTCTGTATTAAGTTTATGTGATTGCTTAAAAATATGATTTGCTAAAAATTTGATATAGCTATTAATGTCATAAAACGATGTATCTGCAACAGGATAATCATTTTTGCCATCATATAATGATATTTTTACATCTGGTTCATTTTTATATGGTTTATTTTGATTTGGATATATAAATTTCAAGATTTTATCAAAATAATCTAATGCATACCAAATTGTCATACGGTCAAGGTAATATTCTCTGTTTGCAAATTCAAAATAGCGAGCCAATAATGGTATAATATCATTAGAATATCGTTGCCAATCTTGACTGATACCAAAATTTTTATCAAATATTTTTTGTACCAAAGCATAATAACTATATGCAGTCGATTTGCTAAAATTTTTGTGTAACCATTGCTTAAATTCTGCTTTTATATTATTTTTTATATCGTTCATGAGCAAAACTCCTTATTTTATCTTACTTTATGCTGTTTTAAGAAAAAGTAAAACCATTTTTTTATTTGTGTTTTAGACTTACATTTTTGAAAAACACAAGTCCAGTCTACTGGAAAAGGCATTACCATATTTATATGCGCGCGTAATGAAGGCCAAAAACAGGCTATTTTTGGAAAAGACTGATGAAAATTTTAGTGCTTAGTAATTTTTCTCATGGAAGTTTCAATTTTTGAAAAGTTCGCAAATATACGGGGACCCGGCCGGTAGTATG
>DEKL01000048.1:0-713 GCA_002353835.1 Alphaproteobacteria bacterium UBA2723
ACAATAAGGAAGATACCTTATCAGCCGGACCTTGCCAAATGAGGTATGACACTATTATTTTCACCCCCTTCGTCGCTCATAGCGACACTTCCCCCCCCTCAAGGGGGCAGAAAAACCCCGAGTCGTGAAAAATTATGCGTTTTTCCGAAGTAAAATATACAAAGCCCCTGTTCCGCCTAACGCTTCTGACGGATTTTTATAGGCCAAAATAAGCGGACTAATCTCCGAGTCGCTCAACCAGTTCGGTACAGACTTCCTTAACACCCCACGCGTGGAAAAAAGCGTATCATCAAACCCCTTGCCGGTCACAATCAAAACACAGCGTTTTCCCTGATTATACGCAAGTTTAATGAAATCAGAAACTTTATCAAAAGCATCTTTTTCCGTCACGCCATGTAAATCTAGCGTTGCCTCAACCTTAAATTCTTCACGCTTAAACCGTTTGGCAAGACTACCGTCCATCTGCGAAAAATCATCCATTTTAACGCTTTTGCCTTTCTTTAAGACATCAAAGGCAACCGTTGTGACCTTATCTTTGCGTAAATTTACTTCTTTGGGCTTAATTTCTTCAACATGGCGATTCGTTTTGAGTTTTTTTACCCCCTTAACGACCTCACTCCAACTTTCATCACTCATAAACTTTTTACCTTTGCACCTTTAGGTATCAGAATATAATAACGACCGCGTGCGTTCATCCTGCCGGCTTGCGCTAA
>DEKL01000048.1:756-14778 GCA_002353835.1 Alphaproteobacteria bacterium UBA2723
CGGACACCACCGATAATGGCACTACCGACATCTTCCGCCATTACCATTTTGTGTAACTTTGAGCCGTCCGGTGCAGTTGTTTCCAGCCACATCATTGAGCCGAGCGGAATATATGACCTATCTACCGCCATCGCCCTGCCGGCATATAATGGTAACCCCATGGCACCGATAGGACCATCCGCCTTAACAATCTGGTGGAAAATGTATCTGTTATTTAAAAGCATATTCTTTTTTGCCGAGTCGCCGTTTTTCTTTAACCATTCACGGATTTTCGGCATAGAGGCCTCGCTCGGCTTAATTAACTTCTTTTCAAGCAAAATAGAACCGATACCGCGGAATTTATGCCCGTTATTTTCCGCATAACCGACTCTGACTTCTTCCCCGTTAGGCAACGTTGCCACCGCCGCGCCCTGTATCTGCATAATGAAAATATCAACCTCATCATCACCCCATAAGATAACCGGTGCATCTAACTGACCGTTGTCTATCTCTTGACGAGTGTAATATTTTACAAGCTTACCGTTTTTAACCCGACCGATTAAACGTTGATTAGGCAAACTCGGATCAAAATCTCTTAAATTAACCTCAACAATATCTTTCGGCTTGCCATATATCGGGTATTGATACTTACCGCCCTTTTCATAACTGGCACGGATATTGGCTTCATAATAGGAAGTAAATTTACCCGTTGTCTGCCCGTTAACGGCAACGGCATACGGTTCAAAATTTGCCTCAATATACTGCTTTAACGCTTTTTTATCGCTAATTTGAGATATCTTGGCACAATGCGTCTTATATTCGGCTAAAGAATATTCTATATGTTCGCTTTTCAAACTCTGCCGCGGATTCCTTAAAATAGAACCGCAAACGCTTTTTATTGCTTTATCAAACAAGTAAAAATCATCATTTTTCCAACCGTCTAAATCAGAAAAACTGCTCTTTTGTACGGAAAATTTACCGGTGCCGACAAATGCCTGCTCTTGCTCACCGCCGCGACAGGAAGCAAGTAACACCAATAAACATATAATCAGTCCGCGTCTTAACATTTTTTCGTAGAGCACAACAACCAGTTATTTACTTTAGGATTAAGCGTTTTTTCAAAAGTCCACACATCAGAAATCTTTTGAACGTAGTTTTCATCCCCTTCAATGACCTCGCCTTCGGCATTTTTCAAAAGATTAACCTGCTCGCTGACAAACTTAACAACCAAATCAACCTTTTCATCATCCTTAAATTTAACCGATTCTACCTCGGTTTCCACAAAACCGATTAAATCCGTTTCTGCCGTAATACCTTGTTCTTTGCGTTCTTTGATAACACTTTCAAATTTTTTTAAGAGTTCTTTGTCAACCAACTTGGAAAGTGTGGAAGAATCACCCTTGCTAAAGGCAGATAAAATCATCTCAAAAGCTTTTTGCGCCCCTTTAATAAAGATATTTTTATTAAATTCGGGAATTTTGGCCAAATCCCTGTCTAATGGGGATAAATTGGCCATATCAGGTAAATCATCCGCCTCAAGAGAAACAGACTTTTTCATTTCCTTATAAACTTTTTCAAACTGCTCTTTGGGAACCATTATAATCTTCGCATCTTCGCCGCCTGTGCCTAAAATACTCTTCAAACGGCTGAAAATAATGACCACTAAAACCAGTAAAAATATAATATCTAAATATCCTGACATCTTTCACCTCTGTATATTTTCACTTAATATAGCGCAAATATCTTTATTATCAACTATTATATTTGACGTATAAAAATAAAACTCTATATTATATAAAAAAATACATTGATGAAAGGATAGATTACTATGGCTGAAAATACACAGGCTAATGAAGTTTCAATAAATATGCAGTACATAAAAGATATGTCTTTGGAAGTTCCGCACGCACCGCAAATTTTTACAAAAATGGCTACACCGCCGCAAATTCGTGTGGATTTAAATATTGATGGCAATAAATTAAATGATGATCAATATGAAATTACACTTAATTTACGCATAAACGCTGAAGCTGAAAAAGAACCACTATTTATTTTTGAATTAGCTTATGCCGCTGCCTGCACAGTTAAAATTCCGGAAGAACAAAAAGAACAGGTTTTATATATTGATATACCTCAAATGCTGTTCCCTTATGCCCGTCAGATAATTTCAACCAACTTAGCTGAAGCCGGTTTACCACCGCTGATGTTAACACCTGTTGATTTTGCAGCTGTTTACAGAAGCAAAAAAGCTCAACAAAAGGCTACAAACTAAAAATGAGATTAGCACTGTTTCAACCGGATATACCGCAAAATACAGGAACGCTTTTGCGTTTGGGGGCTTGTCTTGACTTACCGTTGGACATCATTGAACCTTGCGGTTTTATCTTTAATGAAAAAGCTATGAAGCGCGCCGGTATGGACTATTTAAATATGGCAACTTATCGGCGCCATAATTCTTGGCAGGATTTTTTAGCTTATCGCCAGGAGCATCCTGAAGAATATGGGCGGATTATTTTGCTGACAACCCATGCCAGCATTCCTTATACAAACTTTAAATTTGAACCGAATGATATTATTTTAATGGGCAGAGAAAGTGCCGGAGTTCCAGAAGCTGTCCATAATATCGCGGATTCGCGTTTGCTCATTCCGATGAACAAAAATGCACGCTCTATCAATGTTGCCGTCTCCGCCGTTATGGTTATCGGCGAGGCCCTAAGACAAACAAATTTGTTTCCTAAGTCCTTATAATTACAAGATTGTCATAAAAAGTGAGAAAAAAATTTAATTTTTTTGCATTTTAGGTATAGATTTGTTCCAAAAAATGTGATATAGTCAAACTCGTTTCTAAATAACATTATACGAATCAGGAGGAAATCCGACATGAAGAAAAACTCTGTTGCTGCCTTCAACTCCGGTGAGTACGTTGTTTACCCAACTCACGGCGTCGGAAAGGTAACAAACATTGCCAAGCAGACTATTGCCGGCAACGAATTGGAACTCTTAGTGGTCAACTTTGATAAAGACAAAATGACACTACGTGTTCCAATGGCTAAGCTGGATAAGGTTGGCTTGCGCAAAATTTCTGATGAATCAACCATGAAAGAAGCTCTTGCTACCCTTAAGGGAAAACCGAGAGTTAAAAAGATCATGTGGTCCAGACGCGCTCAGGAATACGAGAATAAAATCAATTCCGGAAACCCTGTGGCTGTCGCCGAAGTTATTCGGGACCTGTACCGCAGTGAAAATTTGGCAGAACAATCTTATAGTGAGCGCCAAATTTATGAACACGCATTGGAACGTCTTGCCAGTGAAGTTGCTGTCTATGACAACATCTCTGTTGAAGATGCCAATAAGAAATTGTTGGATACAATTGCCAGTCGCGGTATATAATTTAATTTTACACGCAAATAAAAAAGACTCCGTTTCCGGAGTCTTTTTTATTTGTCCAGTACTCTTTTATTTCGCTTCAGGAAGAAGTTTTCCGTCTAAAGAATATCTTTCAATTTTTGCATTGTTACGCAAATTCTCAAAAACCTCGGCAACAACTTGTTGTGTTACCATATTCTTTAATTGCGGTTCAATTTCCTTCAATTCAAGCGGCTTAGAATCTCTGACATCTTCAACCAAAATAACGTGATAACCAAATTCGGTCTTAACCGGATTCTTTGTATATTCACCTTTATTCATATTGAATGCTGCATCAGAAAATTCTGTAACCATCATATCTCTTGTAAAGTAACCCAAATCTACCTGGTCCTTAGAATATTCTTGAGCAAGTTTAACAAAATCAGCCCCTCTGCCTAACTTGTTAATAACTTCCAGAGCTTTTTCTTCGGTATCAACCAAAATGTGCTTAGCCTTAACTTCTTTTTGGCTTTCAAATTTTGATACATAGTCATCATAAAGCTTCTGAATAGCGGCATCATTTGCTTTTTCTTCAACCATTTTCTCTAAATACAATTTACGAGCCAAGTCTTCTTTAGCTGTAACGAGTTGTCTTTGATATTCCGGTGTTTCTTCAATTCTTGCTTGCTGTGCTGCTTGATAAACCAACTTACTGTTAACAAAAACATCTAATGTTTTGGCATAAAATTCCTCAAACGGAACTTTGTCCTTAATTTGCGGATGATCAGCATAACTTTGTCTTAAATCACCAACGTATATAACTTCATTGTTAACTTTCGCGGCAACACCCTTATCTATCTGCGCATTTGCACTATATACCTTAAAAGATACATAAGATGCAACAGCCACAACAATAACGGCTACAGCGCTAATCGTAAAACCAACGATTCTCTTTTTCATCAGTACCTCCAAATAAAAGTTTTCTCTTTTCTCAGATAAACATATAAACTTAATTATAAAATATTCCAACTATTTTTTATTTGCGTTTATAACTTCTGTTGATAGTATTGACTTTATTTGATATAAACACTAAATGTAGCTAAAAGATATATTTAAAGGTAAAAATAATGTTCGCAAATATAGTACGCAAAATTTTCGGTTCCGCCAACGACCGTTTTATAAAAAAACAATTAAAAACCGTTGAGCAAATAAACGCTTTGGAAGAATATTTCAGCAAACTTTCTGACGAAGAATTAAAGAATAAAACTTTAGAGTTTCGTTCTCGCTTAAAAGAGGGAGAAACCTTAGATGACATTTTACCTGAAGCTTTTGCTACTGTCAGAGAAGCTGCCAAAAGAACTTTAGGGCAACGCCATTATGATGTTCAGCTTATCGGCGGTATCGTTTTGCATAAGGGTATGATATCCGAAATGAAAACCGGTGAAGGTAAAACATTGGTTGCCACATTGGCCGCATACTTAAATGCTATTGAGCAAAAAGGTGTTCATATCGTTACGGTAAATGATTATTTGGCAAAACGTGACGCGGAATGGATGGGACAAGTTTATCGCTTTTTGGGCTTAACGGTTGATTATGTTATCCATGAAAAAAATGATGAAGAAAGAAAAATTGCTTACAATGCGGATATTACTTACGGCACAAACAATGAATTAGGTTTTGACTATCTGCGTGACAATATGAAATTTTCTTTAGATGAACGCGTACAAAGAGATTTCAATTTTGCTATCGTTGATGAGGTGGATTCTATTTTAATAGACGAAGCACGTACACCTTTAATTATTTCCGGCGCCGCAGAAGATTCGTCTGAAAAATACATTACCGTTAACAGCATTATAAAAGACATCAACGCTTCTGACTATGAAAAAGATGAAAAAGCCAAAAATGTTACCCTAACCGAAATTGGTATGGAACATGTAGAAAAATTGCTCAAAAATGCCGGATTAATTACAGATGGTGGCTTATATGACATTAAAAACGTTCAATTAGTTAACCACGTTAATCAAGCTTTACGCGCTAACATCATGTTCATAAAAGATGTTGATTACTTAGTGCGTGACGGCAAAGTCATGATTATTGATGAATTTACCGGTCGTGTTATGGAAGGAAGAAGATATAGTGATGGTTTACATCAGGCATTGGAGGCTAAAGAGGGAGTGGAAATACAATCTGAAAATCAAACGCTTGCCTCTATTACTTACCAAAACTATTTCCGTTTATATCCTAAATTATCCGGTATGACCGGTACGGCGATGACAGAAGAAGCCGAATTTAGTGATATTTATAATTTAACATGTGTTGAAATACCGACCAACAAACCTGTTCAACGTATTGACGAACACGACTGTATTTATCGTACCGAAAAAGAAAAGTATAAAGCCATTATTGATACCATCAAAGAGTGTCACGCTAAAGGACAACCTGTTCTTGTCGGTACAACTTCAGTAGAAAAATCAGAGGTTGTTGCTTATCTCTTAAAACAACAAACAGATATCAATTTTGAAGTCTTAAACGCGAAACAAGACGAACGCGAAGCTGATATTGTCGCCGAAGCCGGTCGCTATGGCGCGGTAACCATTGCCACCAATATGGCAGGTCGCGGTACGGATATTCAACTTGGCGGTAACCCCGATGCTACCTTAAAAAAGAGATTAACAGGCACCGAAACACCTGAACAAATTGCCAAACTAAAAGAAGAAATAAACGCTGAAATAGCTGAAAACAAAGAAAAAGTTTTAAAAGCCGGCGGTTTATATATTTTAGGTACGGAGCGTCATGAAAGCCGTCGTATAGATAACCAATTACGTGGTCGTTCCGGTCGTCAGGGCGACCCCGGACAATCAAAATTCTTTTTATCACTTGAAGATGACTTAATGCGTATTTTCGGTTCAGAAAGAATGTCTGATGTCTTAAAGAGACTAGGCTTACCGGAAGGAGAAGCGCTCGTTCACCCGTTTATAACCAAAGCTTTAGAGAAAGCACAGCAAAAAGTTGAAGAAAGAAACTTTGACATCAGAAAGAGTCTTTTGAAATATGATGATGTTATGAACGAACAACGTAAAGTCATTTACGAACAAAGAAAAGAGATTATGTCAACAGACGACTTATCTGAAACAATTTCAGATATGCGTCACGATTATCTTGCTGCGGCAATCAGCACAAATGCACCTTTCGGTACAGCGCCGGAAGAATGGAATTTGTCACAAATACAACAAGATTTATTTAATATTACCGGTCTTAACTTATCCGTAGAAGAATGGGCAAAAACCCCTGGAACGGATAGTGAAGAACTGATAGAAAAAATAAATCAAGAGGTAGATAAAAAATTAGAAGAAAAGAACGCCGGTATTGCTCCTAATTTCGTCCGCTTGGTAGAAAAAAGCTTCTTCTTACAGACTCTTGACCAGTTATGGAAAGAACATATTGCCACATTAGATTTAATGCGCCACACTATCGTATTACGCGCCTATGGGCAAAAAGACCCTCTTAACGAGTATAAAAAAGAAGCCTTTAATATGTTTTCGGATATGTTAGATTTGTTAAAAGAAAAAATAACCATACTTATCTGCCATATGTCCATCAAGCAAAGCTCTGAAAGCGATTTAAGAGAACAGGAAGAAAGACAGAGAAATCAGAGAATGACAGCTTTTCATGAAGATTTTAATGCAAAACCTGTTGCACCGGAAAACAGAACACAACAAACACCGGTTTCCTCCATACCTGAAGAGTGGCGAAACATTCCAAGAAACAGTCCTTGCCCGTGTGGAAGCGGTAAAAAATACAAACATTGTCATGGAAAGGTTGCTTAAAAACAGATGAGTGAGCCTTTATTAGAAATAAAAGATCTTTTTGCACGTGTTGGCGATAAAGAAATAATTAAAGGGTTAAACCTCAAAATAAATAGAGGTGAAATCCATGCAATTATGGGACCAAATGGTGCCGGAAAATCATCTTTATCTTATATTTTAAGCGGTAAAGACAACTATGAGGTAACTTCCGGTAAAGTACTATTTAAAGGAAAAAATCTTTTAAGCTTATCAACTGAAGAACGCGCTCATGCCGGTCTTTTTCTTTCCATGCAATCTCCGATAGAAATTCCCGGGGTGGCTGTATCCAATTTCTTAAAACAAGCCGTAAATTCTGTTCGCAAGGCAAACAACGAACCGGAATTAGATATGTTAAGCTTTATGAAGTTACTCAAAACCGAAGCCCAAAAGTTACAGATTTCACCGGAAATGCTCAAAAGATTTGTTAACGTCGGTTTTTCCGGTGGCGAAAAAAAGCGCTTTGAAACTCTGCAAATGGCTCTCTTAAAACCGGATTTTTGTATTTTGGACGAGATAGATTCCGGTGTTGATATTGATGCCCTAAAAACAATTTCTGAAGGCATTAACACTCTTAAAAATGAAAACAATGCATTTTTAATCATTACACACCATGAACAACTATTACAGCAAATCGTTCCTGACTATGTTCATATATTCGCTGATGGGCAAATTATCAAAACCGGAGATAAAACATTAGCCCACGAAGTAGAAGAAAGCGGTTATGGTAAATTCCCCTCAAAGGAATAAAAATATGGATTCACCTTTAATCAAAAATGTTAATTTATTTTTGGATGATAAACCATCCGTTTTTGCCTTACGAAACAAAGCAAGGATAGCTTTGGATTCTATCGGCTTTCCAACCCTGAAAACAGAAGCATGGAAATATACTGATATCAAAGAGCTTATAAATAAAGATTTTAACATAAACACCGAAGAAAATACCTGTTCACACGAATGCTGTCACCATCATAATGAGGACACCTCTTTTATAGAAATTCGTTTCTGCAACGGAAAACTTCATGTAGAAGAGTACAACATGCCGGAAGGTATAACCCTGACACCATTACCATTAGCTCTGTTTGATGATGACTACAAAAAATACTTCTTTAATGCCTTTAATTTGGAAAAGCATCCTTTTGCGGCCTTAAATGGCTTATATCTTGAACAAGGTATATGTATTCACATAGAAAAGAATACCTCATTAAATAAGCCTATACTCATTAAATATAACCAAAAAGATTGTGACAATTTGCAGTTAAGTATTCATAATCTTATCATATTGGAAAAAGGTGCCAAGCTTGAACTCATTGAGGATTTTACTTCTGCCTCCGAAAACACATACTTTACAAACACTGTTAATGAAGTTTATCTAAAGACAGAATCAGAGTTGACACACTACAAAATACAAAAAGAAAATTCTAAAAGCTACCATATTGCTCTAAACGCCATAAAACAACAAGAAAAAAGTTCTTACAAGCAATATTACTTATCAGACGGTGCCAAATTAAGCCGACAGGAAACGCTTGTTAATTTAGACCAACAAAACGCTAACGCTGAAATATACTCCGCCTATAAGGCAAAAAAGAACTGCACCACGGATATAACAACCAACATAAATCACTTAGTGGAAAATACAAACTCAAACCAATATGCAAAAGGTGTTTTAGAAGAAGATTCCACCGCCGTTTTTCAAGGCAAAATACATATTGCTCCCAATGCCGTAAAAACTTCCGGACATCAGCTTCACAAAGCGCTTTATCTAAGCGATAGTGCAAAATTAAATTGTAAACCTGAATTAGAGATTTACGCTGATGATGTTAAGTGTTCACATGGTGCCAGTTGCGGCGAGCTTGATAAAGAACAATTGTTTTATTTACTTTCTCGCGGCATAGAAAAACATACCGCTATAAAACTATTAACAGATGCTCATTTAGAAGAGTTGCTATCTCTTATTCCTAACCCGAAAATTAAAGAATTATTCTTCGGTTTTGAATAAAAACTTCGCTTGATAAGCTAAAGATAGCTGAATAACCGCTGTTACCATATAAATTAAAAAATAGCAGAAGAAGTCGCCAGCAAAAATATTCAACCACAACGGCAAACTGTTTTCCATCATAAATGTTGCAAAAACAATCCTAAAAAAGTATGCAAAAATAAGAAAATAGATAAAAAACCAAGTAATCGGCTTATAAATATTATCAAAAACAGGCCAAAAAGTTTTATTTATGGCAAAAAAGTGCCCACCCTGTAAATAGTTATAAAAAGCCACAAAATTCAGCAGCAAAAACAAAGCAAAAACAATAAATAATGAAATACCTACAAAAATGACTAACTCAACATGCCAATCAGGAACAGCTTTTCTGTTTTCTAAAGCAATACAACCGATACACAAAACAAGCCAAAGAACAAGATAAAGTAAAACGACACCAAACGCTTTAAAATCTTTCTTCAAACATTTAGTTTTTATAGCCTCCGAAAAACTCTTCTTATCAAAAACTATCGCCTGCCATCTGTTAACAAAAAAAGCCACACTAAATAAAGAAACAATAGTTGAAGCCAAAATATTAATAAGCGAGCGCGTACAAAAAAGCCCGCTAATGGTACCACTGACTTCAAACCCGCAAAAGAGACTACGTCCCAAGCACAAAATAATAAGTGTTGTTAGAAAAGAAAGTCCGCCGGCCAAAAAAACAAAATCTTTCAAATGCATACTAATCTCTGATGCAGGAAAAGATAAGCCTTCTAAAAAAGGAATAACTATTCTGTTTTCATCACTTTTCGTATTCATAACTTTCTCCCTAAAGTTCTTTAACATGTGTAACACCGGGTATGCTCTTTAAACGAGTAAGCATCATATTATCAGCAAATGCATACCCGCCATCAAGTTCTATGCGAACATCCCAATCATCTATCTCCGGTATTAAATAAACCTTATTGCTCCCTCGCCTATCTGTATATAACAATTTTTTTATCTCAGAAACAGCAGAGATATTATCTAAAGATATTTCCCAACCTTTGGCTTGTTCGGCAATAGCCTGGTCTAACGTTTGCACGCTGTTTATCATTATCCGCGGATTTTCTTCTTCAGACTGTTTATTTATGGTAACTTTCACGAGTAGCGGACAACCGGAGCTGATAACATCTTCATATTTAGCCAACCCCTCAGAAAACAGCATTCCCTCAAATTCATCTGTTGTATCAGAAAGCTTCACAAAAGCATATTTATTACCATTTTTACTAAGCCTCTTCTGAAAACTCTCTACACAACCTGCAATATTAGCTCTTATGCTGTCACCAACCTTAATATTGGCCATTACCTCCTGACAATTTTTAACGCCTAATTTTTTCATACTATCCGCATAAACATCTAACGGGTGCGCCGAAAGATAAAAACCGATTGCCGCCGCTTCTAAACGCAATTTTTCTAAATCCGGCCAATCCGGAGCATCTGCCAGCTTAACTTTTGACGAATATTCATCTATACCGAACAAAGAAGATTGAGCGCTCGTCTTCATTTCTGTTGCAGAAGAAATGTTTTTCAATATCAAATCAATATTGGCAAAAAGCTTGCCTCTTTTTTTATCCAAACTATCAAAAGCACCGGCTTTTATAAGTTGCTCTAACTGCTTACGATTAAGTTGTTTGGCATCAACCCTGTTAATGAAATCCGAAATATCCTTAAATTTACCGCCTTTTTCTCGTGCTTCAATAATGGCATTCATATTGGATTCGCCAACACCCTTAATTGCACCTAAAGCATACCGTAGCTTCCCGTTCTGCACACTGAATTTTGCCAGAGATTCGTTAATATCCGGCTTTAACACCTCTATACCCAAAACCTTACATTCTGCCTTAAATACCGCTAATTTATCCGTATTGGTAATATCCAAATCCATTACCGCGCACATAAATTCAACCGGATAATGAGCTTTTAAATAAGCTGTTTGATAAGAAACCAAAGAATATGCCGCGGCGTGTGATTTATTAAAACCATAGGATGCAAATTTTTCCATCTGGTCAAAAATGCTTTTTGCTATTTCTTCATCAATTCCGTTCTTAATAGCGCCTTCCGTAAACATTTTACGTTGCTTTGGGATTTCATCACGCATTTTTTTACCCATAACTTTACGCAATTTATCCGCACCGCCCATGGTATAGCCGCCAAGTTCGCGAGCAATCATCATAACTTGCTCTTGGTAAACCATAATACCGTATGTTTCTTTTAAAATAGGCTCTAATTTCGGATGTAAATATTGTATTTCCTCTTCCCCATGCTTACGTTTAATAAACGTCGGAATATTATCCATCGGCCCCGGACGATACAAAGAAACAATAGCTATTAAATCTTCAAACCTATCCGGACGAATCTGTTTATGCACATCTTTCATACCGGAAGATTCAAATTGGAAAACCGCTGTTGTTTTACCTTCCTGCAACATCTTATACGTATCTTTATCGTCAAGAGGCACTGTTTCCATATCCAAATCAATACCTTGTGCTTTTTTTATCCAATCAACGGCTCTTTGTATAACCGTAAGAGTCTTAAGTCCCAAAAAGTCAAACTTAATTAAGCCGGTTTCCTCAACATATTTCATATCATACATTGTAACCGGCATATCTGCACGCGGGTCTTTATATAAAGGAACAAGCTGGTCTAACGGTCTGTCACCGATAACAACACCGGCGGCATGCATACCGGAATTACGGTATAAACCCTCAAGTTTAATTGCTATTTCAAAAAGTTTATTGATTTGCGGGTCACTTTGCCGCATTTCTTCTAATTCCGGCACCATTTCCAATGCTTCCGGCAATGTCGGGTTTTTACCCTGAACACCGGCAGGTATCATCTTAGATATTTTATCGGCCTGAGTATATGGCATTTGCAAAACGCGCGCCACATCACGAATAACTGCTTTTGATTGTAATTTACCATAAGTAATAATCTGTGCAACATGGTCAAAACCATATTTTCTTTGAACATATTCTATGGTCTTGTATCTGTTTTCTTGGCAAAAATCCACGTCAAAGTCCGGCATGTTAACACGTTCAGGGTTTAAGAAACGCTCAAAAAGCAAATCCAACTTTAACGGATCAAGGTCTGTTACTTTTAATGACCATGCCACAATTGAACCGGCACCCGAACCACGCCCCGGCCCAACAGGAACCCCATTGTGTTTTGACCATTTAATAAAGTCCGAAACGATAAGAAAATACCCCGGAAATCCCATCTTTTTAATAACGCTCAGTTCGTATTCCAAGCGTGCATAATATCTTTCATCAATTTCCTTTTTCTGCTCGGCTGTCATCCCTTCAAAATAAACAGCTTTCTGCATTCTTTCATCTAATCCCTTATAAGCTTCTTCCGTAATAAATTCATCTTGGGTTTTTCCTTCCGGACATTCAAAAATCGGTAGCAAAGGATCAACTTTTTTAGAAAGAAAATTACATAATTTAGCTATTCTTACCGTATTTTGAATAGCCTCCGGTAAATCAGAAAAAAGCTCTACCATTTCTTCTTCAGACTTTAATCTGTTATTAATGGAAAACTTACGTCTGTTTTCGTTGGAAACATATTCTCCGGCAGATATACAAACCAAAGCATCATGCGCTTCATACATATCCTCATCAAGGAAAAATGCCTCATTTGTAGCAACAAGCGGTATATTATATTTATAAGCAAAATCAATAAAATTTTCTTCTGTTTTACGCTCTGTATCCAAACCGATTCGCGAAATTTCCATATAGAGTCTGTCACCAAAAATTTCTTTCAGTTTCACGGTAAAATCTTCTGCTTCTTCTTTACGATTTTCCAACAACAAGCGTCCTATCGGTCCTTCTACCCCACCTGTTAAAGCAATTAAACCCTCATTAAAATCTATCAAATTTTGTAACGTTAATTGCGGAACCCAGCCTTTTTCCGTATTATCCAGATAACAACGTTTCATCAGCTTCATAATATTGCCATAACCGACATCATTCATAACCAACAAAACTATTTTATCCGGTTCAAGTTCTCTCCCTTTAGAGCGCATAATATCATCAGAATCAGCATTTCTTAATAAGAACTGGCAACCCAAAATAGGTTTAATACCTTCATCCGCTGCAAAATGAGAAAAAGCTTTTGCTCCGAACATATTTGAGCTATCTGTTACAGCAATGGCACAAGCTCCTGTTTCTTTAAGCTTTTTCATCAGATCCATTTTTGTTTTATCTTTAAGCATAATCGTACTTTCGGCCAAAGAATAAGCCGTATGAACTCTTAAATGCACAAATTTTGGATCTTTCATTTTCTCTTTCCGTTTTTCATCTTTTTTAAGACTTTACCACAGATATAAAATATCTCAACCATTTTATCTTTTAATAAAACAAAAAGGTGCTGTTTTACCAGCACCTTCTTTGTTAAGCCTATATTTCCTATTCGTATTTAGCTTCAGCTCCGTTTTCATAAACATCTTGAGCTTCATCAAAACTGTTTTTCAAAACTTTTCCCAGTTTTGTTGCAGACTTTGCAGTATCTGCCGCCACTGTACTTTCAGCACTTGAATAAATTTTTGACTGAATATACTCAATTTGCTCATCAAAAGGAATATCTTTCACTCCCCAAAAATAGGAGGAAATAATAATACACCCGCAAAAAGCAACAAATAAAAAATACATCAAAGCTTTCATTGTATATCTCTGATTATTTCAAGATAGACTTACCGGCATAAATAGCAGAATCACCTAATTCTTCTTCAATTCTGATAAGTTGGTTATATTTTGCCATTCTATCTGTACGAGACATAGAACCGGTCTTAATCTGACCACAATTTGTTGCAACAGCGATATCAGCAATTGTTGTATCTTCTGTTTC
>DEKL01000048.1:14882-15424 GCA_002353835.1 Alphaproteobacteria bacterium UBA2723
CGTACCGATTTGGTTAACTTTAACCAAAATGGAGTTAGCAACACCCTTCTCAATACCCATAGCCAAGCGCTTCGGATTCGTAACAAACAAGTCATCACCAACCAATTGAACTTTATCACCAAGAGCATCTGTTAAAGCTTTCCAACCTTCCCAGTCATCTTCGGCCATACCGTCTTCAATAGAGAAAATCGGGAACTTAGCACATAAATCTTTATAGAATTCAACCATCTGAGCAGATGTATAAGATTTACCTTCACCCTTCATCTCATACTTGCCGTTCTCATAAAATTCTGAAGAAGCGGCATCTATTGCCAAAACAACATCTTCACCCGGAACAAAACCGGCATCTTTAATAGATTTAACAATAAATCCGAGAGCTTCCTCAGCAGATTGCAAATTCGGAGCAAAACCACCTTCATCACCAACGTTTGTGTTGTGACCGGCAGCTTTCAAATTCTTCTTTAATGTGTGGAAAATTTCTGCACCCATACGAATTGCTTCCTTAATAGAACCGGCAGAAACAGGCATAATCATAAATTCTT
>DEKL01000020.1 GCA_002353835.1 Alphaproteobacteria bacterium UBA2723
AAAATCTTTTATAATTTATTTTTTATATATTTTCCCAGAAATTAATATATAAATATAAAATGGAAAAAGGAGTTGATACTGATTTATATTCAAGACAAATAGGGACATTTGGTATGGAAACTATGGGAAAATTAATTCAATTAAAAATATTGATAATTGGAATGAGAGGCTTAGGAGCTGAAGTAGCCAAAAATATAATATTAAGTGGTCCACAATCCGTAACTCTTTATGATCCCGTTATCACAAATATTAATGATCTAGGTAGCAATTTTTATTTATCAGAAGAAGATGTAGGGAAAAAATATAGAGATGAAGCTTCTATGAAAAAATTATCTGAATTAAACCCTTATGTAAAAGTTTCTCTTCTGCGTTTAGAACCAACTAATAATTTTTTAAATCTATTTTCCAAAAAAGTTTTAGAATTTAATGTAATTGTTTTTACAGAATTACAACCTTCTTATTTTTTGATAGAAATAAATAATATTTGTAGAGAAAATAAAATTAAATTTATATATGCATGCTGTTTAGGTTTGGCAGGGTATATTTTTACTGATTTTGGTCCAGAGCATACAATTTTTGCAGAAATGGGAACCGAAATAACTTATAATATAAAAAGTATTACAAAAGATAAAAAAGGGTTAATTACAATTGATAATGAAAAAGGTGATAATAACTTTAGTATTGGTGATGGAGGATTAGTGAGGTTTTCAGGAATTGAAGGAATGACTGAATTAAATGAGAGAGAATTCAAAGTTGAATATGAAAATTTTGAATCATTTAGAATTTTAGAAGATACATCTAATTATAAAGATTATATTAGAGGAGGAAAAGCAATTAAAGTTATTAAAAATATTGATAAAAAATATTTTGATTATAAGTTTAGATCTAATGTTATTACTGATTTTATGCATCCTTTTTTACTCATGGATGCAGAAAAAATTGGTAGAAGTGAATTATTATATATGATATTAATAGGAATCCATGATTTTTTTATAACTCATAATGGCTTCCTCCCTGAATTAAATAATTTAAATCAAGCTAAAGAAATAGAAAAAAATGTCAAACAATTTTATGATACAATTAAACAAAACAAAATACAATGGTTCCAGGGTATTCAGGAATATGATGAGAAACTAGTATTAAATATTATAAAGTGGTCTAGAGCTGAAATCTGTCCAATAACAGCTTTCTTTGGAGGAATTATTTCTCAGGAAATAATTAAAGCTACAGGAAAATATGAACCTATAGATCAGTGGCTTATTATTGACTTTTTAGAAGTTGTTGAAAATATTAAAGAGGATGTAGATAGAAGTTTAAAAGGATGTAGATATGATGATCAAATAGCAATTTTTGGAAATGAAATTCAAGATAAAATAGAAAAAAGCAAAATTTTTATGATTGGAGCTGGAGCAACGGGATGTGAATTTTTAAAAAATTTTGGAATGATGGGATTCTGTAGCTCGAATGAAAAAAGTAAATTTATAGTTACAGATAATGATAATATAGAAATATCTAATTTAAGTAGACAATTTCTATTCAGAAAAAAAGATGTAGGTACATCAAAAGCAGAAACAGCAAGTAATAATGTTAAATTAATGAATCCAAAATTTAATGTAATTGGATTGCAAAAAAAAGTGTGTGAAGAAACTGAAGATTTTTTTGATGAAGAATTTTGGCTTAACCAAGATTTTATAATAATGGCTGTAGATTCAACTCATGCTAGAAAATATATAGATACACGTGTTATAAAATTTGAAAGATGCTCTGTAGATGCTGGAACTCTAGGTACGAAGGCTACTTCACAATGTATTGTTCCATATAAGACAATGACTTATGGAGATAATCCCTCTGATGAAGAGGATAAACCTAAAGTTATTCCAATGTGCACTTTAAGACATTTTCCTTCACAAATTACTCATTGTATAGAATGGAGCAGAGATATTTTTAATGACTATTTTATTTCTACTGTTAATGATATTAAAAATTATTTTACTAATTTTGAAGATTATAAAGAAAATATTATAAAAGAAGGAAGTGCAACACAAAATTTAGAAAAATTAATTGAAGAAAAATATATTATTAATTTTATAATAAATAATGATTTTGATAAAGTAATAGAATTTGCTGTTAAAAAATATACTGATAATTTTGATTGGAGAATTCAACAATTATTATATAATTTTCCACCTAATTATAAAACAGAAGAAGGAAAACTATTTTGGTCAGGTTCCAAAAAGCTTCCTCATAACATACCTTATGATCCAAATAATGATTTATGCTTTCTTTTTGTTAAAAGATATTCAACTATTATTTCACGTGCTTTAGGATTAAATGTAAAAGCAGATAAGCTTTCAGATGAATATATTAGGAAAATCTCATCAAAAGTTAAGATTCCAAAATTTGAACCAAAAACTGTAAAAATAGATTTATCAGAAAACAATAATAATAGTGAAATTAATAATTTAAATCAAAGAGGAGAAATAATCACAAGTGATTTAGAAAAAGATGAAAAAAAATGTGAAGAAATATTTGAAGAATTATTAAAAATTAAAAGAAATAACATAGATGTTTCAAAAATAAAACCAGAAGAATTTGAAAAAGATCATGATGAAAATGGACATATTGATTTTATACATGCTTCTTCAAATTTAAGAGCTAGAAATTATGATATAACTGAATGTGATAGGCCAACGACTAAAATGACAGCTGGAAAAATAATTCCTACAATTTTAACTACAACAGCCACTGTAGCTGGGCATGTATCCTTACAACTATATACTTTATTACAGACTCATGAAATTAAATATTTAAGAAATATATTCTTTAATTTAGCCACAAATTACTATTTATTTTCAGAACCATCACCTCCAATAGCTATAAAAGATAAACTTCCTCAAGAAAATGGAGGGCCAGTAAAGGCTATTCCTGAAGGTTTTAATATTTGGGACAAAGTTGAAATAAAAGGCTCTAAAACTTGTAAAGAATTATTTGATCATTTGTTGGAAAAATATAATATTGTTATAGATTTTTTAATTGCTAATGGAGAAATAATTATTTCAAGTTTGGATGAAAACGAGTATAATAAAAAAATAGGGAGAAAAATAGAAGATTTATTTTTTGAAAATTCTAAATTAAAGTTAAATAAAAATATTAATTATCTTTTATTGCAAACTGTTGCAAATATAAAAAAAACTAAAATTGGAAAGCAAGAATTAGAAAATGTTTCAGTTGAAATGCCACCTATTAAATATTTATTTAAAGAAAAAAATAATTAAAATAATTTTAAATTAAAAAAATTCATAATGAATTTCATAAAATTTATTTTTATCTTTCAAATACCATTATTTTATATATTTTGTCAAGAAGAAACAAATCCAAATGCTTCTGAGAATCCAGAATATGATTTAAGCAAATTATATAAATTTAATTGCACCAATTCTAACATTGATTGCTCAGGAAATGGAATATGTTCAGATGATGGCCTTAAATGTGAATGTAATACAGGATATCAAACATTTTATGAAAATTATGAAGATTATTTAACTAATAAACCTAGATGTAATTATAAAAGTAAACAACAAATAAATGCTTTATTATTTTCTTTATTTTTATCTTTTGGAAGTGCACATTTTTATTTAGGACATTCACTTATAGGAATAATTCAGTTATTATTTTTTGCTTTTGTTTTTATTTTTGAGCTTTCTTGGGACATGGCTTTTCCTTATTTTTTGTATGGTGGTTTATCCAAACCTTTGGGAGAATAAGTAAACACTTCGCAACCGTCTTTGGTGACACCGAGCGAGTGTTCAAATTGGGCTGAGAGTGTTCTGTCCTTGGTTACGGCTGTCCATCCGTTTGGAAGAATCGTGCCGAATTTTTTACCGATATTTATCATCGGTTCAATGGTAAAGAACATTCCTTCTTTAATCAGTGGGCCAGTGCCTTTATGACCGAAATGCAAAACATTCGGTTCATCATGAAAGACTCTGCCCAAACCGTGACCACAGAACATTTCAACCACCGAATAACCGTATTTATGGGCGTATTCTTCTATGACCGCACCGATATCACCGAATCGGGCGCCGGGTTTAACGACATCTATGCCACGCATTAAACATTCGTACGTTACATCACATAAACGCGTTGCCTTTAACTTCGGTTTGCCGACATAATACATACGCGAAGTATCACCATACCAACCGTCTAAGATAACGGTAACATCAATGTTAACGATATCGCCGTCTTCCAACTTGCGATCATCAGGAATACCGTGACAAATAACATGATTGATAGAGGTGCAGATTGTTTTCGGATAGCCGTGATACCCCAAGCATGCCGGAATCGCATTGTGAGATTTAATGAATTCACGGCACAAATCATCCAAATGTTCCGTTGTTACTCCGACATCTACATAATCTGTAATATAATCCAAACATTCGGCAGCTAATTTGCCTGCTTTGCGCATACCCTCAAAATCTTTCGGCTCATAAATTTTAATGCCGTTATCATCTGTCTTTGCCAACTTTTTACTCCTTTTTGTTTGTTCTAGTTTTGTTTGTATACCTTATTATTTTATTTTGCAAGTTTTATTTAAAAAATTTTCAGCCCTGATGTTTTTTATAAAAAATGGCTTATATATCAGTAAAAATTTATGAAGGAGAAGATTGATGCGTGTGAAATTACAATACGGAATTTACAGTTTTGCTTTAATTTTTGTGACTTCCCTTATTACTAAGTATTTGGTCAATCAAGGGCTTATTCCCTTTTATGATATTTTGGAAAAGCCACAGGTAACACCTGAAAACAACTATTTCAGATACATTTGGAATATGCTTTATGTTTTGATGTTTTTAGGTTTTTATATTGCTCTTTTGACCCCGCAACGCTATGAACAATTTTATGACCTTAATACGCTTTTTATCCTGCAACTTTTCTTACAAATTGTATGGACTTTCAGCTTTTTTTATATCCAACAAATCGGCGTGTCTGCGGTTGTTATTGTATTGCTGGATATTGTAGCGGCACTTTTAATGCATACACTATTTTTCATAAATCTCTGGTCTTTCTCTCTCTTTTTGCCGTTTTTGATATGGATTTTGTTTGCGACATATCTGAACATATTTATAGCATTTTTAAATTAGCTCTAACTGCTGTCAGCACTTAGCTTATCTTATTTACGACAAGTTGACGGGGATATATTTCCTTTTTATATATACACAACTGATTTTGCGGTTAATATTTACATAGTTTGTGTATCTTGGATTTTCTGGTGATGTGGAAAAATTTTTTTAAGAAATATCCGTGGCGGTTGTGGGCAATTATTGTGGCGGCCGTTATTGTGCAGTTAATTTTGTTTTCTTATAAAGAATTACTTCATGTTGATGAAATATTTTCTTTCGGCACCGCCAATGGCGATAACGGGGTATTTTTACGTTACAGTGCTGATGAAATTGATGATAAAATCTTTAATAAAAATGATTTTAGAAACTATTTGTTGCTGCAACATAGTACTTTTGCCGACATGTGGCATAATTTACGCCTGGATACGCATATGCCGATATATTTTGTGCTTTTACGGTTGTTCAGCCTGCCTTTTGCACCGGAATTTACCTTGTTACCGGCAGTATTATTAAATGTTTTGATTTTTATCGGCTTTTTGTTTGGGGTTTACAGGCTCTTTTTAACCTTATTTAAGGATGAGGACATTGCTCTTGCCGGCTTGATGTTGTGTGCGTTTTGCAGTGCGGTACTTTCCCTTTCCGTCTTTATGCGAATGTATCTCTTATGGATGATGTTTGCTGTTTATCTCACTGATTATATTATTAAATACATAAATAACGCTTCTGGGAAAAAATTTTTAACGGCTGTTTTGGTGTTTTCAGTATTGCAAATTTTAACACATTTTTACGGTCTTGTTTTCGGGTTTGTTTTGACCGCAGTCAGCGGTTTTATATTGTTATGCAAGCGCCAATATAAAAAAATGTTTATTTTTGCCACGGTTATGATTATTTCCGTGATCGTATCCTGGCTTATCTTTCCGGCAATGATTGATATCGGAATACATGGTGAACGCGGCACCCAGTTGAGCGGACATTTGGAAAATTTATACCAAAATTTTGTTGGTGTGTTTACGGGGCAAATGCCTTTGTTTATCAAGTCAATATTTAACCATTATCTGATTGCTTTGCTCTGTTTTGCGCTATTTGGTACCATTACGTTTTTGACTGCCAGAAAGATGCTTTTATCTGCTGATGAGGCATATCAAGTTTTATGGCTGTTGCTCATCTTTATCGGCTATGGTGTTCTTTCGGCTCTTTTACAGCCGCATATGGGCGTTTGGCAAATACGTTATTTTGCAGTTATTATTGTTATCGGTATAGGACTTCTGATATACATGATGTTGTTTTTAGGGCGTTTATTAAAGCTGAAAATATCATCAATTCGCGTGTTTTTATATGTTATTGCCTTTTTTTCTGCCCTCTATACATCTCAAATAGAAAATGCTTTTTGGGCTAAAGACAGAGAGGTTTACTTTAGTAATAACTACAAAAAATTAGAAAATATTGCTAAAAATGCCGATATTTGGTGGGGACTCGGTGGCGGGTGGACACCGGTTTGGATGATGCATATTTTTATGGATAAATTGCTTGATACAAGAGAAGTTTTTGTTCTCTCTGATGTTGATAACCCTAACTTTGTACATTATGCCCAAAAGGAACGACAAGAGGGAAAATATGCTTATTACTTATTACCTTACACGCAAGACATTCAACCTGAGGGCGCTATTGCCTGGATTAAAGAAAAAACCGGAAGAAAAAGCTATTATCTCTTTACAATTAAGGATAGAAAATACGAATCATTTTTATCAACGGCGGTTTTCTTAGTCGCTCCTTATTAGAACTCTGCTTTATATCTTAAAAACTAATACCCGCCGAGAGAAGTCGGGACATAATCGCCGTGTGCATTGTAGCCGTAACCGATATCATCATCACCGATAGAAGTCGGCACATAGTTGCCGCGGGCGTTATAGCCGTAGTCAATATCCCTTTCGCCGATTGAAGTCGGGACATAATCACCGCGCGCATTATAGCCGTAATCCACCCTTTCTCCACCGATAGAAGTCGGCACATAATCGCCACGTGCGTTGTAACCGTAGTCAATATCTTTTCCGCCGATTGAGGTCGGAACATAATCACCATGGGCATTATAGCCATAATCTACCCTTTCTCCTCCGATAGAAACCGGCACATAATCGCCGTGTGCGTTGTAGCCGTAACTTATGTCACGAGCAAGAGATGTTTGGATATTTGCCAGCAGAAATACCAACACCAAAATTACATATTTTATCATATTTGCAGCCTCTTTTCTTACAAAACACTATGGGGTTATGATACAACCGCACGATAAAATGTCAATCAATGGGCGCTGATATCTTTACATTCGCAAATATATCTGACATAGTTATACCAACTCTCACGCGGTCGGCAACTGTGTGCAGTTTTTTTAAACGTGTCGTTGTAGCAAATATAGGTGCGTTGACCTTGAATATTTTTGGCTCTTTTGTAATGAAAATCTTTTCCGCACAGAACGGTACACGATTGTTCCCGTGATAACCCTCGTAAATCCGGCTGATCGGCTATATTGTTTAAATCTGCGATATCGGTTTCTGATTTATCTGAAATGTCTGTTGCATAAGTTTTTCTGACACAAATTGCTTTTAGGGCATCATCACCGATATATCCCGGTCTATCGGTTGTAAAGTTAAACTTCCTTTTTCTTTCAGTCTTGAGCCCTCTCTTAGCTATAATATCGTATTTAAGGGCACCTTTACTGCCTCTTCTGGGAATATAACCGCTACCATTGCGCATGACATAGAAAGGATAAGTGTAATATGGTGCAAACACTCTTACTATTCCTCTTTTATCGCTTGTTTCTATGTTCGTCCAGTAAAAAATATTCCGTTCTTTGGCAAAAATATTCATATCCTGCAATATGTTGTCATCTCTGTTGGCCTCAATGTATTTATCTACACTTTGCGTATGATATGCTTTTCTGGCAAGAACAAGCAATTCATCTTCAGAGGGAAGTTTATCAATATGACCGCAGGCAAGCGCCGCACCGGCAAGGTGATCATTATCAGTCGGGCAATACTCCAACCCTAACTTTTGTTGGTAAGATAAGCATTCTTCTTTGCTTAACGGGGTATAGTCCACCAGTTCAAAGACTTGTGCCATTGCTGTACCTAAAGGGTATAAACTCAGAAACAATGATAACAGGATATATCTTTTCATCAGAATGACTCTCTTTAGTAATCTGTACTTTTTACAACTATTCTAAATGAATCTATTGAAATTTTTGTTAATATTTATATTTTACATATCAAAATCTTTTATATTAAAAAAAAACTCAAGAGCAATCTTGAGTTTTTTAATGTGGCTTGGCACTACTCTTTCTTTTTGCCTTTAGATTTTTCTTCAAGGGCTGCTTGATAGACTTTTTTTAGTTTGTCATCATCTTTTTTTGACAAGATTGCCTTTTCTGCCTTTTTCTGCAACTTTCCGAAAAGAGAAACATACTTCCCCAACAGTTCTTCCGCATCTTTATGCTTGAGTAATTGTACTTCCCACTCTTCACTGAGCACATTTTCCGTATCCTTTACCAGTTCCATATATCTGGAAAGTTCATCAACAGAATATTTGCCTTTCAGCAAGAGAAGTTCGTTGTTCAGACTTACCGGAACATTTGCATCCATCAGAACATTTATTGTCCACGGCTTGTGCTGGGTAATGATTTCCTCTTCCATTACTTCGCTCAAATCAAAACAGAAAGCCAGAAGGTAAACCTCTAACAATTTTTCTGCATTTGGGCAATTTACCATATAGCGCTCTGTTTTCTCGGTCAACCACCCATCTCCGTGGCGGTTGCTCAAAAAGACTTTCAGAAGCTCCGGGGCATCAGGACTATCCATCATTGCAATCTGCACATCTTCCGGCACGTCAGGCAGTACCAGTTTTTCTAATAATTCGTTTTTTTCCATAAATTTAAGTTTTTTAGCTATAAAAATTTAATAAAAGATATAATTTGCAGAGTGCTTTTAACCCTGTTTTGCTTATTTGTCAACTCAAATTGCTTTTAACCTTTATGCACATTGTATCTATTTTAGAAAGAACGGATATTTTGTTAAAATTTAAACTTTACATACAAAAAAAATTGCTGTAACTTGCCAAAGTTAAAGTTTTAATTAATTTTTTGGGAAGAAAAAATGACAACAAGTGTTAATCAAATAAGAAAAACGTTCCTGGACTATTTTGAAAAGAACGGACATAAAATCGTACCAGCATCTTCTTTGGTGCCGGATAATGACCCGACATTGATGTTTACCAACTCCGGTATGGTACAATTTAAGAATATTTTAGCCGGTAACGAAACCAGAGATTATACACGAGCCGCCACTTCCCAAAAAAGCGTACGCGCCGGCGGTAAACATAATGACTTGGACAGTGTCGGTTATGACGTACGTCACCATACGTTTTTTGAAATGCTCGGTAACTTCTCTTTCGGCGACTATTTTAAAGAAGAAGCTATTTATTACGCTTGGGAATTGCTGACAAAAGAATTTTGCCTGCCTAAAGAAAAATTGGCGGTAACCATTTTCCATACCGACGAAGAAGCTTATAATATTTGGAAAAAGGTTTCCGGGCTTAGTGATGACCGCATTATCCGCATTGCCACTAAGGATAATTTCTGGCAAATGGGCGATACCGGCCCGTGCGGTCCGTGTTCCGAAATCTTTTATGACCATGGTCCGGAAGTTTGGGGCGGTTTGCCGGGAACACCGGAAGAAGACGGAGACAGATTTATTGAAATTTGGAACCTTGTTTTTGACCAGTTTGAAGATTTGCCGGATGGCTCTCGCATTAACCTTAAAAAGCCGTCTATTGATACCGGCATGGGCTTGGAGAGAATCGCCGCTATTTTACAAGGTGTTCACTCTAACTTTGATATTGATACTTTTAAGCATATCATTAAAGCAATTGCCGATATTGCAAACACAGACCCGAACGGAGAGCTTAAGGCTTCACATAACGTGATTGCCGACCACTTGCGTGCTATGAGCTTTTTGATTGCTGACGGGGTGTTGCCTTCTAACGAAGGACGCGGTTATGTTTTGCGCCGTATTATGCGCCGTGCTATGCGCCATGCTTATCTCTTAGGCGTTAAAGAGCCGATGATGTATAAATTATTGCCTGTTTTGCAACAAGAAATGGGAGATGCCTACCCTGAACTTTATCGCTTTGAGAAGTTGATTTCCGAAACTATTCGCGCTGAAGAAACCCGTTTCGGCAAAACACTTGATAAAGGTATGCGCCTGTTAGACGAAGAAACAAAGAACCTGCATAAAGGCGATACACTTTCCGGCGAAACGGCATTTAAGCTCTATGACACATACGGTTTCCCGCTTGATTTAACCCAAGATGCCTTAAAGCTTAAAGAAATTGAAGTTGATACTAAAGGTTTTGATGCGGCGATGGCTAAGCAAAAAGAAGAAGCGCGTAAAAACTGGGCCGGTTCCGGAGATGAGGGTACGGAAAAAGTTTGGTTTGAAGTTAAAGAAAATATCGGCGGCACAGAGTTTTTGGGCTATACCACTACAAAGAGCGACGGTATCATTAAAACATTGGTTAAAGACGGTAAAATTGTTGATAGCGTTAAGGGTGGCGAGTTTTATTTGGTTGCCAATCAAACACCTTTTTATGGAGAATGCGGTGGTCAGGTCGGCGATATCGGTATGATTATCGGTAAAAATTTCAAAGCCGAAGTTTATGATACAAAACGCAAGCTTGATACCGTATTTGTTCATTGTTGCAAAATGATTGAGGGCGAAGCTAAAATTGAGGAGTTTGCTAATTTTGAAGTTAATGCCGAAAACCGTAAACGCATTTGCGCCAACCACTCGGTAACCCATATTGCACATAAAGTGTTACGGACAATTTTGGGCGAACACGTTACACAAAAAGGTTCATTGGTGGCACCGGACAGAATGCGTTTTGATATTTCGCATCCGCAACAGATTACCGCAGAGCAGCTTAAGCTTGCCGAAGATATGGTTAATGCGGCAATTCGCGAAAATTATAAAGTCAATACCGTGTTGATGAACCAAGATGAAGCGGTTAAGACCGGCGCTATGGCTTTATTCGGCGAGAAGTACGGCGAAGAAGTACGTGTCGTTACCATGGAAAAAGACGGCAAAGTTTTCTCACGTGAGCTTTGTGGCGGTACGCACGTTTGTGAGACAGGCGATATCGGGTACTTTAATATCTTATCAGAATCGGCTGTTTCTGCCGGTGTGCGCCGTATTGAGTGCGTAACAGGTAAAGGCGCGGAAGAATATGTTGACGATATTGAGTATAAACTGCATACCGCGTGTGATATCTTAAAAACCAATGTCAATGATTTGGAAGCGCGCTTAAAGAATATGCTTGCCGAAAGAAAGAAAATGGAAGCAGAAATTTTGAACTTGAAGAAGACTTTAGCTTCCGGTGGCGCTCGGTCCAATGAACAAGCTGAAATCGTCAACGGGGTTAAATTTATCGGTAAAGTTATTCCGGATGTTCACCCGAAAGAGCTCAAAGGTTTTATTGATGAGATGAGCCAAAATATCGGTTCCGGCGTGATGGTATTGGCAACAGATAAAGACGGTAAGGCTTCTATTGTGGTTGGCGTTACCAAAGATTTGACTGATAAATATTCGGCAGTTGATTTGGTAAAGATTGCTTCGGCTGCGGTTGGCGGTCAAGGTGGCGGCGGAAGACCTGATATGGCACAAGCCGGCGGACCGGATGCGAGCAAGCTGACACAAGCCTTTGAAGAAGTTAAGAAGGCTATTTAAGAAAGCGTGCTAAAATATCATCATATCGTCAAATGGAAACATTGTTTTCTGCGTCATCCTGAACTTGTTTCAGGATCTCTTTAAGGGAGGGGGTATGTTTCTCTCATGAAACAAGGAATTGTTTACATCATGACCAATGATAACAACACCGTTTTTTATATTGGTGTGACTAATGATATTGTTCGTCGCGTATATGAGCATAAGAATAACCTCATTGATGGTTTTACCAAAAAATATAATCTTCATAAACTCGTTTATTTTGAGCAATTTGATTTAGTTGGAGAGGCTATTGACAGAGAAAAGCAACTAAAGCGTTGGCATAGAGATTGGAAAATTAATTTGATTAAGAATAAGAATCCAGATTTTAGAGATTTATACGAAGATTTGATTTAATTAATTACGTCGTGTTGAATTTATTTCAGGTCTTGTGAGATCCTGAAACAAGTTCA
>DEKL01000038.1:0-1563 GCA_002353835.1 Alphaproteobacteria bacterium UBA2723
TGTTTCATATTCAAACGGACGATTCAACTCATCAAAAGCCGTTACCTTCTTTGGCATGACTTCCAGCATTTTTTTCTGTGTAATTCCTGAAAGTGCCAACTTACTTGCGGACGCATTTCTTAAAGAACTGAATGATGAATCAGAGGCCAAGCTTAAATTTCCTACCGGATTTAAGGCATTTTCCAAATCTAACGCCCCTTGGCCATATATATCACTATCCGCATAAGCACCATTTTTATTTGCTGTTTCTAACAACAACCATGCAATATTTTGTGCCGAAAGATAAGGATAATAGCCCATCAACAATGCAATACTGCCGGAAACAACCGGTGTTGCCATAGATGTACCGCTCATATCCATATAGCCGTCATCAATCGCCGCCGTTGATTTAACATTTGACCCCGGTGCCGCCAAACAATAACCTTTTGCCGAACCGCACCAGTTTGAATAATCGGCAATTCTTCCGGCAGGAGCAGATGTTGTCGCTTTAGATGTATCTAAAGATGCAACAGCCAAGAATGGTACTTCATGAGAATTCTTCGGACCGCTATACCCGTAACCCGATAAATCAAGCTTACCGATACCGGCCTGAACACCTGCTTCATGCATTCCCTCATTACCTGTTGCCTGTACCCAAACGGCGCCGTTTTTAGCCGCATAAGCATAAGATGAAAGAATATTTTTACCGTCATGTGTCACCAACCAATTCGGATTAGATGCATTAGATTCCGAATATCCCCAGCTGTTATTAACAACTTTAACATCATTATCCACCATATCCTTAACCATCGGATATATATTCTTCACAAAGTCCCAACTGCCGGCATAAATTTCGGCATTTTCAAACGCCACACCGTGCATACCTTTATCATCTTTATCTGCTGCCACAATGCCGGCAATATGCGTACCGTGACTTAAATCGCTGACAATATCCCACCACGTTGCCACTTGGTTATAATCCGGCTTAAACTTAGTATCGGAAGTTCCCGGTGTACCGCCATCCGAACCGTTCATCAATGTAAATATGTCTGTGAGATGGTCATAGGTTATCCCGTATGCCACAAGTCTGCTTTTTAACTGATCATAACTTAAATCTTCATACGGCGTTACACTGAGAGAACTGGCTTCTGCATTATTAACAATAAGCAGATAGTACTTATCATTCTCATAAAGAACATAAAAATGCTTGCTTCCCTTGGCATATCCCCAAACGTTACCCTTTGCATTATACTGATTATCGTCGTAAGAATTGGTTATTTTATCGTCAATTTCATCATGACCGTAAACACCGGTATCAACAATACCGACTTTTACTTTTTTCAATGGATTATCAGATGCCGCCTGATGGCTGACTAAATTACCGTTTGCATCTTTCTTGTAAATAATACTGTATGCTTCAGCCGCATGAATACCATCCAAAAAATTACCTTTTTTATATTCATCAGTCTTAAACGAAGCTGCCGACACAGTGGTTAAATTATCACTACCGTCATTACCGCCGGTACCACCACCATTATTGCTACCGCCCCCGTTATTTCCACCGGAATTGTCGCCGCTTCCGTT
>DEKL01000038.1:1703-2576 GCA_002353835.1 Alphaproteobacteria bacterium UBA2723
CTTCCGTTGCCACCGCCATTGTTGCCGCCGGAATTGTCACCGCTTCCGTTATCACCACCATTGTTGCCGCCGGAATTGTCACCACCATTATTACCGCTACCGTTGTTACTGTCGGAAGAACTGCTTTTATGATGCGAACCGCCACCGCCACTGCTTGATGCAATCGCCACGGCACCACCACCGACGGCTAATGCCCCTAATCCCCACCATAAATAGTTATTTCCAGCTTGATTTCCGGGTTTAATTCCGGTTTTATAAGGCTCACTTGCTTCTCTGACAGGGTATCTGCCGGCAGTTTTTGAAGCATCCATATAATCGCTGTCTTGCTTAACTTCACGCCTTAAACGACTGACACAAGAATGCGCGGTGTTGGCTCCGTAAGATTGCAAAAGACGCTGAGCGTCATAGTCATTATATCTCAAAGCCATACAATAAGCCGTATCACCAAACCTGTTTTGAATATCCATGGCACGTCTGTATTGTGATACCCAATTCATAAACTTATAATTTTTAAAATGGGCTTGCCGGTATATTTCAACTGCAGAAATGGTGTATGCCGATACATTAGACGAAAAAAATATTCCGCTTAAAAAGAAGAGGACAGCTCCTGCTATTTTTATTTTTCTTATCTTCTTCATACCTTGCTCCGAGAATTACTGTCGCTTCATTATAATAAACTTAAATAAAATGTAAAGCTAAAAAAGACAAAATTTAGTCATTTTTGACAAATTTTATTTAGGAAAACTATATTGCAGTCCCATAATCCCCAAATAATCCGTTAAACCTTTCTCACCGTCAGCATTAAAGCGTGTTTCAACTTTACCCAACAAGCTTAAATCTTCTTTCGGCTCGCCTTGGTAGTATAAACCTAAG
>DEKL01000122.1 GCA_002353835.1 Alphaproteobacteria bacterium UBA2723
CGCCTGCACGGCGGGTGCCGCTCTGCGCGGGGCAGTCGGGAGCCCCGACAGGCTTAACAAAGATTTCTTAAAAACTTGTTTAATAACAATACGCCGAAACCGCTGGCCCCTTTGGTATATAAATCTTTCGGTGCGGAGACTAAATCCATACCGGCAATATCCAAATGTGCCCACGGGGTTTTATTTTTTAAAAAGGCTTCCAAGAAACAGGCGGCAGTGATGGATCCGGAGCCTCTTGTTTCAGATAAATTCTTTAAATCCGCAATATCCGACTTAACCATTTTGCGGTAATTATCCGTCATCGGCAAACGCCACAGCTCTTCGCCGGATTGCTCGCCGGATATGCTCAATAATTCGGCAAGAACGTCATCATTGGTAAATAAACCTGCCATTTCGGAACCGAGAGCCATAACAATGGAACCGGTTAGGGTGGCAATATCTATTATTCTTTCGGGTTTGTAGGTCTGTTCCACATAGGTTAAGCAATCGCCCAAAACCAGTCTTCCCTCGGCATCCGTGTTTAAGATTTCAACGGTTTTACCGGAAAGTGAAGTCACAATATCGCCGGGGCGGGTGGCTGTGCCCGAGGGCATATTTTCAACCAGACCGATAACCCCGACAATATTTAAGTTTAATTTCTGTTGGGCGGCGGCTTTCAAACTGGCGGCAACGACCGCAGAGCCTGCCATATCTTGTTTCATTTCAGCCATGCCGCGACCGGGTTTTAAGGATATACCGCCGGAATCAAACGTTACCCCTTTGCCGACTAAGGCTATATCATAGCCTTTTTTCTTCTTGTTGCCGTTGTATTCTATAATACAAACATAAGGTTCGTTTGCTGAGCCTTGGGCAACCGACAGCAACATATTAAAACCTTTTTTCTTTAAGGTTTCTTTGTTTAAGAGAGTTACCTTTAAGTCTAAATGCTCTAATCTCTTAACATCTGCGGCATATATCGCCGGCGTTAATTCATTGGCCGGCTCGTTGGTTAAATCTCTGGCATATCTGACGGCATTTGCCAAGGCGGCTGTATTGTTGTAGGCCTTTTTATCCAACTTTTCTTTGGAAACAAAATGGATGGCTTCCAATTTCGGAAAATCTTCCGGCTTTTTATCGGTCTTATACTTATCAAAACTATATGAGGCAAGCTCAAAGCCTAAGCCCATTTCGCTTACGATATCTTGCGCCTTAAAACTCGTTTTCGGCAGGTGTCTGGCATAAATGGTAACGCTCTCATAATTCTTAATTTTGGCATATAATCGTGCCGCGGTCTTTTCTATGTCAAGCGGGGTGTCATCAATGTTGAAACGAACTAAAATGATAATCTCATTGATCAAATCTAAGCTTAAAAGCGAGGACTGTTTTGCTTTGTCTTCATCTTCGCGAGCAACATAGGCTTTAAGCTTGTTAAACGAGGCACGGCTGATAATACCGCCGGTAATACCGTAATTTAAACTCTCTTCCTTGGTCGTTAATAAAACTTTGACCATGCTCTCACCACGATTTTGATTAAATGTTATCTCAGCCATTATACTCTCCTTTTTGCATATCTCTTTTTAGCATATAATCTTTCAAACTCGTGAAAAAAAGGTTAAATTTTTCGGCTTGACAATGCTTTTTATGGTGTTAATGTGCAGAATTATGTTTAACAAAGGGGATGTTATGTCCGGTATTTTTACTGCTGATGAAAAACATATCGTTGCGGCGGCCGAGGTTATTAAAAACGGCGGTCTGGTTGCTTTTCCGACCGAAACTGTTTATGGTTTGGGTGCTGATGCTTATAATGCACACGCGGTTGCCGCTATTTTTGAAGCGAAGGGCAGGCCGACGTTTAATCCGCTGATTTCTCATATCGCGCACCCCGAGGAATTGCAAAATTATGCCGTGGCAGATAGTCGGGCTTTGTTTTTGGCTGAAAAATTTTGGCCGGGACCGTTGACCTTTGTTTTACCGCGTAAAGATACCAATCCGGCGCTTGATTTGGTGTGTGCCGGTTTGAAAACAATGACAATCAGATGTCCGAATCATCCGGTGGCTCTGGCTTTAATAGAAAAATCCGGTGTGCCGATTGCTGCCCCGTCTGCTAACCGCTCACAAACGCTCTCGCCGACAACGGCTGCCGCTGTTTATGACAGCTTGGGCGAACGGGTGGATATGATTTTAGATGGTGGGGCTTGTATGGTCGGCGTGGAATCAACTATTCTTGATTTGACAACGCCTCAAGCCGTGTTGTTACGGGCAGGGGGAATTACCAAAGAGGAATTGGAATTGGCCTTAAACGAAACCGTCTTAATTTCTGACGGTAACCCCGATAAACCAACTTCGCCGGGGCAGCTGCTTAAACACTATGCGCCGTCCAAAAAACTTCGGATTAACGCAACCGAGCCTCTTGATGATGAACTTTTTATCGGTTTCGGTGCCGGTTACCCGTCCGCACAGATGAACCTTAGTAAGAGCGGGGATTTGCGCGAGGCGGCGGCACATTTGTTCCAATATCTGCGGGAGGCGGATAAGCAGACGGAATTTCCGCGTATTGCCATGGCACCGATACCTCTCCAGGGGCTAGGGCTTGCCATAAATGACCGTATCCGCAGAGCAGCTAGGTAGGGGGGCTTGTCTAATACCTGTCATGATTGTAAAATTGCTCCCTTATGTACCCAATGTTTGTACACCGCGGTCGCAATTTTACTTCCAGCACAGGCATTATCCAAGCCCTTTGCTGATTTGTTTTATGGTGCTTTTTGTTGGGGTTCTGTTTATTTGCCTTTGCGCATATTTCTTTTTTGAATATAATTTAAGACGTATGATTCCAAATACAGCTTATAGACAATATAACCGGCGAGGGCAATTATCATAANNCTTTGATTTTATTTTCTAATTTTGTTTTACTCTCGGCGAGGGTGTTGCTTAACTGAGTGCGGGTTTGTTCAATTTTTTCTTTGCCTTCGTTAAGCCTTTGATTAAACTCGTTGACCAATGCATCTCTGTATTCCTCTGCCCAGGCAACCATGGAATCTATGACCGGGCGCAGATTGTAACCTAAGTTTGTCAGCGTGTAATCAACCCGAGGCGGAATTTGGGCATAGACATGACGAACCAAAATGCCGTTTTCTTCCAACATTCTTAAATTAGAGGTTAAAACTTTTTGGGTTATGGAACCCAATTCGCGTTTTAATTCACCAAAACGTTTGGTGCCGTCCATTAAGCATTCAATTATCTGGACTTTCCAGCGGTCTCCCAACATTTTGATGGTGGTCTCAGCTAAAGTTTGTGCGGTTATATCCATCTCTAAAACCTCCTATTAGTATCTTTGGGGTAATCTAGTATGCTTTGTGTTATTTTTCAACAGAAAATGTGAATTTATTAACGAAAAATTTAGCAAAAAAAGGTATGTTAAATATGCTCAAAAAAGCAGATTTTGCTTGATTTTTGCTTTAAAATGTGATATACTGTCCTATATTCGGGCAAGATGTTGCCCTGTATATGTTATGTACGGAGAACCATATGTATTTGTTGATGTTATTGGCCACCTTTATTTCTGCTATCTACGGGTTTAATTTATCCGCAAGAGCTGATTATGACCGTGATGTCGCTCGCAAAAAAGCTATGGGTATCGTGTACAGGTTTTTGTTCCAAGATGATGCGGCGGCTGCCCTTTTGGGTAGAATAAATCGTAGGACCTATGAGGGAACGGAATATGATATCTCCTGGACTTTGCCGGGGGATATTGTTTATGCCGATTATGAAAATTCCCGCTTAACCGCGAAAAACAGAAATACAACCCTCTTTTATAAGCAAAATGCCAATAATACCACACCGAAAATTTTTTATATGCGCAGTGAGGAGGAAGAAAGCGGCGGCGGTGGCGGCGGTGATTATGAGAAAAATTATGCCGATAACTATCTCTTGTCCGGCAGACGTTTTTATGACGGCAAGATGATGGTTACCAAGGTTATTTGTCCGGATAAAGAATTGCAAAAAGAAAATGTAAAACAATGCACGCCGGATGTTGATGAAACGGTTGATGACGGCGAAGGTAATCATCCGATTTTGGGTACTTGTTGCAATAAAGGACGAAATTACCTTGCTACTTACAGAAAAATGGATTCACGTTGGCTGAACCGTATTCATTTAGGGGTCAGCCTTGATTTTATGCGCGCGATCGTTGATAGAAACTATACCGATAATATCGGCATTATTCACTGGGACGGTAGCAATTGGCAGTTTCAGGGGAAAATTAACTTCCCGCCGGTTTATGCCGATGAGATGGAAGCTTGGGAAGAAGAACACGCCGGCGAAGAAGGAGATGCTAAATTCTATCCGGAAGAGCTTAAAAACCGTTCGGTTTGGACATTGCCGAATACGATTTTTGATAGAAACTTCTTTCAAGATAAAGACGGAAACAATATTTGTGATTCAGGTTGCCTGTTTCACATCAGACATTTTTAAGGTTTAATTATAGGGAGAACGATTATGATGGTGAGAAATGACAGAACAGCAGAGCGAGGCACTCTCTTAGTGGAAGCTATCGCTATGCTCGGGTTGATTGCCCTGGTTACACCGACTCTTTATAAAAAATCTGCCGAGCGTTTGCAGGAAATTCAAGATATCAATATTGCCAGTCAGGCGCGTACCATGAACAGTATTATTGATACGTTTATGAAGACAAACTATTCCCTTTTGATGCAGGAAACATCTTCGGCGGCCAATAATACGGTGGAAATTGCTTATGACGATAATACGGCAAACTATTTTGAGCTCGGTTATTCTTCCTTTGTTCCGTTTGGTTATACCCCGGGCGATCTTAAAAATTACGGTGCGCCGAAAGTTTATGTTCACCGTGATAAAGATGCCCTTGTTTCTTATATTGTTTATCCGACTTTGATTGATTTGGGTAAAAAACGTGCGGCGCGTGTGGCATCTTTGGTCGGTGCTAACGGTGGTACGGTTTCATCACCTTTCGGCAGTGGCAACAGCAGTAATGTGGAAATTTTCGGTACCGGCGGTGCTTGGCACTTAGACCATGACATGATTGAAGAAATGGCTTTTGATAATGACTCTGTTATTGAAAACTCTTTGGTGGTTACTTCTAACGAGCCGGTTACCATGTCTTCAATGGATAGTGAAAAATTCTTATATCGTGTGCCGGGTGAAGGACATGATTATCATAACACCATGGTTACAGACCTTTATATGGGCGGACACCACGAAGAAACAAAATGGTCCGGAAATGCCAATGATTACTATTCTATCTTTAACTTAAGAAAATTGATGGTTAACACAAATTGTACCAAAGCTATGGCACAAAGCGGACATAGCGGAGGCGGTTCATCTTCTTCCGGCGTGGAAAACTTATGTGATCCGAATGTGGCGGATTTATATATCGGTAAGCCGTTCCTTTATGACAATAAGGGTACTTTAGATGCTATGTCGCCGGATCATAATGCCTTGGTTAATCAAGGAAACAGCGGTGCGGCGTGGATTTACGGTAACTTATCGGCTTTAAATGAAAACTTCCGTTTGTTCCGTGAAAGCGCACCGGGGACAGAAGTTTTTGATTTGGATAGAAATCCTGCCAATTATGATGTAATTGAATTTGTGAAAAAAGCCAATGAAAGCGCCAGCTCTACGGCTTCGGCTAATTTGAGTATCTTCAGAGCGGAAAATGCTGATGTCAGCCGTGTGACGATGATGGATGATTTTGTGCAGGCCAGAGAAGCAAAACATGAAGATGCGGATAGCGGTACGTTTGAATTTTTGGTCGGGGCATCATCTTCCGTTCGCGGCGAAGGATCTTTTATCCACGCTTTGACCGAGGGCGAATATAATGTATTGCGTTTGAACAGCCCGACGGATTTGGGCGGGGCTGATGCGGCAAATCCTCCGTTTGAAACATATATTAACGCTAAAGGCGGTATTGTTCATATTAACGGCGGTTCTTCATCTGATGTGAAGATGGAAACCATCATTAACGATATGGGTGGTGTTTTAACTGCCGGTAAAGGTGGGGATTGGTTAATCGCTTCCGGTAATGATTCCAGTTCTGAAGTACATATTTTAAGAGCGCCTGATTTTGCGGCGGCCGGTGCCGGCGGTGACCAACGTATATTCTCGGTCGGTAAAGATGATGAAACAGATGATGCCAACATGATTTACGGTAATGTGGACAGAGTTTCTTTGCGTGGCGGTCAGGTCAGTGTCTTTAATCCGAACAGAGTAGGGACAACTTATGACGGTACAAATTACGGCGGTGAAACATTGGTTGACCAATGGTTCGGTTCTTCAAATTCCGTTCCGGGACAGTTGGAAGGCGGCACAGCTTTGATGTCACGTTATACAGATATTTTAGGTTCTACCTATATGGGTAAAGGTGATATGATGGCACCGGAATCCGGTGACGGCGTTTATTCCCGCAGTTCGTTCGTGTTAGGTGTTGCAGGCTCGGCATGGGTTGACAGATTGTTATGGGCAAGAGAGGCTTGGTTTAAGAAAGCCGGTTTGCAAGAGCTTCATGCCGGTTTTGAAAATTTTGCCGATTATTTGCATAATTCCAGCGCAGCATGG
Source organism: Alphaproteobacteria bacterium UBA2723 (assembly GCA_002353835.1). GTDB lineage: Bacteria > Pseudomonadota > Alphaproteobacteria > RF32 > CAG-239 > CAG-267. Next base: position 6,565 of record DEKL01000122.1, read on the forward strand.
CTTAATGCTTATGATGATAGTGTTATTATCAGAAATCGTGATAAGGCAAAGGATAAAGCCTTTACTAAAGAGGACAGCAGTTCCGATACCATGTTTTATGCCGACTCTTCAAGAGTTACATTGCGTGATTTGGAAGGAGCCAGTATTGAGTTGACCGATAATACCGCTTATATGGGAAATGATGATAACTTCTTCTTTATCGCTTCGGCAAGTACCGGCGGTTACTCCAGCGCTGCTTATATGGTCGGTTCAACTTTGGCTAATGTTTATACCAAGATTGATGGCAGAGAAGGTGTTGTTAATCTGCAAAAAGATGCCTTAAAGGTTAAAGGACAGCCGGGTAATGCTGAGACATACGCCAATGCGGTTGAGGCAAAAGCCGGTGAATTCAGTATCCAAACCAAAGGGGTAGAAGATGGCTCGGCTAATGTACAGTTTTATGCCAATGATACCGATATCCGCACCAGATATGTTGATTTCTCGGTTGAAAGTGATGAAAGCTCGGCTATCTTTAAGGTTATGCCGAACGGGCAGAATAACGGTTCTTCCGATGCCAATGTACAAGTTCACGGAACATTCCATGTTGAGGGTAATCACGTCATGCATGTCGCTTCCAATTTGGATAACCGTGCGGATAGAGAAAACGGGCATGATCAGCATGCTATGTTAGAAATTGATCCGGAATATGTACAGGTTTGGGGTAGAGAACAGAACTCTTACAGCAGTTTCGGTCAATATGCCAAAAACGGAGATGCTTATTTTGCGATGTTAAAGATTAACCCGTCTGATATTTCCGGTTCAGCCAGTGCGGCAGGGGTAACAGATGATGCTTCTATCTATGTTCGTCGCGGTGCGATTGAATTTGAGCCGAGTGTCAGCTCTAATGCTGATGCTTATGCCGCTGATGAAGGGTTTGGTTATATTAAGGCAAACAGATTTATTACCAATACCGGTAAGATGGTGCCTACGGTTGACAGACCCACCGGTTATGAAGGTGGTGAAGCTTATGATCAATATATGGTTAATCCGGCATATACTTCGGTTATGCATGATATTAAGCTCACAACCCGTGGTGGCGCGCGTTTGAGTGATGTGTTGCCGGATTATGTCTTGAAGGGTGTTTATAACCTCGTTAATAACTGTAGAGAAAATCAAAGCGAAGGGGATAAATGCCAAGAGGAAGATATGAGTAAATGGGCGCATCCGTATATCGGTATCGTTCCGTATGCTTCTTGTCCTCCTGGGTATTTGAACCAAGCTACCATTATTCCGATTTCCTTTAATATGGGACAGGGCGGTGACTTGATTTTATCTAATAATCTCGGTCGTTCCGGCGGTACGGAGAGAACCGGTCGTTGGGTGGTTAACCCATTCCCGAGGCAGGCACAGATTATTAATAAAGC
>DEKL01000028.1:0-7135 GCA_002353835.1 Alphaproteobacteria bacterium UBA2723
TGGATAGTGCGTATGCTAAGAGTAGCGCCGCGAGCGTAGTGTACGCACTACAGTACATGAGCGAGCGCCGATGCTCTTATGATGCGTGCTATACAAGCCCCCTAATACAAACCGATGATTTGCCCGTTAACCACATCAATTTTTTCCGCCGCCGGCACTTTCGGCAACCCCGGCATCGTCATAATCTCGCCGGAAAGCGCCACTACAAACCCCGCACCGGCAGAAAGTCTGACTTCGGTAATCGGGAAGACATACCCTTTCGGCGCACCCAAGAGCTTTTTATCATGCGAGATGGAATTTTGCGTTTTAGCCACACAAACCGGAAATTTGCCAAACCCCCAACCTGTAAATTTTGCCAAATCGCGCTTGGCAGAGGCACTAAACGTTACCTTTTTCGCGCCGTAAATTTCTTTGGCAAGCACATTGATTTTTTCTGCAAGAGATAAGCTGTCATCATAGAGATAATGGGCTTTATCGGCATTTGTTTCAAGCTTATTTAAGACCGCCTGAGCCAAATTAACGCAACCTTTTCCGCCCTTTGCCCAGCCTTCGGAAACAATCGCTTCAACGCCCTCTTTTAAGCATAATTTTTTAACCAAATTCAGCTCTTTTTTTGTATCAGCCACAAAGCGGTTAATCGCCACAATCGGGGTAACGCCGAATTTTCTAAGGTTTATGATGTGCGCTTTCAAATTGGCAAACCCGTTTTCAAGGGCGGCAAGATTTTCTTTATTCAAGTCCTCTTTTAAAACCCCGCCGTGCATTTTTAAGGCACGAACGGTTGCCACCAATACCGTCGCTTTGGGGTAAAAACCGGATTTTCGCGCAAAAATATCAAAAAATTTCTCCGCGCCCAAATCCGCCCCGAAACCGGCTTCGGTCACCACATAGTCAGCCAAGGTTAAAGCCGTCTTCGCCGCCACAAAAGAACTGGTACCGTGGGCTATATTGGCAAACGGACCGCCATGCACAATCGCCGGTGTTGCCTCAAGCGTTTGCACCAAATTAGGCTTTATGGCATCTTTTAAGATAGCGGTTAAAGCCCCGGCTGCCTTAATATCTTTGGCATAAACCGGCTCGCCCTTTTCATTTTCCGCAATAATGATGTTGCCGATACGCCGTTTCAAATCTTCCAAATTTTCAGCCAGACAGAAAATCGCCATAATCTCGGAAGCCACCGTAATATTAAAGCCTTCGTCACGCGGCACCCCGTTCATTTTACCGCCCAAACCGATTTTGACCGTTCGCAACGCGCGGTCATTCAAGTCCACACAGCGCTTAAACAAAACCTTTTTGATATTGAGCGCATTACCGTGTTTGATATGGTTATCAATCAGCGCGGATAAGAGGTTATTGGCCGCCGTCATGGCATGGATATCGCCGGTAAAATTAAGGTTAATTTCTTCCATCGGTACCACCTGCGAATAACCGCCGCCGGTCGCCCCGCCCTTAATTCCGAAACAAGGACCGAGTGAAGGTTCGCGCAACGCTAATGCCACCGATTTTTTTAATCTTGAAAGCGCATCAGCCAACCCGATGGAAACGGTAGATTTTCCCTCGCCGGCCGCCGTCGGTGTCATCGCCGTCACCAGAATAAGCTTGCCATTAGGCGTGCCTTTAATTTTCTCATTAGAAACTTTGGCTTTATAAAAACCGTAAGGCTCAACCGTATCCTGATTAAGTTTAAGTTTTTTGGCAATCCGCAAAATCGGCTTTAATGGAATTTGTCGGGCAATCTCAATATCAGGCAGAATTTCTTTCATATTTCCTCCTATTCGGGATGTGGTGCGGTTTCGGCCATATAGGCATTTAAGGCATCTTCAAAACGTTGTTCGGAGCTGTCATCCCAACCCATGAGATAATGATTCCCCATACAAATCAGCGGCAATCTTAACTCTTTATTGGAAATACCGAATTTCTGCACACATTGTTTGTAAAGCTCCAGGTTATGATGAAACTTCATATCGGTAATCGGTAATTTAAGCTCCGGATGCTCGGTATAGATATAAACAAACGCATCTTTACAAGAACTGCACATAGAGTGAACAAAGAAATAGATTTTATCGTCAATCAAATTTTCTTCCGGCTCCGGTGCGGTAATAAAATCAACCTTTTTACCGTCTTCCGAGGTTTGAACGGTTGTCTGTGCCGAAGCATTAAAAGAAATCATCAAAAAAGTAAGCACTGCCACCACAAATTTCATCATCAATCTCCTTAAAAAAACTTCCCTGATTATATAAAAAACAGAAAAAACGTCAACCACAGCCTTAAGATATACGCAAGAAAAAACTTGACAAAAACAAAGAAACGCAATACGGTTTAGCACAAATAAAAATTATGATGTCTAACGAATTAAAAAAATTTTTATGTTTAAGAAAACAGAAAAAAAGAAGCCTTCGGACAACAAAAAAGTACCCGAGGCAGAGAAGTTCAAAAAAGAACAGGCAAAGCGATTGGACAATGTTTTAAAAAAGCTGGAACGACGTAATCTTTGGCCCAAACGCAACAAACGTTGGCGCAATTTCAAGACCACGGTGGTCCTCTTATTTATCCTCGGCTTTTCGGCTTTGGGATTGTACATGTCCTTTAATCTCTATTATTTCATCAACGAAATGATGGCACCGCAAGCCCGCCTGCTTATGCTGACGGTCTTTGCCGTTTTTATGCAGGTTATTGCCGTCATTATCTGGGATGATTTGCTCGGGCGCGTTGATGAAGACTACTTCTTGCCGGTATTATCCTATATCGGTTTTTGGAGTTTTATCGTCTGCGGTCTTCTGACCTATGCGGTGTTCTTAGCCTTTTGTGCTTGGCAATACCTTCAACACGGTTTACAGTGGCATTTTGCACTGTTTCCCATGGCATTCGGTACCCTCTTATTTGCGAGCTTCGCTTACAAAATCTTCAATTTGTTTGAAGAAAATTAAAAAAGAAAAAGACTTAACCCCCGCCAAGTTGTTACTTCGTTATTTCGAAATACAAAGAAGGAAAATTTTTTATTTTTGATAAGATTATATTAACCAAATGACTTATAAGATGACGGCAATGGAGTGATATTTGGGGAGTGCCTCATGAACGCATATAATTTAGATAAGATATTAAACACCGTCATCAATGCCGACTGCGTGGAAACCATGAAAAAAATCGCAGACAATTCCATTGATGTCATTTTTGCCGACCCGCCCTATAATTTACAATTAGGCGAAGCCTTAAGAAGACCGGATAACACAGACGTTAAAGGTGTGTATGAAGAATGGGACAGTTTTGAAAGCATCGCCGAATATGACCGCTACACCAAAGCATGGATGAAAGAAGCCCGCCGTATCTTAAAAGAAAACGGCACGATTTGGGTTATCGGTTCATATCATAATATCTTCCGTGTCGGCTACATTATGCAGGATTTAGGTTTTTGGATATTAAACGATATCATCTGGAACAAAACCAACCCGATGCCTAATTTTAAGGGGACGAGATTTACCAATGCCCATGAAACATTGATTTGGGCCACCAAAAACCCCAAAGCCAAATACACTTTTAATTACGAAGCCATGAAAGCCATGAATGATGATGTACAGATGCGTTCCACATGGGAAATTCCGCTCTGTACCGGCGCTGAAAGATTAAAAAATAAAGAAACCGGCGAGAAGCTTCATCCCACCCAAAAGCCTGAAGCTCTGCTCTATCGGGTAATTATGGCATCAACCAATGTCGGCGACACCATATTAGACCCGTTCTTCGGAACCGGTACCACCGGCGCGGTTGCCAAGAAGTTAGGCAGAAACTTTATCGGTATAGAAAAAGACAAGACCTACATTAAGGGGGCTAAAGAAAGAATTGAAGCGGTTATCCCTTCAAAGACTGAAGCCGCCCTTGAATACACTTGCAAGAGAAAAGCCCCGAAAGTACCGTTCGGCGCGGTTATTGAGCGCGGTTTGATTAACCCCGGCGATATGCTCTATGACAGTGCTAAAAAGATTAAAGCAGTTGTCCGTTCCGACGGCACCTTAAAGTTTAAGAACGAAGTCGGTTCAATCCATCAAGTCGGTGCTTCCGCCCAACATTCCGTTACCTGTAACGGTTGGGTATATTGGCACTTTATGGACGATAAGAAAAAACTTGTGCCGATAGATGCCCTAAGAGAAATCATCCGTTTGGAAATGGGCTACGTCGGCGAGTAAAAAAATTTTTTTAGTTATTGTAATATAAAAAAAGCTATATAGAATAGCAAACAAGAATCGTGATAACGGAGCAAAAATTGAATAAAAACAACGGACTGCCAGAAAGAAAGAAGAAAAACAAAAATCGCCGTGTCAGACCGGAGTACAGAAAGCCTGAAACAAACTCTTCCTCCTTAACGGAAAGTCATTATGCGGCGATAGATTTAGGAACAAACTCCTGCCGGTTGGTGATAGCCTCACCGACACCGACATCTTTTCGTGTAGTAGAAACATTTTCCAAAGTTGTGAGATTAGGCGAAGGCATTATTCAAGAAAACGAATTATCTTCAAAAGCGATGAAAAGAACCATACAAGCCTTAAAGGTATGTCGCGGGGTGATGGACGAATATGCGCCGATTGTATCTTCCCGTTTTGTAGCAACCGCGGCCTGTCGGCGAGCCAAAAATGTGGCGCAATTTGTAGAAATGGCAAAGAACAGTGCCGGTATAGAGCTTGAAGTTATATCCTCAAAAGAAGAAGCAAGGCTTTCAGTGGTCGGTTGTCTGCCATTATTAAACAGAAACATCAAGCGGGTATTGGTATTTGATATCGGCGGCGGCTCAACACAGATTTCGCTTGCCCGAGTAACCGATTTCGGTAAGACATTTATTGAAGGTTTTGTATCATTACCCTATGGCGTGGTCACGATATCGGAAGCCTTTGCCGACCATGAGATGAACACCTTAGAGTATTCCACGGTGATGGAAAGAACGCAGAATATATTAGCGGAATTTGAAGAAAAGCACCATATTTATGAAGCGATAGCAAACCAAGAGATACAGGTTATCGGCACGTCGGGAACGGTAACGGTTTTAGGGGCGGTACATTTGAAGTTACCGCGGTATAATCGTTCTGCGGTTGACGGGGTAGCGATATCCGCGCCGGATATTGAAGCGACAATCAACAAGATAAAGACCATGGGGCCGGAAGGGAGATACAAGCATCCGTGTATCGGGCAATCCAAGTCAGATTTAACGTTGGCGGGTTGTGCAATTATTGAAGCATTAACGACATTTTGGCCGATATCCGAGATAACGATAGCGGACAGAGGGATAAGGGAAGGCATTTTATTGGATTTGATGCATTCGCACAAACAGCAGACACAGTATAAGAAAAAGAATTTCAAAAAGAGAAGACGTTTTCCGTTTGACCGTGGGCAAAGAGGAAACAGAAAAGGCGACAACTCGCCTGCCCCCGCAGCATAAGCGACCCCGTGCGGGCAGCACACAGCCGTAAGGCTGTTTAGCGCCTTGCCTTGCATAAGAAAATAATTTTTTCACCATGAGGGAAAAATTATTTTGCAAGGCGCCCTATTTCATACACCAACCAATAACCGCAAAAAAATTGCACACAATCGCGTTAGTGTTGTGAGGGACACACGCTCATGTGCACAATTTTTGTTTTTTATCGTTATCATATTGCGTGGCACAATCACAAAATTGCATAACCTCAAACTTCAGCTTGAAAAATTTTACAAAGCGCATTAAATTAACCGAGCAAAATAAAACAACCGAGGTTAAAAATGAAAAAACTACTGACCGTTATCAGCCTGATATTATTGAGCATATCAAATGCCAATGCCACCACTGCCAAAAAGGAAGACATCAAGCAGGTTGAGGAATATTTAAATTCCATCAAAACCCTGTCGGCGGATTTTGTGCAAATTGCCAGCAACGGGGAACAGGTGGAAGGTCATCTGTATGTAGAAAAACCCAACAAGATTCGCATGGAATACAAAGCCCCGAATAATGTGTTGATTGTCGGCAACGGTGATTATATTGTGTATTATGACAAAGAGTTAGAGCAGATAACCAATATAGATTATGAGGATATTCCGGCGGCGATGATTTTAGCCAACACGGTAAAGATTGACGGCAAAGAGCTTAAGGTAACCGATTTCATGAAAGACCCCGGCATGACCAGAATTGGCTTAAAATATGCCAATGCCGGCGACTTAGGTCCGTTCACGCTTGTTTTTGCCAATAATCCGTTTGCCTTAAAACAATGGAAAGTGATAACCCCGCAATCGTTGGAAGTATCTTTATCGCTATATGAAACGGTGATAGACAGCAAGTTGGATGAAAATTTATTTAAATTCAGCAAGAAAGAAGCGCAAAAGAAAGACAAATATAAGAAAAAATAAGGCATTAAGCAAAAAAAATCCCCCTGCCGCAAAGCAAGGGGTAATTTTTTTTGGGGATGCAATTCTTAATCAGATTTCGGTTCCCAACCTAATCCAAAGACCAAAATCACATATGCCCAAAATAGAAAGAACAGAGTAACCCACACATAAAATAACCCCACCATGATGTGGTTGGTGTAGGAAAACTCCTTACACTGCTCAAGCTCCGGCCCAACGGAAATGAAACAGAGGGCAAAGCCGCCATAAACGACTGTGGTTGAAAAACCCCAGTCGTTTTTTCTGTTCCATGCCTCAATACCGCCAGCCTTTACAACAGGCAGATACATGACCAAGGTCATAAGAATAATGACCAAAAGCGACCACAGCGGACGCTCACAGGAATAACCATTGAGCAATGCGCGGATGATAGAGTTAATGCACACAGCCACGGGGGCAATTACCGTGCAAGCGGCGATAAACCAACCGCTTTGCAATTTTTTAATTGTTTTCATTTTTTTATTTTTTTAGTTTAACTTGTACTCTCCTCCAAAAACCTAAACAGACGTATAGGAAAAATAATTTTTTTGATAACTGAGAATACCACATTTTCTGCCCCCCGTCAACAACTTTTTTAGACAAAATTCACAAAAAACAAAAAAATCCTCTCTGTCATTTAAAACCGTCCTACCTCTGCCGACACAACCACTTAAACGCGTCATACCTCATTCGGCGTACCCTTTTAAACCGTCATACCTCATTCGGCGAAGTCCGAATGATAAGGTATCTTCCTTATTGT
>DEKL01000028.1:7151-10911 GCA_002353835.1 Alphaproteobacteria bacterium UBA2723
CTGCAAGCAGAGGGGGGGAGTAAAATACTACAAATTAAAATATGGAGAGTACACCTTTGCCCCACAGGAAAGCCCAATCGTTGGCTGTACGCCTCGCACTGGCACTGCCACCGCCTCGCACTGGCACTGCCACCCCCGTACGGGCAGTACCCCTGTACGGGCAGTACACAATCTGAAACAATTTGTTATCTAAAAAAAGCATAAGCCTTTTGACAATTCCAAGAATACCCCATACAATCCCTTTCATCAGATAACTTTTTAATTGGGAGAAAATAATGATACATCAAACCGCATTTGTTGAACCGGGCGCAGAAATTCATCCGAGCGCGGAAATCGGTCCTTTTTGCTATATTTCAGGTAAAGCCAAAATCGGCGCCAACAATAAGTTAATCGCTCGTGTCAGCGTATTGGGTGAAACCACCATCGGCGAAGGCAACGTTATTTTCCCGAATGCCTGTTTGGGCGGCGGTCCGCAAGACCACGGTAATGAATTCCAAGAAGGCGCAAGACTGTTCATCGGCAACAATAACGTGATAAGAGAAAATGTTACCATGCATTGCGGAACCCCGAAAGGACAAACTTCCGTTAACGGCGAAGAGCCGGAAAAATTGACCACCAGAGTCGGTTCCGGCGGTATGTTTATGGTCAACAGCCATATTGCACATGACTGCGTTGTCGGCGACAATGTGATTATGACCAACAATGCGGTTATCGGCGGTCACGTTCGTATCGGTGACGGGGCTATTTTAGGCGGTAACTCAGCGGTTCACCAATTTGTAAGAATTGGCAGAAAAGCCATGATCGGCGGTATGACCGGCGTTGCCAGAGATGTTATCCCGTTTGGTATGGTAACCGGCGACAGAGGTTATTTAAGAGGCTTAAACCAAGTCGGCATGAAGAGAAGCGGCTATGATGAAGCCACCGTTAAATCTGTTGTCAGAGCCTACATGTTCATCTTTAAGGGCAAAAACGGCACCTTTGAAGAGCGTGTTGCCGAGGCTAAGAGCAAATTTGCCGACAATGAGATTGTTCAAGAGCAATTACAATTTATCGCCGAAGCTATGCACAGCAGAAGACAAGTTTTAATTGCAGAATAACGCAAACTGATTAAACTACCCTTGTCATGAAATGAAAAGACAAGGGTTTTTTATGCAAAAAATCAAGGGAAAATATAAAATTATTGCCCTACCGGCCATTGTGATAGCGATATGCTTTGCGCTGTGGCTTAAAATAAATCATACCGTGCGCTATGCCGTTTTTGCCGGCTATAATGCGGATGAAACCCTGCACCCCTACGTCATTACCTACCTTAAAGCCTTAAACGAGGTCACCGACGGCGTGGTATATATTGCCGATTCTAAATTAAAGCCCGAAGAAGAAGAAAAATTAAAACCGTTAACCATACACTATGAAAACATACGCCATGAAGAGCATGATTTCGGCAGTTATAAGCGTGGCTATAATTGGCTTAAAGAAAACGGCTACTTAAAAAAAGCCGACGAGCTTATTTTTGCCAACGATTCAACTTATCTTTTAACCGACTTAAAGCCGATGTTTGATGAAATGGCCAAACGAAAAGAGCTTGATTTTTGGGGCGATTTGCAAAATACCTTTATGGGAACGCACATCCAATCTTATTTTATGGTTTTTAGAAAAAAGGTCATCAATTCAAAGAGTTTTGCCATTTTCTTAAACAAAGTTCATCATTTTGACCATTTTTCATTATACATCACTCAATATGAAATCAGGCTTACCCCGATGCTTGCCGCCCTCGGCTATAAGTGGGATAGCTATATGCCTTATCATGAAATGGATTACCTTAAAGAAGAAACGGATAAAAACTCCTACCCCCTAACCTTAATCAGTAAATATCATCACCCGTTCTTAAAACGCCGGACATTTACTTCGTTGTTAAAAATTTTTGAAGACCGCACCGAGCTCTTGCGCTATATCAGAGATAATTATCCGGCGCGCTACGAAGAAATCAAACAAGAAATAAATCCCCAATTTTTACCGAAGGATTAAACCATGCGTGTACCGATGTCCCATAATCTCCGCCATATCTTATACAGCCTGTTGCTCATATCTTTTATTTTGCACATGGTTATGTCTTATCGCGCCGAAATTACCGTTAAGGAAGATTTCAAACAATGCCTGCCTGATGAAAATTCCGCCGTATTTGCCGCTTACAGTGCAGACGGCACGGTTTCGGACTATGTGATAACCTATTTAAAAGCCTTAAAAGAGGTTGCCCCGAATATCGTCTTTATCACCGATAACCCGATAAGACGCGCCGATATAGATAAAATTTCGCCTTATATTGTGCGGTTAGAAGCCCAAAGACACGGCGAGTATGACTGGGGAAGTTATAAAAGAGGCTATAACTGGCTTAAAGAAAATAATTGCCTTAAGCCAAACAGCAAGCTGATTTTTGCCAATGACTCGTCGCTACTCGTTGCCGAAAGCTTAAAACCGATTATGAGCGCCATGCCCGAAGACGTCAATTTTTACGGGATTACCGCCAATCAAGATGGCATCTATCATTTGCAAAGCTATTTTTTGGTGTTTAATCCCGAGGTTTATAACACAAGAGAATTTGCCGACTACTTAAACAATGTTAAACCCCAAAAAGACGGCTTAACCGTTGCATACAGCTATGAAGTACCGCTTACCGCATATTTAGAGGGATTAGGCTTTAAGTCCGGAACGTATATCCCTTATGAAGAATTAAGCGCCTTACCGCTTAATGATAAAAATTGCTACCCTTTAACCATGCTCTCCAAATACCATGCCCCGTTCTTAAAAATGCGCACTTTTACCAACCGTTTAGATGTACAGGAACCGCGCCGTTTAGTCTTTCAATGGCTAAAAAAGAACGCCCCGCTTGCCTATAAAGATTTAATCAAACACTTAAAGAAAATACACTCTCCGTATTTAGAGGAAGATAGATAATTTTAAAACAAAAAATCATGGAGGTGCGCCTCGCACTCGCCATACTTAGAGGAAAACCGATGAAAAAAGCATACATAGAAAATCTCTCGTTCCTAAAACTAATCGCTGTTATCGGCATTATTGTCTGCCACATGGGGTTATTGGAAAGCTGGCAACTATGCGCCCGCATGGTGGAAGTTTTATTCATCTTATCCGGCTTTTTAATGGCCTATAATCATTATGAAGAAAAAGAAGAAACCGCCGGTTGGCAGATTATCAAAAGCAAACTCCCCCGTTTCTACCCCATCCATCTCATCTGCTTTATGTTGCAATTCTTATTTGTCGTCACCTGGGCAACAAAACCTTTAAGCTATCTCTTCTCGGTCGGTCTGTTAAATTTATCCTTACAACACGCTTGGTTTATCGGCACCGAGTTCAGCTATAACAACGTTTCGTGGTATCTATCGGCATTGGTTTTTGCCTATGCCGCAACCCCGGTGATAAAGAAAATCATCAAAACAAACGAAACCCACACCTACGGCTTATTAAAAATCTTTTTAGGCGTGGTAATCGTGCGTTTTTACCTGGAATATTTGGTGGAAAATGCGCACCGCCTTGTGCCGTTGGATTTACATTGTAACCCGTTTGTGCAGATGTTAAATTACAGCTTAGGCTACATAGCAGGCGTTTTGTTTTTAAGAAAAAACGTTTTAAATCAAGCCTTAGCCAAAACTCTCTCAAACAATGCTTTAACCTTGTTACAATCAGCAATAATCGGCTTATATCTGGCAATATGCTATTGCTTTGCCGGAAGCCTGCGCTTTTATTT
>DEKL01000028.1:10933-12046 GCA_002353835.1 Alphaproteobacteria bacterium UBA2723
ATTTTATCTTAAGCGCCCTGCCCCTTATTTATGTCTTAGGGTTTAACCGCGGGTTATTACAAAAAATATCTGCCTTAAAGCCGGTACAATATTTCGCCCAAATGACCTTAGAGCTTTTTATGTTTCACTCGTTTATTTTGTATAAACTGCCGACAACACCGGATAATCCGCCGAGTTATCTGATTTTCTTGAGCGTAACCGTTATCGTGGCAATTTTGTATCACACTATTTATGTAAAGATAAGGAAGCGTTTTTAACCGTTAATGTACCGGCAATTTTCTCGCGGTGATACGGTTTTTCTGAAAACAGCTGTAATTGGCAATCTTTAAGCACAGCGGTATATTTTCTGCCGTCTGCTTTTAATTCCCACCGCTTAGTCTTTTGGTCACAATGTTTACAATCATTTCTTCTGATACAAACCGCAGAGGTAAACAACGGCGGATAATCATCTGTTATTTGTGCCAAAGGTAACGGCGTTGTTTTAACCAGTTGTTCCATATTTTCCGGCGCGCTTTCCAGCGCTATCGTTGCCCAGCTTGCACCGATTTCTTTTAAAGCCTCGGCCGCATAGCGGTTCATCACATAAAGAAAACTGCCGGCACCGATTTTTATATCATTAAAACCTTTTAACAGCTCAAAGGCGTAATAATTTTCCGCCACAAACTGCCGCGCCCCGGCATCATAAAGTGCCTTGACAACCTCATGAAGTTTTGCTATGTTGCGACAGATTTGCGGCAACCGAAACCACGCATGAGCTATATCATTTTCATTAAAATCTTCAACTAAACTGTGAAGAGAAACGTCTAAGATGTTGATTTGAATCTCATCTGTTTTTTTAAGCTGAACCGCTTTAAGTTCCGGCAAGGTTATTTTTTCTTCATTACACCCGAGGTTTACGGATAGCTCCTCCACCAATTTTCGGCGTAATTCGTTTAATAAAGAAGCCGGCGCAAAGCGTCCATCCGGATTTTTCAGTTCAATATCCTTAAATTTAATTTCGGTACCATTGGTTTTCATAAAAGCGGTTTCCACCGCCTCGCGTGTTTTAAGCGGATTTTTGGCCGGCTGAAAGTCGCCATGAACCGAAACCGCCTTATCTTCGCTTAATGCCCA
>DEKL01000028.1:12091-13094 GCA_002353835.1 Alphaproteobacteria bacterium UBA2723
GCGCTGATTTCAACGGTCACCTCAAAGGCGGTATAGTTACGATATTCGTTCGGTTTCGGCTTTTTATAATCATATTTGCCCTTAACCGCGGTAGATGATGCCAAATAAACCGGTGCGTCGTATGCCAAATGCGGATGGTCGTCAGGCAATTCTATCTCAACAAAGGTACCGGCATCTGCTTTAAACACGGATTTTTGATTAACATACATATTTTTAATACCGAACCCGTAAGGTTTTTCATCTTTACCGGAATCTATCTGCAAACCGTCATAGCGGGCAATTTCGCGTGAAGGCTTAAAGCAGAGCTTATTTTTGCTGATTTTTTCCACTTTACCGATAAGAAGTCCCCGATGTCCGACAAACTGTTCATCGGTAATATCTTTGTTTTTGCCGTTAAAATGAAATTGGCACCACGGGCGCGAGAATATCTGCTTAATATCTTCGGCCTCGTTTAGATTTTTCTTATTCCCGTCTAAGATATGGCGATAGTAGTTAGTAACGGCGGCAACATAGAGCGGTGATTTTTTACGTCCCTCAATTTTTAGGGATAACGCCGGTATATCCAAAACTTTTTCCTCCAATGCCAAATCTTTCATGGAAAAGAGGTGTCCGCATAAATGGTCGGTCACATTTTCTCCCTCTTCTTTATAGAGGGCGCGACACGGGTAAACACATCTGCCCCGATTAGCACTTTTACCGTATTCAAGCGCGGAAAACAGGCATTGACCGCTATAAGAGTAGCAAAGCGCACCGTGGATAAAGACCTCTAAGTCCAAATCCGGCAAAGAGGAAGCGATTTTTTTTATTTCGTTTAAGGTTAATTCCCGCGCCAAGACCACACGTTTAAAACCCAAAGATTTTAAGAACTTTGCCCCCTCAAGATTATGCACGGCCATTTGTGTACTGGCATGGAGTTCAATTTCCGGCGCATATTTTTTAACGAGGTAATAAACGCCCAAATCTTGGATAATCAGCCCGTCAACTTTTGCTTTTTTCAAGGTTT
>DEKL01000003.1:0-25182 GCA_002353835.1 Alphaproteobacteria bacterium UBA2723
GTCAGCAAAGCCGGTCTGCCCGCCACAAACAACATAATCACCGAAAGTGCAGCTACCGGCAATACCTGTCTGTGCAACCAAAATGCAACATCTGCCGATACGATCATTATGCGCAACTTGCACTAAATTATCAATACGAGTTCCATCACCGATAATGGTATCATCTAAGGCGCCTCTATCTATACAGGTATTAGCACCAACCTCAACATCATTACCGATAATAACACGACCGATTTGCGGAATACGTTTGTGCTGCCCATTAACAACCGAAAAACCGAAACCGTCTCGCCCGATTCGTGCGCCGCTGTATATGTAGCAATCATTCCCCATTAAGCAATAAGAAATTGTAGCATTATCATCAATACGGCAATTATTACCGATTTTACAACCATGACCGATAACGGTATGGGCATTGATGGTGCAATTATCGCCAATAGTAACATCATCTTCAATAACGACACCATGACCGATATAGCAGTTCTTTCCGATTTTAGCCGTTTTAGCAATATGGGCATCTGCTTCAATTTTTGCCTCAGGTTTTACTTCGGCATAAAAAGCGCTGATCAAATCTATAAAAGCTAACTTCGGATTATCCGAAACGAGGGTAATAACCCCTTGCGGAACGAGCTGAGCCAGCTCTTGAGTCGTAATACAAGCCTTAGCCTTAATTTTTTCCGCCAATGCCTTGTTTTTCTTATCATAAAAGAAACAAATATCATTAGAACCGGCTGTTTCAATAGAGCAGACATTTTCTATCTGCTCTTTTTCTACTCCGTCAGTAAGCAATTCAGCTTTGGTAATATCAGCGATTTCCTTAATGCTTTTAGACCCGCTGTATTGATAGAAAATTTTATCAGCCATGAAGATTGCTCCTATTACAAACTTGTACCGAAGTTCAAGCGGAATACTTCTGTTTCATCATATTTTTCTTTAACAACAGGGAAACCGAAGTCTATATCAATTTTACCCATCGGTGAAGTCCACTCAAAACCGAAGCCGACTGCAACACGCGGGCTTGAGCTGTAGTTAATGTCTGCATTGTCAACATGATCCGGTTTACCGGTTGTACCGACATCAACAAAGGTACGACCTCTGACACCTAACTCGTCTAAGCCGAGCGGGAACGTCAACTCGGTACCACCCCAAACCATCCAGTTACCACCGAGGGCATCCTTAGTATATTTATCACGGGCACTGATACCGCCTGATTCAAATCCGCGCATGGTGTTTCCACCTAAGAAGTATCTTTGTCCTAAACGAACATCTTCGTTACCATAACCGGTGACATATCCACCGTTAATGAAGAACTTAAATGTATAGTAGTCAGACAGTGTGTAGAATTGATAAGCTTTTGCATCAAATTTTAAGTACTTATCATCACCGCCTAAGCCGGAAATGTCATTACCGAAGGACAAATAGTAACCTTCACGTGGTCTGATAACGCTATCGCGCTTATCATAAACAATCGTTTGCCCGATAACGGAGTCAACAGCATTTCCTTCTTCACGCTTAATATATTTTGAAGCAGAATGGCTAACATTCTTAATCTTATCTTCTTTTAATGTATAGCGTACATACTGGCTTAAATCATCTGTGTAATTCCAACCAAAACGGATTCTACCACCGTAAGTATCCATATCATAATTACTTTCGTCTTGGTAATCTTCCGTCTGATAGAACAAATCTGTACCGGCGCTTAATCTTCTGCCCATAAAGTATGGCTCTGTAAAGCTGAAACCATAATCGGTTGTCTTCTGAGATTTACCGGCATTAAGACTAATTTGCTGACCTTTACCCATAAAGTTGTTCTCGGTGATGCCGGCTCTGACCAATGCACCGTTAACTGTTGAGTATCCGACACCGATATTAAAGTAACCGGTAGATTTTTCTTCAACATTTACATTGATGTCTGCCTTATCATAATCTACGCGCTCAGAGTCAATATCAACCTTGCTGAAATAGTTCAAACGTTCAATGTTCTTTCTGGATTCTCTAATCTTGGCAACGTTAAATACATTACCTTCAGAAATACGAAATTCTCTTCTGATAACTTCATCAAGTGTACGAGTGTTACCGGTAATGTTAATACGGTTAACAAAGACTTTGGCATTTTCTTTGATATCAAAGACAACGCTCAACTTACCGTTTGCTCTATCTTTATGAATATTCGGAACAACTTCAACAAAAACAAAACCTTTCTTAGATAATTCCTCAGTTAACTCATTAACTGTTTTTTCAACTTCATCAGAATTATACCAGTCACCGCTCTTAAATGTAACGTATTTATACCATTTTTCGGCATTAACTTCCGGAACTTCTGAGTTAATCTTTATATTATCAACCTTATAACGTTGTCCTTCATCAACCGTAAAGTTTAATACAAAGGAGGTCTTATCTCTGGATAACTCGGCAATAGCGGAAACAACGGCAAAATCAGCATAACCGTGACGGTTATAGAAACGTCTCAAAAGCTCTTGGTCATAATTCATCTTTTCGCGGTCAAAGTTTTCTGAGCTTGAGAATAGTCTGTACCAACGACTTTCCTTACTCATAATTTCGCCTTGTAAATCACTACTTGTATAGTGTTTATTGCCGATAAAGTTGATGGTATCAATTTTAGCTTCAGGACCTTCTTCAATTTCAAAGATTAAATCTACGCGATTCTCCGGTTTTTCAATAATTTTCGGCTCAACGGAAACACCATAACGTCCGGCTCTCTTATAAACGTCTAAAATGCGCTGAACGTCTTGCTGTACTTTTGCTTTGCTGAAAACTGAACGCGGAGCGGACTGTACTTCCGATTCTAAAATTTTATCATCAATCTTATCATTACCGTCAAAAGCACGAACACCGATAACAGGATTCTCTTTAACATTAATAATCAAATTGCTTCCTTGTGTATCAAAATTGATATCACTAAACAAACCGGTATCATACAAACGTTTCAAAGCTTCATTCAGTTCATCACTGGATACGGCTTTGTTTGTATTAATCCCTGCATAAGACAAAGCTGTCTCACGCTCAACACGTTGCAGACCGTTAATGGTAATGTTTTTAATCGTTCCTTGAGCCATTGCATTTGAGCATATTGCTAAAGACAATAAAGAAATTCCTGCTAATTTAAACCTCATTTTACAATCCTTACAAGCTATTCAAACCATCTTGTTATAAGGTGTTTAATATCGTTCCATGTTGCAAACACCATCAAAAGCAAAATGAAACCAAGACCAACCTTAAACAAATAATCTTTGATTTTTGCATTAAGTTCACGCCTTGACAATATTTCTAACAAATAAATTACAACATGTCCACCATCTAATAAAGGGATTGGGAATAAGTTTATTAAACCCAAGTTTACAGAGAGCAGAGCCATGAATGCTAGAAAGTTCCAAAAGTCTCTTGTCCGAGAGATATCTCCGGACATTTCGGCTATTCTGATAATACCACCGACATCCTCTCCGGAGCGCTGTCCGGTAATCATTTGCCCGACACCGCGAAGAGTTAAATCAGTAATATTGTATATTTCCATTGCAGATTTTGAAATGGAATTGCCTAAATTGAAATTATCTTTGACAATATGAAAATGTTTGGCATCGCCTTTTATGCCAATCATTTTTCTTTTTATCGGTTTTTCTTTTTCGTCAAAAGAATATTCCATTGTTTCTAACGGTATAACAAGTTCTATAACATTGTCATCTCTTTGTATTTTAACTTTAACGTCATCAATAGCCGCGCTGACTTCCTTACTGATATCACCCCATTCGGATATTTTATGACCGTTAATTTCAAGTATTCTGTCATTTTGTATGATACCGGCACGTTGCGCAGGGCTGTCTTCTAAAACTTCGGATACAACAGGCGGAATGTCATAACTACCTAAGAAGAAAAATAATCCGAAATAAACAACAAAAGCAAAAAGATAATTAAACAACGGCCCGGCAACGGCAATCGCCAACTTTTTCAGCGGAGTCTGTGTAATAAATAAACGCTTTTGCTCATCTTTTGAATATTTGCTTAAATCTACTTCTGCAGTAGATGAAGATGCATCCGCATCTCCTAAAAATTGACAATATCCCCCCAACGGAATAGCGGAAAGTTTCCAAACAGTACCGTCCTTATCGGTTCTGCTCCATAATTCTTTACCAAAACCGATAGAAAAAGCGCTAACGGCAACACCTAATTTTTTTGCAACAATGAAATGCCCAAACTCGTGAACGAAAACAAGTATCCCTAAGAGAATAAGGAAAGGAACAATATAATAGATTATGTTTAATAACCACTCCATAACTTTTTCCTATCAAACTATTCAAACGAAACGAGCGTGAAAAAACAATAAACAATAGGTGCGGCAAAAATTAACCCGTCAATACGATCAAAAACGCCACCATGTCCGGGTATAAGCGAGCTACTGTCTTTAATATTAAGATGTCTTTTTATCGCCGATTCTACCAAATCGCCGATTTGTGCAATAAAAGCAACCAAAGCACCAAGCTGAGCAAATTTAAGTTGTTCTTTCATCGGTAACGGCAAGTTCAAAATACTTTTTGTAACGTACATATAGATAAAGCTGACAGCTATCGCTAAAATAACACCGCCGATAAGCCCTGACCATGTTTTATTCGGGCTTATGCGTGGGGCAAGTTTCGGTCCTCTTAAAGATAGACCGATAATATAACCACCGATATCAACACTCCATACCATCAGAATAAACCACAATGTCATAACAAAACTACCTTTTTCACCGGATATGCTGCCAAATGAATCAAACAAATAGTACATCCAATATAAAGCACCGACAGCAACAGCAATATAAGGTGCCCCTAATGTAACTAAGTATCTGTGCTTCTCATCTTTTGCTTTTATGTAAACAAAAACAGTAATGGCTAACAAAGATAAAAACAGGACAACGCTGTTAAATATAAGTAAGGAACAACCTAATGCAAAAACATAACATACGGCATAAACATTTGCGCGGTTGTTTGGTACCATGGTGGACCATTCCCATGCGAGCATTGTGCCCACTAAATAAACTAAAATATCAACATAAGGGTGACCAGATCTCAAAGCACCTATCACAAGCGGAATCATAACAAGTGATGTTAAAACTCTTTTTTGTAAAGATGTAAGTTTAACTTTTTCCATAACGTCTCTCCCTGTTTTTAAACTTTTTAATAATATCAGACAGTTCCTCTATACCAAAATCCGGCCATAATGTGTCGGTAAAAAACAATTCGGTATAAGCAATCTGCCATAAAAGATAGTTGCTGATACGCTGCTCACCGCTGGTTCTGATTAAAATATCCGGATCCGGTATTTGAGCAGTATAAAGTAACGAAGAGAATTTTTGCGCCGTAATATCATTAATGTCAAGTTTTTTATCTAAAACCATTTGTGCGGTTTTCTTAACAGCAGATAAAATCTCTTGTCTTGAACCATAGGATAAAGCAATACATAAAGTCAATGCCGTATTATTTGCAGACTGATTTTCTATATATGTCATCTGCTCCCGGATATCGCTGTCCAACATATCTCTTTCGCCGATAAAACAAATGCGGACATTGTTATCCATAATTTCCTTAAGCTCTTTATTAAGATATTCTCTTAAGAGCTGCATCAATGTTTTAACTTCGTCTTCTGAACGTTGCCAATTTTCCGTAGAAAAAGCATATAATGTCAGATATTTTACGCCGGAGTCTTTCATGGCGCGTGTAATCTTTACAACATTTTCCGCCCCTTTTTTGTGACCAAAATTTTTAGGGAGATTATGTGCTTTCGCCCAACGCCTGTTTCCATCCATAATAATGGCAATATGATTGCAAGTGTTCTCTTCCATGATCCTATACTTGTAAAATATCCTTTTCTTTTAATGCGTACAAATCATCAATTTTCTTAATTGAATCATCTGTAATCTTTTGAATATCGTTATTGTATTTCTTTTCATCATCTTCAGAAATGAGGTTATCTTTTTTAAGTTTCTTAACTTCATCCAAAGCATCACGCCGAACATTACGAATGGCAATTTTACTCTGTTCTGCATATTTTCCAGCGATTTTAACCAACTCTTTTCTTCTTTCTTCGGAAAGCGGCGGAATAGGTATGCGAATAAGTTGCCCGTCAGAAACTGGGTTTAGCCCTAAATCCGATTCCCTTAAGGCTTTTTCAACAGATTTAGCCAATCCTTTATCCCACACGCTGACAGATAATGTTCTGGCATCCGGCACGCTGATAGTGCCGACCTGAGCAATCGGAACCGGACTTCCATAAGCTTCAACCATAATGTTATCTAAAAGGCTGGCATGGGCGCGTCCGGCGCGCAAACCGCCAAAATCGCCTTTAAGCATATCAATAGTCTTATCCATACGAGTTAAAGTATCTTGTTTAATTTCATTAAAATCAGTCATGATTTCCTCACTTTACTAATGTATATTTCCCCTTACCGCTTAAAGCATTTAACAGAGAGTCTTTATTTTCTTGCTTAAAAACAATAATCGGGAGATTATTTTCTTTTGCCATAGATACAGCCGTAATATCCATAACTTTTAGGCCTTTTGCAATAACCTCATCAAAGGATACCTCATCATAGCGTTTAGCTTTAGGATTCTTTTTCGGGTCACTATCATAAACGCCGTCAACCTGTGTCGCCTTAAATAAAGCGTCACAACCTGTCTCCAACGCCCGCAAAGCAGACCCCGTATCTGTTGTAAAATACGGGTTTCCGGTACCACCGGCAAAAATAATGACATTTTTTTGTGCTAAGAGCCTTTGTGCGGTACGATAGCTGTATGTTTCAGCAACTTGAGGGATGACCAATCCGGATAGAATTTCTGCCGGTACACCTTTTGCCAGTAAGGCGCTTTTTAAAAACAGAGCATTGATAACCGTAGCAATCATTCCTGCTTGGTCAGCAACAGACCTGCTAACATCTTTATTTTTATTATTAACGCCACGATAAAAGTTTCCGCCGCCGATAACAACACATAAAGAAATATCTTTGGCATAAACTTTTTTAATGCTTTCGGCAAAAATATTTAAAACCTTCTCATCAATACCGCATGGTTGATTACCCATCAACCCTTCGCCGGAAAGTTTTAACAATATCCTTTTATAAGTTTTTTTCATCAGTCCCTCTCTGCTGATTATTTGACAGTATATTAAATAAATAAATCGTTAATGCAAGATAAAATGCACACCTAATTGAAAATAAGTTGAAATTTTTACTCATTTATTTAACATGAAAACAATTTTAGGAGAAAATAAATGTCAGGTAGTATGGTTTATATTTTAAGCGCTGTTTTTGGTTATCTTGTCGGTTCAATACCATTTGGTTTGATTTTAACCAGATTGGCCGGTTATGGCGATATCCGTAAAATCGGTTCAGGAAATATCGGAGCAACAAATGTGTTGCGCACCGGTAATAAAACATTGGCATTGCTGACAGTATTGTTAGATGCTTCTAAAGCAGGTATCGCTGCCTTGGTTGCTGGAAAAATGGTGGGGTATGAAAATGCGCAAGCCATCACTGCTTCTCTGATAGCCGGTGCTTTTGGTGTTATCGGACACAATTTTCCCGTATGGCTTAAATTTAAAGGGGGAAAAGGTGTTGCTTCAGCATTCGGCTTTATTTTGGCGACTTGCTGGCCGATAGCGGTTATTGCATTGTTTATCTGGTTGGCAATGGCTTTTACCTTTAAATATTCTTCTCTTTCTGCATTAACTGCTGCGATTTTTGTGCCGATACTGTCATTTTTCTTGGCGCCGTCTATGGAATATACGCTTGTATATACGGCAATAGTTATACTCGTTGTTGCTCGTCATCATGCAAACATAAAAAGACTGCTTAACGGAGAAGAAAGCAAAATTAAATTAAAAAAATAAGAAGAAGATAAAGTGAATAGAGAAAAACTTATATCATATATTCAGCTTATAAACACTCAAGGCATCGGGCCGATAAATTTCAGACGTTTATTGGCTCGTTTCGGTAGTGTTGAAAAAGCATTAGCAGAGGTTTCTCAAAAAAGAGAAATCTTTTCCTATAAAAAAGCTGAAGAAGAGGTGATGACGGCAGAAATTAAGCATGTACATCTCATAACTTTGGAAGATGAATACTACCCTTATAACCTAAAACAAATAGAAGATTTTCCACCGATACTTTACGCCCTCGGTAATGTTGAATTATTAAAAAATGATAATGCGCTAGCGGTGGTTGGTTCCAGAAAGGCATCATTAAGCGCACAGCGTTTATCCACCCAGATTTCTTCTGAATTAGCATTAAGGGATATTGTTATTGTATCAGGAATGGCAAAGGGGATAGATGCTGCCGCTCATAAAGGTGCTTTACTTGAAAACGGTAATACAATTGCGGTTTTGGGAACAGGAATAGATGTTGTTTACCCTAGGGAAAATGAAGAAATTTATAAGAAAATTACCGAAAAAGGTCTTATTTTATCGGAATACCCGTTTCACACCAAACCGCAGACGACAAATTTTCCCAGAAGAAATCGTCTGGTTTCCGGTTTAAGCAAAGGTGTTTTGGTTATAGAAGCAGGACTTCACTCCGGCTCATTGATAACGGTGCATCAAGCCTTAGAACAGGGACGAGATGTTTACGCTGTTCCCGGCGCGCCTTATGATGACAGATGTGCCGGTTGCAACCTTTTAATTAAAGAAGGCGCAATACTGGTAGAAAAGACAAAAGATATTTTAGATAATTTTAATTTTACACAGGTTAAATTTGCGCCCCGTAAATTGAAAGAACCCGAAACGGGCAATTTATTTGAATATTCGCTTGACAATAGCGAAAATAATTCTGATATTTCAGAAAATAAAGATGAATATTCCGAATTATTATCTCTTATTTCAGAAAGCGGGGAAGATATTGATGATATTATACGCAATATTAATCTTCCTGCAGAAACTGTGATGAGAATGGTTGTGGAATTGGAATTAGAAAATAAAGTTATCCGCCTGCCGGGCAATAAGATAGCTAAAGCTTAAAAGAGGTTAAAAATATGAAATTAGTTGTTGTTGAATCTCCGGCGAAAGCCAAAACGATTAACAAATATTTGGGAAAAGACTATAAAGTTTTAGCAAGCTATGGCCACATCAGAGATTTACCGAGTAAAGACGGTTCGGTTAATCCGGATGAAGATTTTAAGATGGTGTGGGAACTAAGCTCAGGCGGTAAAAAACGCTTAAACGATATTATAACGGCATTAAAAGATTGTGATACGTTAGTCCTCGCGTCCGACCCGGATAGAGAGGGGGAAGCTATTGCATGGCACATTTTGGAAGAATTATCATCAAAAAAGAAATTAAAAGATAAAAAAATTGAACGCGTGGTTTTCCATGAAATTACCAAAAAAGCCGTAACGGAAGCAATTAAAAATCCGCGTCAGATTGATGAAAATCTTGTTTCAGCCTACATGGCAAGACGTGCCTTAGATTATCTTGTCGGTTTCACATTATCTCCGGTATTGTGGCGTAAATTACCTGGTTCTAAATCTGCCGGACGTGTTCAGTCTGTTGCTTTGCGTTTAATTTGTGAACGTGAGATGGAAATAGAAAAATTTAAACCCGAAGAATATTGGACAATTGATGTTGATTTAGCGACCAAAGACGATTCGCTTATTCCGTCACACTTAATCAATTTAGATGGCAAAAAACTTGAAAAATTTGACATTAACACCAAAGAAAAAGCCGAAGCTGCTAAGGCAAAAATTGAGGCGCAAGATTTTAGCATTGCGAAGATAGAGCGTAAGAAGGCAAATCGTTTTCCAGCGCCGCCGTTTACAACATCTACTTTGCAACAAGAAGCTGCCCGTAAATTGCGATTCCCTGCAAAGAAGACAATGCAGGTTGCGCAAAAATTATACGAAGCCGGGTACATTACTTATATGAGAACGGATGCGGTTAACCTTTCTGAAGAGGCTATCGCCGCCTGTCGTGAAGCAATTTTAAAATATTTCGGTGAGGCATATCTGCCGAAAACAGCTAAAGAATATAAGACAAAATCTAAAAATGCGCAGGAAGCACACGAGGCGATTCGTCCGGCTGACGTGATGAACACGCCAAAGAAGATGGAAGAAAAGTTAGATTCCGATTCGCATAAACTTTATGAGTTGATTTGGAAACGTACGGTTGCTTGCCAAATGCAACCGGCTGTATTAGACAGAGTTGTTATAGATTCTATTTCTAAAGATAAAAAGATTCTGTTGCGTGCTAATGGACAAGTTATTGCTTTTGATGGCTTTTTAAAGCTATATCAAGAAGGCAAAGATGATAGTGATGAAGATGATGAAAATCGTCTTTTACCGAATGTTGAAACCGGTGAAGATGTTTCTAAAAAAGCAATTAAGCCGGAACAACACATGACCACCCCTCCACCGAGGTTTACGGAAGCAAGTTTAGTTAAAAAATTGGAAGAATTGGGTATCGGTCGTCCGTCAACTTACGCATCTATTATTGCCGTTTTACAGGAACGCAAATATGTTAAAGTGGAAAAACTCCGTTTTATTCCGGAAGATCGCGGTCGTATCGTGACTATATTCTTGGAAAACTTCTTTAAGAAATATGTTGAGTATGATTTCACGGCGCAAATGGAAGAATTTTTAGATGACGTTTCTGCCGGTGAAATGCAATGGAAAAAGCTTTTGAGCGGGTTCTGGACGAAGTTTTATAACACTATTCAGTCTGTTCAGCCGTTGCAGGTCAGCGAGGTTATCAATAAGATAGATGAAGTTTTATCTTATCATCTGTTCCCACCAAGAGAAGACGGTTCAGACCCACGGGAATGTCCGGAATGTCATAAAGGACATTTAAGTATAAAACTGGGCAAATTCGGTGCATTTTTAGGTTGCTCAAATTATCCGGAATGTAAATATACAAAGCCTTTAATGGATATTAAAGATGAGGAAGAACAATCCGGTGAAAAAGCACCTGCGCCGGAAGATAAACTTTTAGGTGAGCATGGTGGCTTAAATATTTACTTAAAGAAAGGTCCGTACGGATTCTATATTCAATTAGGCGAAGATGCCACAGCAACAACGGAAAAACCGAAGCGTATTGCTTTGCCGCGATTCTTAAATCCGGAAGAGGTAACCTTTGAGCAAGCCGAAAAATTGGCAAGTCTGCCGTTTGATTTAGGGGATGATATCACGGTTAATATCGGCAAATTCGGGCAATATATCAAACAAGGTAACAAGTCTTGTTCTTTAACCGGTGAAGATAATATTTTTAACATCACTAAAGAGCGCGCCGAAGAATTGCTTAAAGGTGCAAAACCGAGAGCGGAAGCCAAGGTTTTGGGAATGCACCCGCGTTTAAAACAAGAAATACAATTAGCCGTTGGTCGTTATGGGCAATACATCAAGTGCGGTAAAGATAACTATCGGATTCCGTCCGGTCTCCGCGGTGGTGAAATCACCCTTGATGATGCCATAAAGGTTATTGATAACGGCAAATAAAAAAATCCGCAAGAGCTAGGCTCTTACGGACGAAAGAATTGATCACGAACGGTTGCTTTCGCAATTTCGTCAGCTGTGTAATCGGAAAAAACGAGCAAATCTCCGCTATGCTCAAGATAGTAGAAAATTCTTGTTTCACCATCCCAATGTTCTATGGTGTACGCATTATCCTTAATCCAACCAAGATGGGTAGATGAGAGATGTGGTGTGTCCAAATGGTGATATTGAAGAATTTCCAATGTTGTAGAGAAGAGATGACGCTTGTTGTTAAGCAATTTTATGTCTTTTTTTGTTGCGGCACGCACGTTAGGTAAATCCGTAAAATGGTTTTTAACCCATGCTTTAACCTCTTTGTCTGTAAGACCCCAAACTGCATCTCCTTCATACAGAGATGAAATGCTGTCTTTTGTCAGCGATTTCAGATAAACGACGGTGTTCTCATCAAGAAAAATCCCGACCAGACGGTCCTTTTCTTCAATCAAAACATCTTGCGTAACTCTTACCTTGTTGTCCTTCGGATAAAGATAGAGCAATGGCAATGGCGTTTTACCGCACATACGGTCAAGATAAGCACGTACTTCCTTGATTTCAGGGTACGTGGCATCCCAAATCGCAAATTTTTCTTGTTGTGTCATAATCTTAAAATTTTTAATTTAACATGTATAGAGATAGTAATAAATTGTATGAAGATAAGTATAATAAGACATATTTAAAAAGCAAACAGATTCTAAAAAGCAAAAATCGTTAACTGAAATTTAGCATATCTTCATATAGGCTACAAGTGAGCTGGAAACGGCTCGGAGTCTTAGAAAACTCTTAATCATCTGCGGTGCTGGATATAGTATCGTCATATTGTTAGCTACAAAGTGTGGCAACAATAAATATATCCCCGACATGAAAATGGTCGGGGAGGTTCTAGCGTATGTTCAGAAGCTCTTTAGCTTTAAAGGCTAAAACGGTCATTTCAGATGGTATGATTTTCTAACTCTCCGATCGCCTTGCTTAGGCGATTTTTTTGTGGCTTAAACTAAGGAGATTAGAAGATGAAAAAAATTATTTTATTAGCAGTTTTCTTTTGTAGTGCGTGTGCAACGTCCACTCCTTTATATACAGATATGAATGGTGTAACAGTATATGAGGCACGGTGCGATACAAACTTTCTCTCATTAGGAAATTGCTATAAAAAAGCAAGCGAGGACTGCCCATTTGGTTTTGATGTTAAAGATAAAGTTGCTAGTGAATGGGTTGCTTCAAGAAAATTAATTTATGCTTGTAGGCAACCAAATGCTAAAAAAACAAACTATAGACAGACAAATTATAGATACTGAAAAGAGGTAGAAAATGTATAGAGCACTCTTTTATGCTCAAACAATAAAAGCAACGGGAAAAATAGCTAACCATTATTCTGAAATATGGAATAATGATTTTGTTAAGATAATTGTATTTATCATAACTGTTTGTGTTATATTATATGTAATTAAGCGACTGCAAGAGATTGGCAATGAAGTAAAAAACAATTTGAAAGAAAATATTGAAAAAAAGAAAGAAACAATAAAAAAAATAGTTTTAATCTCAACAGATAAAGAAATTAGTAATAGACAAATGGATAAGCTTTCAAAACTTTTTTTCTTAAAAAAAGAAAGGGCATTAACAGAGAAAGAGTTTGAAAATCAAAAAAACAAAATTATGAAAAAAGACAACAAAGTTAAAGAAATCAGTAACAGACAGATAAGCAAATTAACAAAGCTCTTAAATCTCAAAAATGCAAGAATATTAACTGAAAAAGAATTTGAAGAACAAAAAGCTAAGATTATGCAAAAATTAGATTACAAATAATTAACCTACGCTACCCTCAAGCGAAATATCTATCAGCTTTGCCGCCTCTATGGCAAATTCCATTGGCAGTTTTTGCATAACTTCTTTGCAGAAACCGTTAACAATCAGGCTAACCGCATCTTCTTCGGAAATGCCGCGTTGTTTACAGTAAAAAAGTTGTTCGTCGCTGATTTTTGAAGTTGTCGCTTCGTGCTCCAAAATGGCAGATTTGCAAGCATTTTCAATATATGGTACAGTGTGCGAGCCACAGGTTTTTCCAATGAGCAGACTATCACATTGTGAATAATTACGTGCGCCGGTTGCGTTTTTGCCGACTTTAACCAAACCACGATACGTTTGGTCGGAAAATCCGGCAGAAATACCTTTAGAAATAATCCGCGAAGTCGTATTTTTGCCCAAGTGAATCATCTTTGTACCGGTATCTGCCTGTTGATGGTTGTTTGTCAGTGCCACAGAATAAAATTCGCCTTTGGAATTATCACCTTTCAAAACGCAAGACGGATATTTCCACGTTACAGCCGAGCCCGTTTCTACCTGTGTCCAGGAAACTTTAGCGTTTTCACCGTCACAAAGCGCGCGTTTGGTCACAAAATTATAAACGCCGCCCTTGCCGTCCTTATCGCCCGGATACCAGTTTTGCACGGTAGAATATTTAACTTCCGCATCTTTATGAACAACGATTTCCACAATCGCCGCGTGAAGCTGATTTTCATCACGTTGCGGTGCAGTACACCCCTCTAAGTATGAAACATAACTTTCTTCATCTGCTACAATCAGCGTACGCTCAAATTGTCCGGTATTTTTGGCATTGATACGGAAATATGTGGAAAGTTCCAACGGGCATTTTACCCCTTTCGGGATATAAACAAAAGAGCCGTCCGTAAACACAGCCGAATTAAGCGCCGCAAAAAAATTATCTGTATAAGGCACAACCGAGCCGAGATATTTTTTGACGAGTTCGGGGTAATCTTTAACCGCCTCGGATATAGAGCAGAAAATAATTCCCTGTTTTTTAAGTTGGGCTTTATAAGTGGTAGCAACCGAAACGCTGTCAAACACCGCATCAACCGCAACCACACCGGCAAGAGCTTCTTGCTCTTTTAGCGGAATACCGAGTTTGTTATAGGTTTCCAATAATTTCGGATCAACTTCATCAAGGCTTTTGGGTTTTGCGGTTTGCTTAGGTGCGGAGTAATAAAATAAATCCTGATAGTCAATCTTATCATAAGTCACTTTTGCCCATGTCGGTTCTTTCATTGTAAGCCAATGGCGATAAGCTTTTAAACGCGATTCTAAAAGCCATTCCGGCTCGTTTTTCTTTTGAGATATAAGGCGGATAATGTCTTCATTTAAACCTTTCGGCGCAATATCTGCAGCAATATCCGTCACAAAGCCGAATTTGTACTTATCGCCGCTTTCATCAACAATTTGGGGTTTATTATCCATTATCCGCATAATCCTTTCGTTAAATGATTTAATTTTATAAGCCAAAGGTTTATAAAAATCAAGCCGATAATATAGGCCAGTTTAACGAATATTTAGTTATTTTGTTTTACAATAAAAGAGTTAACAAAGGAAGGTTTTATGAAAAAAGTTTTGGTCATATTAGCTTTATTGCCGTTACTTGCCGGCTGTTATGCTTGGAAAGGCGGTATTCCTTTGTATAATAGTCATGGGATAGGATATACAGCCAATCATATAGAAGTGCAAAAAGGGGATACCCTTTACAGTATATCCAAACAATATGAAGTTCCTTTAAGGAGTCTTATAGAAGAAAATAATCTTTCCGCACCATACACGTTAAATGTCGGGCAAAGGTTACGTCTTCCGAGACGGCAAACCTACACGGTTGCAAAAGGTGACACCCTTTACAGTATATCCAGAAAATATGATGTAGATATAACATCATTAAGCAAGTTAAACGGCTTAAGCGAACCGTATGCCATAAATGTCGGACAAGTTTTAGCCTTACCGAGCAGTGTTAATGTAGATAAACATTATGCGGATGATACGCATGGTGTTACAAGCAGTTATTCCTACAAAAAAGGTACTTCAACAAATAAAAAAACGGTAAAAAACAATGTTGCAAAAAACACTAAAGTAGCCTCAGCGCCGGCAAAAAAACAAATAGCAAAAACAGCACCGCGCAAAACAGTTTCAACATATCGTAAGAGTAAATTTATGTGGCCGGTAAACGGCTCGGTTGTTTCTAATTTCGGTGTTGTCGGTAAAGGGCGTCGCAATGATGGTATAAACATCAAAGCCGCACTTGGTACAAACGTCAGAGCGGCAGATAAAGGAGTTGTCGCCTATGCCGGAAATGAACTTAAAGGTTTTGGTAATTTGGTGTTAATTAAACACGCAGACGGTTATATCACCGCGTATGCGCATAATGATAAACTGTATGTAAAAAAAGGACAGACGGTTTTGCGTGGCGAAAAAATTGCAACAGTCGGCAGTACCGGCAGTGTTAATACTCCGCAATTGCATTTTGAGGTGCGTGCCGGTAAAAAAGCGGTTAATCCGCGCACATATTTACCCTAAATCATTTAAATAAAATCTATTTTTTGCTAAAAACCGCAAAATTTCGTGGTAAATCTTAGAGTTTTAAGTTGTATAGCTGTTTTTTTTGCCTTAAACTCGCCTAAGCAAAATTAATTTTGAATGGAGAAAAATATGTTTATAACAGAAGCTATGGCGGCGACTGAGGCTGCAGCTGCGGCAACAGAGCCAAGCCCGATGGCAGGTTTTATTGTCCAGTTGATACTGGTCTTTTTAATTTTTTACTTCATACTGATTCGTCCTCAACAAAAGAGAATGAGAGAGCATGAAGCAATGCTTAACGCAATCCAACCAAAAGATGAGGTTATAACCGGTGGTGGCATTTATGGCAAAGTGGTTAAAGCCGAAGGAGATATCTTAACGGTGGAAATTGCTGAAAACGTAAAAATTAAAGTTTCCCGCTCATCCGTTAAGGACGTGGTTTCTGGTAAAAACAGTAAATAATTTCAAAGAGAGATACAAATGTACAAACTATCATTACAAAGAATAATCATGATTTTGGCGGTTTGCTTAATCGGTATTTTTTATGCCGTACCAAACTTTGTCAAAGATGCAAAAACAACATTGCCGTCATGGTGGCAACCTGTAAATCTCGGGTTAGACTTGCAGGGCGGCTCAAGCCTTTTGTTGGAAGTTGATTTGAATGCTGCCTTAAAAGACAGAATGCAAAGCTTAGAAGATTCTGCTCGTGCCGCATTAAAAGATGCTCGCGTTCGCTATCAAAATATCAGCTCCGGTGCAGACGGCCTAAGAGTTAAAATTGAAGATGCTAATGCACGTTCTAAAGCTATTACACCTTTAAGAAAGATGGATGAAGGTTTAACAGTTTCTGAAGCAAACGGCACTTTAGTTATAACTTATGACGAGCAAGCCTTAAACCAAATCAAAGCAAAGTTGGTTGATCAATCCATTGAAATCGTTCGTAAGCGTATTGATGAATATGGCACAAACGAACCTATTATTCAAAGCCAAGGCTATGGACGTATTTTAGTTCAATTACCTGGTATTCAAAATCCGGAAGAAGTTAAAGTTCTTTTAGGTAAAACCGCAAAGATGACATTCCACTTGGTTGATAGTTCTACCACTGTAACAGAAGCAAAGCGTGGTAAATTAAAGAGCTCTTCACGTATTATCCGTGGTTCCGGCGGTGAGCAATATGTTATTGTCAGAAAGCCGGCTGTCGGTGGTGAAACATTAACTGATGCCGGTGTTTCTTTCCAAGACGGTTCTGCCGCTGTCAGCTTTAAGTTTAATAACTTAGGCGCTAAAAAGTTTGGCGAAGTTACCAAAAACAATGTTGGCGAACAGTTAGCCATTGTTTTGGATGATGAAGTTATTTCCGCACCGACAATTCAATCCGCAATTACCGGCGGTTCAGGTGTTATTACCGGTAACTATACATCAGAAAGCGCACAGGAATTAGCATTGTTACTCCGTTCCGGTGCTTTACCTGCGCCGTTAAACATCTTAGAAGAAAGAACGGTTGGTGCCGGTCTTGGTGCAGACAGTATTAAAGCCGGTGTCTTTGCCTCCATTATCGGTCTTATCGGTGTCATCGTATTCTTGCTGTTAGCCTATGGCTTATTTGGCTTATTTACATCAATTACCGTGTTCTTAAACTTGTTCTTGATGTTAGGTGCCTTAAGTGTATTTGGTGCCACATTAACGCTTCCCGGTATTGCCGGTATCATCTTAACAATCGGTATGGCAGTAGATGCAAACGTTCTTATTTTTGAACGTATGAGAGAAGAAGTTAAAAACGGACGTTCTATTAAAGACGCCATTGAAACAGGTTTCACATTTGCTTGGGGAACAATTATTGACTCTAACTTAACAACCTTAATTGCTGCTGCTGTACTGTTCTACTTTGGTAGCGGACCGGTTAGAGGATTTGCCGTAACATTAGCAATTGGTATTTTAACCTCTTTGTTCACGTCTGTTACGGTAACACGTTTGATTATTACAGCGTGGTATAATCGTTTCAAACCAAAAGCATTACCGATTTAATTTAGAAGGAATAATAAAATGACTATGTTAAAATGGATTACAAAAGATACAAATATAGATTTTATGAAAGCGCGTAAATTTACGTATGCACTTTCTGCAGTCTTGGTTGTTTTATCTTGTTTAAGCATATACTTCAAAAGCTTTAACTTCGGTATTGATTTTTCCGGCGGTGTGCTGATGGAGATTAAGTCCGAGCAACCGATTAACGTTGAAGAGATTCGTTCTAAATTAAGTGTTTTGAAGTTAGATGAATTGAATTTACAAACCATTGGCGAAAAAGGTGATGAGTTGATGATTAGAGCTCAAGCCGAAAATGCTGATGAAGAAGCACAAAGAAAGGCTGTTGTAGATATCAAGAAGATATTAGGTAGCAGCTATGAATACCGCCGTGTTGAAAACGTTGGTCCGCAAGTTGGTGACGAACTCAAGATGGCCGGTATTATTGCCTCTGTTTTGGCGATGACAGCAATTGCTATTTACATCTGGGTACGTTTTGAGTGGCAGTTTGCTCTTGGTGCGTTGATTGGTTTGTTTCATGATATTCTCATCACGGTCGGCTTATTATCGTTCTTCCGTTTTGATTTCAGTTTAACAACGGTTGCCGCGATTTTAACTCTTGTCGGTTATTCAATAAACGATACGGTTGTTAACTATGACCGTATTCGTGAGAATTTGAAAAAATACCGTAAGATGCCGCAGTTAGATTTGTTAAATAAGAGTATCAATGATATTTTTTCTCGTACGATTTTAACCGGTGTAACCACATTGATTGCGGTATTGCCGTTGTATTTTTGGGGTGGTGATGCGCTTGCCAGCTTCTCCTTTACAATTTTTGCCGGTTTGATAATTGGTACATATTCTTCAATTTATATTTGTACAGCATTCTTAAATCTGTTTGATTTACGTGCTGTTGAGCATAAAGACGAAGATAACTACTTTGGTTCTATCGGCTAATAAGCCTTAAAAAGAGCAAAACACCCCGAAGCAATTCGGGGTGTTTTTTTGTAGTAAGAGCGTCATCCTGAACTTGTTTCAGGATCTGCCCTGTATTTTATCTAATTGTATAAATTACTCTGTGTACGGTCAGGCATCATTTTAGGCGGTGCGATTTTACATAAAATCGGGGTTTCTTGAGTTTTTTCCGCACGCTTAAAAACTTCTTCGGCAAAAGCCATTTTAGCAATATGAGTAATAAACAACGGTCTTTCTAATTTGAGTTTACCGAGAGTTTCTTCCAAGGCTTCAAAGCTATCGTAAATCGTGCCGACAAAGACCATATTTTCTCTTAATCTATCGCGTTCTTTTCTGCTCATCTTTTTATCCTCATAACAATAAAACCAACAAGCAAAAAAGTATGAAATAAAAAATTTTTTTAAAGCTCTAAATATTGCTATATTGACAGCATAACGTTACCCGATTCGGTTACATCATAAACTTTTGGTGAATAAGGTCATTGTGGTGATTTTTAACATCATGTGAAACAGAGACATAATGTTTTTTATGCCAGCTTTCCGCCACAAAATTGACGATATCTTTATCAATATCAGAAGAAGCTGTTTCATTAAAATGATTAGCCAAATCATAAATGATATAATTAGCGATATTAACTTTGTTCATAGGCCTGTTCCTTTACATTACAATTCTTTCCTACTGTCATTTTGAGTCATGCTCAGTCTTTTCTCTTACGCGTCATGCTGAACTTGTNNGAGCCTGTATGCAGAGCTGTTTCAGCATCTGGCCACCATTATATCTGATGACAATCCCTTTTGTGGTTATACCTAAAGTTTTACCGATTGCTAGATCCCGAAATAAATTCGGGATGACGCAGGGGGTAATAGACACAAAAAATATAAATAGCTGATTTTGCAAAATAAAGGTTTTATAGAACTAATGTCTATGTTTATAAGGGGCTTTTTATACTGGACAGGGCAGATTTATAGCAAGGTTGGTATATGGTACCTGGAAAGCGCAAGCTATA
Organism: Alphaproteobacteria bacterium UBA2723; assembly: GCA_002353835.1. Lineage (GTDB taxonomy): Bacteria > Pseudomonadota > Alphaproteobacteria > RF32 > CAG-239 > CAG-267. The sequence goes on from DEKL01000003.1 coordinate 19,846, forward strand.
CCAAAATTTAATAATTTATATTGTAGAAAAAACAAGGTAAATAAAGGAATAAGACATGGTTGACAAAGAAATAGAAAAATCTCTAACAGATTTCCTTTTAGATATAGATTGTCTGCAGGAACTTTCTAAGTGGTCAGACAAATTTAATATTTTTGACGTATTAAAAGCATCAAGAAACGAAATTCGACATAGCAATATGTTGGCATGGTTGTTAGATGCAAATGAAAATCATGGGCTAGGGGACAATTATACAAAACATTTTTTTCAAAATTTGATACAAAATTCGGATATAGAAGAAAATATATTTAAATTTATGTTGATGGATTTTTATAGCTTTAGTGTGTATAGAGAATGGAAAAATATTGATATAATGCTGCTTTCTGAAGAAGAAAAAGTGGTGGTTGTAATTGAAAATAAAATAGGCAGCCATGAACATGATAACCAGCTTGTACGATATGAACATATAATAAATAGCGAGTATCCAGACTATAAAAAAATATTTATCTATTTGACACCGGATGGTGAGGAACCTAGTAGCGACAATTGGATAGTCTTTACTTATGAAAGAGCTGTAGAAATTTTAGCTAAACTTTCTACCTCTATTGATTTGTTGCCGGATATTAGGTTATTGATTAACAATTATATAGATGTAATAAGGAGAGATGTTGTGGAAGATAAGGAATTAGTAGATATTTGTAACAAAATATACAATAAACACAAGAAAGCTTTAGACTTAATATATGAATATCGCTTTGACAAAGGTCAGTATTCCGAAGTAATAAAAAACGTACTTGAAGAATATGCATCAAAGAGACTGATTACATTTGACAATAGCAAAAGAATGAATGCATATATCCGTTTTTATACACCTAACATGACACAATTTCTTCCTGATTTATCTCAAAGTAATGGTTCATGGAATGATGCACATGTGTACGCATATGAATTTGCAGTAAGAAAAAATAGTATAAGGTTAGGCTTTGTGTTCGCACTAAAAAATATTCCAGAATCAACTCAAGGCAATATACAAAAAATTATTCAAATAATTAAGCCAGGTGATTCTAAAGAGGCGAAAAAATGGAGAATAATAAAAAGTTGGCAATATCCTGTAGAAGATAGCGAAGAGGGAATTTCAGATTTAAGAGAGACAATACAAAAAGCATTAAAAGATGCCTTAAAGTGGGAAGATGATTTATTTAAAAAATTAGGCAATAAAAAGTAAATAGCCAATTTTAAAATATCATATCACAAATAAATTAATTTTGATGTTTAATAGAAAGAAATCATAACTAGATTCAGACAGTTTTAAGGTGAAAAATTTGGGATGGATGGAAGCGAATGTCCGGTGGTAAAAATTTTAGTTTACAAAAAAGTAAATGAATTTTTGCCAACCGGCATCCATTCGCAATCAGACACTCAAATTTTACCCTTAAATTATCCTAGCTTCTTCTTCAAAAGCTCATTAACCACTTGCGGATTCGCTTTGCCTTGAGATTGCTTCATCACTTGTCCGACAAACCAGCCGAACAAACCGACTTTTCCGCCGCGATAAGCCGCAACATTATCAGCTGCCGAGGCCAATAAATCATCTATCAGTTTTTCAATGGCTGAAGTATCCGTTACCTGTTTTAAGCCTTTTTCTTCCACAATTTTATCCGGATTTTCGCCCGTTTCCGCCATAATGGCAAAAACATCTTTGGCGGTCTTGCCGTTAATAACATTGGATGTAATCAACTCAACCAATTTACCGAGATTTTCGGCTGAAACAGGGGAGTCCTTAAGCTCTAACTTCTTCTCATTAAGCATGGCAAAGAAATCGCCCATCAACCAGTTGGCAACCTTTTTGGCATCATGCCCTTTTGCCGCTTTTTCAAAGAAATCTGCTGTTTCTTTATTTTCGCAGATAACCGAAGCGTCATAAGCGGTTAAACCGAGTTCTTTAATAAAACGAGTTTTTTTTGCATCAGGCAATTCAACCAACTCACTTTTGATTTTATTGATGAATTCATCACTTAATACGAGCGGTGGTAAATCCGGCTCCGGAAAATAACGGTAGTCATGAGCAAATTCCTTCTTGCGCATAACTTTGGTGGTTTGTGTTGCCGGGTCAAACTGTCTTGTTTCCTGCGCAATATCGCCATCGGCCTCGTATGTTTCAACATGGCGCTTGGCTTCCGATTCTATTGCCTGCATAACAAACTTAACGCTGTTAACGTTTTTCATCTCGCAACGGGTACGTAATTCATCAGAACCATACGGACGAACGGAAACATTAACATCACAACGCATAGAACCTTCGTCCATGTTGCCGTCACAAGTGCCGAGATAACGCAAAATAGAACGTAATTTTCTTAAAAAAGCACCTGCCTCATCAGGAGAACGAAAATCCGGCTTGGTCACAATTTCCATTAAGCCGACACCGGCACGATTAAGGTCTATAAAACTCTTTGTCGGTGACATATCGTGTATTGATTTACCGGCATCTTGTTCAATATGCATACGCTCAATGCGAATAGTTTTGGTTGTTCCATCCGGCAAGTCAATATCTATTGCCCCTTCGCCGACAATCGGGTATTGAAATTGCGTAATCTGATACCCCTGAGGTAGGTCTGCATAAAAGTAGTTTTTGCGTGAAAATTCGGAATATTTATTGATAACCGCATTTAACCCTAAACCGGTTTTAACTGCCTGATGTACACACTCTTTGTTAAGTGTCGGCAACATTCCGGGCATACCGGCATCAACAAAAGAAACGTTTTCATTAACGTCATCACCAAACTCTGTGGAGGCACCGGAGAATATCTTAGACTGAGAAATAATTTGGCAGTGTATCTCTAAACCGCAGATAACTTCCCATTTTCCTTTTTCTGTTGTGATAATATATTCTGACATTTTTTACATCCTCACAAAATTTGCACCACGCTCTAATTGGTAGGCGGTCTTAAAAATAGTTTCCTCATCAAATGCTTTGCCGATAAGTTGCATACCGAAAGGTAATCCGTTTTGAGATAACCCGATTGGTAAACTCATAGCTGGTAAACCGGCGAGGTTAACTGAAACGGTAAACACGTCATTAAGGTACATATTTATCGGATTCTCTAACATCTTTTTATCCCCGATGGCAAAAGGCTCAATCGGGCTTGTTGGTGTAAGTAAAATATCACATTTCTTAAAGGCTTCATCAAAATCATTTTTGATAAGTCTGCGAACTTTTTGCGCCTTAAGATAATAAGCGTCATAATAGCCGGCAGAAAGAACGTACGTGCCGATAAGAATACGGCGTTTTACTTCTTTGCCGAAACCCTCTGTGCGCGTATTGATATAGAGCTCATCCAAACCGTTACCCTCTTTACGGTTGCCGTAACGAACACCGTCATAACGAGCTAAGTTGGAAGAGGCTTCTGCCGGCGCAATAACATAATATGTCGGTAAGGCGTACTTTGTATGCGGCAAGCTGACAGAAACAATTTCTGCTCCGGCATCCTTTAAGATTTGTGCCGCTTTATCCCAGTAGTCAGATATTTCTTTATTTAAGCCATCCGGACGATACTCTTGCGGAATGCCCACTTTAAGACCTTTAATATCTTTGCCGATAAATGAAGTAAAATCCGGTACGTCAACTTTTGAAGATGTAGAATCTTTAGCATCATAACCGGCCATACTGTTAAGTAATATGGCGCAATCCGTAACATCTTTGGCAATAGGTCCGGCTTGGTCTAAAGAAGAAGCAAATGCAACGATTCCGTAGCGCGAACAACGACCGTATGTCGGCTTAATACCGGTAACCCCGCAAAACGCTGCCGGCTCACGAATAGAACCACCGGTATCCGTACCGGTAGCTGCCGCACACATCTTTGCCGCTACTGCCGCAGCTGAACCGCCGGAAGAACCGCCGGCAACAAGCTTTGTTTCTTTGCTCCATGGGTTAACAACCGGACCGAAGCAACTCGTTTCATTACTGCCGCCCATGGCAAATTCATCTAGGTTAAGCTTACCTAAGAACAAAGCGCCGTCATCAAGTAAATGTTGGGTAACGGTTGATTCGTATTGCGGCACAAAATTATCTATAATGTGAGAACAAGCTGTCGTGCGAACACCTTTCGTACAAAATAAATCTTTAATGCCGAGAGCGATTCCTTCCAAAGGACGGTTTGTACCATTGGCATATCTCTTTTCTGCCTCTTTAGCTTGTGCTAATGCTAAATCCTCAGTTGTTGTAACATAAGCATTATACTTGTCGTTATTCTTCATTTTTTCAATGTATGCTGTTGTTAACTCAACAGGGGAAATTTCTTTTGCTTTTAATTTTTTAAGCGATTCGCTAATAGTTAAATCTGTTAAATCGGTCATAACCTTACTCCACAACCTTAGGAACGACAAAATAACCAAATTCTTTTGCCGGCGCATTTGCTAAAACGGCTTCACTCATATGCCCCGCTGTAACATCATCTTCACGTAAAGTAAGAGATTCGTTATTAACCGAAACAAGCGGTTCTACATTATCTGTATTAACTTCGCCGAGTTCTTCTACCCATGCTAAAATCTTATTAAATTCCTGTTTTGTTTCTTCCAGTTTATCCGGCTCAACTTTTAATCTGGAAAGAAAGGCAATCCGTCTAACGGTATCATTATCAACAGCCATTGTTATTCTCCTAAAAACTTCTCAAGTTTTTATCACGAATACCGTTTTTTGCAAGCACAAATTTAAGAAAAACAAAGAAATACGAGGAAAACCGATTTTTTTTACGAGATTTTATATCTTTTTTTCCTATACTGAACTAAAAATAGGAGAAATATAATGTTTGTCGTCAAAGCATATAAATACTTAGAAAATATTTGGTTTAAGCAAAATGAAAAATTACGCTTTTTACTCGTCGGCGGGTTTAATACGGCGGTGTCTTTTCTGATATATTGTGCTTTTCTTTATATTACATCCGGACGCGAGCAATTATCATTGTTTTTGATGAACCTTATCAATATTAACATCTCTATTACGACCATGCGTTACTATGTATTCCGTAGCCATGGTAATTTTTGGAAAGAGTATGTCAAAGCATTTTCTTCCTACATTATGCTATATTTTATTAATACCGGCCTGCTGGCGTTTTTTGTGAAGGTAACGCATATAGCAGAAACATTGCCGGCAGATAGTATCTGGTTGCTTGTTCCAAACTTAAATAAAACCATAGCTCAGCTTTGTTCAGTTGTTATCATTACTTGCTTAACATTTTTTATTCATAAATATTTTTCGTTTAGAAAGCAAAAATAATGGGACAACAGCTTAGCTTGAATATAACGTTATCATTATTGATAGGGATTTTCACGCTTTACATTTTA
>DEKL01000003.1:25198-34543 GCA_002353835.1 Alphaproteobacteria bacterium UBA2723
AATAGGTTTCATATTTGGCTTAAGCATAAATTTAAGCTATATTCTGATTGCCGTGGTTTGTGCAATTTATGCCCCCGTAAAACTATGTAATTATAAGCCTAAAGAAACAATTATTTCACTGATAATCATAGTCTTGCTGACATTGTTGTGCGGATATATTTCCGAACAAATAATGGATATGTCTAACGATGGACAATGGTATCATCAAACCGGAATTATATTCCTAAAAAAAGGTTGGAACCCGATATATACAACGGCAACATCTTTTTTACACCAAAATTGGAATGTAGAAATAAACGGTTTGGAATACGTGAACAGTTACCCTAAATTTGCTGAGATAGTCGCCGCAAATATTTATTATTTAACCGAAAACATTGAATTAGGGAAAACTCTTAATTTTCTATCTTTGGTGATACTCGGTTTTTACACTTTTTACACCCTTAAAAAACATTTATTTAAAAATAATACTGTTATTGCGGTGGTATTCTCCATATTAATGGTGATAAATCCGGTTTCACTCGCACAAATGCATACTTTCTATGTAGATAATCTTGTGTATGTTTATTTTATGCTTATGGTATTATCGCTTATTGATATTGAATGTTCAAATTATCTAAACAAAACAGCTTGGCTTATCTTAACAATAAGCGCCATTATTTTAGCAAATATCAAACTCGTCGGACTGATTTATGCGGCGGAAATACTGTTTTTTTATGGTCTTTATTTGTGGTATTTCAAGAAGAAAAATACCGCAAAGATACTAAAGAAAACAAGCTTGGTTGTTGTCGGGTTGTTATTGGTTTGTGCGGCAAATCCGTATTTTACCAATATTGCACAAGGTAAGCATATTTTATATCCGGTTTTTGGCTCTGATACGGCTGATATCATGGAACACAATATGCCAACGGAATTTCACAATAAATCAATGGCGTATAAATTGTTTATGTCAACATTTAGCCGAGTAGATAATTCATTTGCGGAATTTAAATCTTTAGACAATAAGTTAAAACTTAAAGCTCCTTTTACAGTCAAAAAGGAGGAGCTACCATATTTAAGATTTTGGGATGTTCGCCAATGCGGTTTTGGTGTTTTATGGAGCGGTATTTTAATTTTATCTGTTCTGCTGTCATTTTTCATTAGGTACAAAAATAAAAAAGATAAAAGCACCGGTCTTATGGTTTTAGGCCTCTTAATTCTAAGCGTGTTGCTTAATTTGGAAAATTGGTGGGCAAGATATGTGCCGCAGTTTTACGCTATACCGATACTGGTTTTGGCGCTGTACGCCTCAAATGCTTCATCAGCAAAACAAAAGTTGATAAGCTCTATATGTTGCTTAATTATCTTTATAAACTCGGCTATTAGCTACAAAGAGATAAGTCTGGCAGCATTAAATTTCACAGAGCAAAAGCAGGTTCAACTAAATAATATGGAAAAAATGAAAAGACAGCCTGATTTTATAAAAAATCTTGAACAAAGTAAAATAAGAGATGACTTTTCAGCAACAGTCTTATTATTCTTGGATAAATATGGAAGAAAATAAGATGGAAAAATTAAATACAATATACAAGTTGTTAAAAATAGACCACTATATCAAAAATTTGGTCATATTTTTACCGATGGTTTATTTAGGTAATATATTTTCTAATGAAGCAATAGAAACGCTGAAAGTTTTTGTAACCTTTTGCTTAATGTCATCGGCTGTTTACATTTTTAATGATATTAAAGATCTTGCGAAAGATAAAACACATCCGATTAAAAGTCTTCGTCCGCTTGCGCAGGGAAAAATATCTGTAAATAAGGCCGCCATAATTTTAGTTATATTGTTATGCTTGGCAATATTTGCCGGATTCCACATTGTTAAGGCAAGCAATTTATGTATTTTGGTATATTTTATCTTAAACATATTTTATTCAACGATACTTAAAAAGATAAAGTTTGTTGATATGGCGTGTATCAGTATCGGGTTCATCTTAAGGCTGATGGCCGGGTTTTATGCCGTTGCTTTACCTGTTTCATTTTCCTCAGCGTTAATGGTGTTATGCACGTCAATGTTTTTTACTTCATCTAAGCGAATTTTAGAATATAACTTACTATCACAAATGTCTGAACGGCGCTTATCAATGCAGGGGGTAGATATTAAAATCCTGCACAACATACTGCTGACAAATTTGATTTTAGCCATAGCGGGATATGGTCTGTGGTGCTACGAAAGCTTTTCTGGTAAAATTTCTTTAATTCTGACAACGATTCCGTACATCTTATTCATGCTAAGATTGTGCTATCTTGTAAGCAAAAAACAAAACCATGATGACCCGATGAACTTTATTGAAAAAGACAAGGTAATTTGGCTACTGTTTTCTATTTATTTCTTGCTCTTGCTTGTGGCAATAATTCCTTAAAACTATTGCTCAAACAGCGGCAACCCTTTTTCCATTTTAGCTTTTTGCGATTCCATAATGGTTGCAATATTTAAATTGCCGCTTCTAAGCATGGCGCGAACGGCACAGCCACCTGTAACATTAGGGTTAGCAAATAATGCCTCTGCTTGTAATTTTCTGGGCGAACCAACAAGGTTTTGATGAATACAAGCCAATAATCCGTTAGCCATCAAATCATAAGCCATACTTTCGCTCATACCGCTTGATGCCGCATATTTCGCCATAGCGTTAATCGCATCATTAACATTATTGGCATGGATGGTAGAAAAAACCAAGTGCCCTGAAGTTGCCGCTCGCAGGAGTTCAACTGCCGCCTCCGGCGAACGGATTTCACCCAAATAAATATAACGCGGTTTAGAGCGAAGCGCAGATTTTATGCCTTCTTCCCAAAGTCCTTTCGGGGGAGTCGTTTGTTTGCAAAGTCCTAAGTCGCCATTTTGTGTTTGATAAATACCATCCAAAGGCATTTCTATCGGGTCTTCAATTGTAAAAGCATAGCCGCCTTCTGTTTGCAGATATTTTTTTATTAACGCGGATATTGTTGTGCTTTTACCCGTTCCGGTTGCGCCGGACAATAAAATTAAACCGCTTTTATCAGCCAAAGACAAAAGTTGACGATAAATACCCAAAGGAAATCCGAGTTTTTCCACATCCGGAATGGTTGTCGGCATTTTGCGCGCACAGAATTGTTCTCCCTCCAGAGCAACCGTGCGCTCAATGCGATAATCGCGTCCTTTAAATTTTAATGAGTAACTGCTGTTTTCTCCATCATATTTTTCAACGACTGCGGCAATAAATTCCTTCAAATCGGTAAAATTAGCGATTTTCAAACCGCTGTTACTCTTTCCGCTCCAAACATAGCAAGTTTTATCCGGTGTAATGTACAAATCAGAAAAAACAGTTTCGTTTGTTGTTTTGGGTGGAACATTATCTTCCGCCGGTTTAGGTTGCACTCGCCCCTCTTTGTGCAACAAAGCAGCACTACTCTGAACAGTTGGTGTACGGACTTTTTTTGCTGAATTATCAGCATTTTCATCAGGTGTATCTTTTTTATTAAATAAACTCATTGTCATCTCCATAAAAATTTATTTGAGTGTAGTGCTGATTCTTTAATATTTAGTTATTTTAAGAACAGATAAAAGAGGCAAAAGGTCATCATAAGAGCGACCTTAAAAAACACATAAATTATTGACAAAAATTTTTTCTACGGTACACTGACAGCACTTACGTATAATGATGATATTATTTTGTTGATTGGTCAATAATTGGGTCATTAAAAATAAGTAGATTGCTTGTCTGTTTATCTAAAGGTGCAGAGTTCCCCTTGCAGTTTTATCAAATTTGCTCCGAGGTGAACCGGAGAACTTTCAAAATTTAAGATTATGAATCAAGAACTGAAAAATTTTCTCAGAAAGAGAAAAGAAAACTATTCCTATCTGTTCATGATTTTGGACATTAGGAATAAGCAAGCACGGTAAATGCGCTTGCCAATAACAAAAAGCTCCCTTAAAGGGAGCTTTTTATTTTAATTGGAGCGGGCAATGGGATTCGGACCCACGACATCAACCTTGGCAAGGTTGCGCTCTACCCCTGAGCTATACCCGCATCACTTAACGAGAGTGTTTTATAACATACTTTTTTATTATTGCAAGAAAAAAGTTTTCAGTTTTGCATTTTTTATTTTAACACTATGATTTTTCACTTTTAAAATTTGTGGTAAAAGCTCAATCTTTTAAGGATTTATATACCTTTGGATTGTAGTATAAAGCTATAACAAATTAAAGGAGGAATAATGGAAAAAAATAAAAAAAGACAGGATATCCGAATAGAAAAAGAAGCTAAAGCCTTAAAGAAGAATTTGGAAAAAAGAAAAAAACAGGAACAGGAATTAAAAAAACTCAAAGAAGATAAAAACAAAGTTTAAGAACGAAAGGATAAGACAATGGATAAAATAAAAATCATCGGTGGCAACACACTAAACGGACAAATCTATATCAGCGGTGCTAAAAATGCTGCATTACCATTAGTCTGTGCCTCACTTTTAACTAAAGAAAAAGTAACCTTAAAAAATGTTCCGGACTTATCCGATATCACTTTTCTAAACAGCCTTTTAGCATATATGGGATTAAAGATAGAAGAAAAAGAAGAAGTTTTCGATTCTCACCTGACTAAAACATATACCTACCAGGCAGATGACATTAAGGAATTAGTTGCGCCGTATGATTTTGTTCGTAAAATGCGTGCATCTTATTATGTGTTAGGTCCGTTATTGGCGCGCTTTCACCACGTTGAATTTTCTTTACCTGGAGGTTGCGCTATTGGTGCTCGCCCGATGGATATTCATTTAACATCCTTAGAACAGATGGGCGCAAAGATTGAAATTAAAAACGGCTATGTTATTGCAGATGCGCCCAAAGGCTTAAATGGTGCGCATATCATTTTTAGTAAAGCTTCCGTTGGGGCAACATGTAATATTCTAATGGCGGCTGTTTTAGCTGATGGTATTACCAAAATAGAAAATGCCGCCAAAGAGCCGGAAATAGGTGATTTGATAGATTTACTGACAGCCATGGGCGCTAAAATATTCGGTCGTGGCACATCTATTTTAACCATTGAGGGCATAAAAGAACTTCATGGTGCAACACATGCGGTTATTGCCGATAGAATTGAAGCCGGTTCCTACGCGGTTGCTGCCGCAATTACTAAAGGCAGAATAGAATTGATTAACGCGCATGCCGAACACTTACAACAGCCGCTACGTGTTTTGGAAAAAATGGGAGTAGGTGTGGAAGAGAAGGAAAATTCCGTTATTATAGACGGGCGTAACAAAACAATTGTCGGCGAAGATATTTATACAGACTACTACCCCGGGTTTCCGACAGATTTACAAGCGCAATTTATGGCTTTAATGACAGTCGCTGAGGGGGCATCATTGGTAACGGAGAGCATTTGGGAAAATCGCTTTATGCATGTGCCGGAACTTTGCCGTATGGGAGCCAATATAAATATTCACGGACATGCTTCGGCTATTGTTCGCGGTGTTAAAAAGCTTTCCGGTGCTCCGGTTATGGCAACAGATTTAAGAGCTTCCTTTGCCCTTGTTTTAGCCGGACTTGTTGCTGAAGGGGAAACCATTGTCAACCGTGTTTACCACTTAGACCGTGGCTATGAAAAGTTGGAAGAAAAATTAAAAGCTGTCGGTGCAAATGTTGAGCGTATCAAAGAGGCTGATTAAATTTAACCTGCTCTAAAAACGCTCTGATTTTATGGTAATTCCGACAAGATTTTAGCTCTTGCGCGTTATATATATCAAAAGTTCTGTATGCCTCATACGCTTCAACAGCGCCGGCGCCATAAGGTGCACCATGCCGCTGTAAATTAGATATACCGACAAATATAAGCCCGAGCCAATAATCATTCATGAACATTTGTGCACGCCTACCGGCAGATTTATATTCATCAGACTTTTGAAATTCTGCCAAAGTTATACGGCTTTCTTTTAATATTCTGGCGCTTTTGGAAACGCTGTCCGCTCTGTTTCTATAATCGTAAACGGGAATATTCATCACGGCAATAAACGGATTATGAGCGTAAGCCTTAAAAACAAAAGAGATATCCTCTCCTATGCCGTTATTAAAAGTAATGTTATACTTGTTAATGAAATCCCTAAGGAAAAATCTGGCTCTTACACCGCCTTCATCATAAAATAAATCGCTATAAGCATCCTTTGCATAAAAAGGGGAAAACAGGGCTAATTTTTCCAAAGAACGATTTGGGTATCTGTTAATGTCTAAAACAAACTTAGCCGCTTCTTCGCCTTTTGTTTGCTTAACCCACTCTTTGTCATAAACATCATAAAAGTTTGTCAGCAAAACATCCGGTTTATCCTTTTTTAAATAAGGAATTGCCAAATCAAAAGTATCAGGCTCAATCCAATCATCATCATCAACAAAAGTGATATATTTGTTAGATGCGTGTTTAATGCCTGTATTACGTGCTCCGGCGATTCCCTGGTTCTTTTGGTCAATAATTTTTAGGTTGGAATGCTTTTGGGCATATTGTTGCAAAATATCCAAAGATTTGTCTGTTGAGCCGTCATTTACGGCAATAACTTCAAAAGTACCGGACTGTTCAAAGATACTGTCTAAACACTGTTTCAAATACTTCTCGGCATTATAGACCGGAATAATAACGCTGATGGTTATACGATTTTGATACCAATGCCATGTAGCCAAGGTTGCAGCAACTAAAATAAAGGCTACCCACAATATATTTTTAATTTTTCCGGCCATATCAACGTCCCTAAATTATAAAATTTTCAGTTGTTTGTATAAAGGTCTATCTGTGCGGATATTTAAATAGTGACAGCCAAAGCGTTTGCAAAAATTCTCCATATTTTTCCTTTTATCCGCAAAATAGTAGTAGTAAGCGCGCTTAAAAGTTTCCGGCGAAGAGTCAAAAACCAATTTTTCACCATTATATTCTGCCGAATACTCTCCGGATTGCGGTGGTACTTCTTCAATAACATCATAAATATCAATACAATATATTTGGCAACGTTTTGTCAGTGCAACTAAAGCTTTTAAGGCTGTAATGTACTTAAAATCACTCAAGATAAATAATGTGGCGTGACTTTTTATGGCAAAACGCAATAATTGCAAAGATTCGGTAATGTTAACGTTTGATGTATCTTCTTTGGCAGATTGTATGGCATCCAAACTTGCCTCGGAAATAGCATTAAATATTGCCATCAGATTTTTTTGGTTGCTTTGCGGTTTAAAGACTTTTGTTTCTTTACCCGTGCACAAGATAAGTCCGAAACGGTCTTTATTGGTTAAACTTTGCCAACCGAGCAATGCTGCCAATTTTGCTGCCGCAACAGATTTTAATTCTTTCTTAGTCCCGAAAAGCATGTAAGGAGAAAGGTCTAAGATAACATAGACTTCACGGTCCTTTTCTTCCGAAAATACTTTAGTATAGGTATCATTTTTACGCGCGGTAACACGCCAGTCTATATCACGGACATCATCACCGAAACCATACGCACGGACTTCTTCCAATTCCATACCGCGCCCCTTAAAAGCAGAGCGGATATCGCCGACTTTATCAGATGTTATATGGTTGTGTCTGCGCTTGATATAAGGCAGATATTTTTTTTGTTCAATCAGCTCGGAAACGCTGACATAAAGCCCGTTTGTTTTATTCTCTGAAGTATTTTCTTTCTTAAAGAACATCAGTTGAGCCCCTAAACAAAACACTACGGCAGTGGAACCAATTTTAGTAAAGAAGTTATAATATCGTCTGTGGTAATTCCCTCGGCTTGCGCCTCAAAGCTTAAGATAATACGATGGCGCAACACATCATAAATAACGGAGTGGATATCTTCCGGTGTCACGAAATCTCGGCCGTCAAGCCATGCATTGATTTTGGCACATTTATCAAGAGCAATGGTGGCACGCGGGCTTGCTCCGTATAAAATTTTATCTTTTAATGAAATATCATATTTAGCCGGTTGACGGGTAGCAATAATCAGTTGTACCAAATATTCTTCCAGCGCCTCGCTGACGTGCATGGAAAGAACTTCACGTCTTGCTGCCAAAATATCTTCTATGGTAATCTTCCCAACCGTTTTATTAAATTCCTGCCAATCTTCGTCTTTTTCCTTAACATTGATTTGTTCGGAACGCACTAATTTCAAGATTTTATGCTCTACATCAGCCCCCGGTTGACCGATTTTGATATACATTAAGAAACGATCCAGTTGTGCTTCCGGCAAGTTGTATGTCCCTTCCTGTTCTATAGGGTTTTGTGTTGCTAAAACCAAAAACAACTCCGGTAATTTATATTGATTTCCCCCGACACTGACTTGTCTTTCCGCCATAGCTTCCAATAAAGCGGATTGAACTTTTGCCGGCGCACGGTTAATTTCATCTGCCAACACCATATTAGCAAAAATAGGGCCTTTTCTAAATTCAAATTCACCGCGCTCGGCAATATAAATATCACTACCGGTAATATCAGAAGGCAATAAATCCGGCGTAAATTGGATTCGGTTATAAGTTGCTTTAATACATTCGGAAAGCGTTTTAATTGCCTTTGTTTTAGCAAGTCCCGGCGCGCCTTCCAAAAGCGCATGACCATCAGCCAAAAGCGTGATAATTAACTTCTGCACTAAATCTTTTTGCCCGATAATGCGACTATCCAAATATTTTTGCAAACCGATTATTTTATCTTTAACTTCGCTCATCTGTGCCCCCAAATGTTTTATTTCTGTTCTAAAAATAAATAAAATACTTTTCAATAAGAAAATATACGCTATAAAGCTATATATAGGGTTCTAGGGATAAAAAAACAAGAAAATTTATAAGATGAGTAACATTTTTGATTTTAACGACGACGATGATAATTTAGAAACCGCGCCCGTCTATGATAATATCAGCGCATTAAAACCAACTCCGGCATTTATGGCAGACCTTAATCCGGAGCAAAAAGAAGCTGTTTTAAAAACAGAAGGACCATTACTTGTTTTAGCCGGTGCAGGTACCGGTAAAACAAAAGTTTTAACCACACGTTTAGCCTATATCTTAAATAACAATAACGTGCGCCCGTGGAATTGCTTAGTGGTAACATTTACCAACCGCGCCGCCAATGAGATGAAAGAACGTGTTCGCCAGTTTATCGGCGATACGGTAAATTCTGTTTGGCTCGGCACGTTTCACAGCATTTGCGTTAAAATTTTGAGAAGATATCCGGAGTTGGCGGGATTAAAGCCAAACTTTACCATTTTGGGTGAGGATGACCAAAAAAGAGTCATCAAAAAAGTTCTACAAGATAACAATATTGATGAAAAGCAATACACCCCACAAGCCGTATTGGAGAAAATTTCCCGATATAAAGACAAGGGTTT
>DEKL01000003.1:34572-36462 GCA_002353835.1 Alphaproteobacteria bacterium UBA2723
GGTTTTGGGGTGGAACGTTTTGAAAACGAAGTAAAAAATAACATCACCGCCTTTATTTACAAAAACTATCAGGAACGACTGGTAGAATTAAATTGTGTGGATTTCGGTGATATTCTTTTATATGTCTTAAAAATGCTCATGAACCCGGAAAATAAGACAATATTGGAAGAATACCAAGAACGTTTCAGATATATTATGGTCGATGAGTATCAAGATACAAATGTCACCCAATATCTCTTATTACGCCTGCTTTCGCAAAAATATCGCAATATATGCTGTGTCGGAGATGATGACCAATCTATTTATTCATGGCGTGGTGCTGAAATTGAAAATATTTTGAAATTTAATGAAGATTTCCCGGAGGCAACAACGATTCGTCTTGAACGCAATTATCGTTCCACGGCAAATATTTTAACCGCGGCATCAGCCGTTATCAGCCACAATTCAAAACGTTTGGGTAAAACATTGAAAGTTGCCGAGCATAGCCCTGTTTCCGAATGTAAAAACGAAAAAGTAAAAGTTATCAGCACATATAGCGGAGATGATGAGGCAAAATACATTGCAACGCAGATAGAAAATTTACATTATGATGGAACAGATTACGAGCAAATGGCTGTTTTGGTGCGTACCGCTTCGCAAACGCGTGCCTTTGAAGAAGTCTTTATAAAAGAATCAATACCCTATAAAGTTGTTGGTGGCTTGAAGTTCTATGAACGCGCGGAAATCAGGGATATGCTGGCCTATTTTCGGTTGATTTTACAGCCGAGTGATGACTTAGCTTTTGAACGTATTATCAATAAGCCGACCAGAGGTATCGGCGAAAAAACCATAGATAAATTCCGTGACCGCGCCAAGCTTGATAGGATTCCTTTGTATCAAGCCATGTGCAATATGTCAGAAGAAGGCTTATTCAGCGGTAAAACCAAAAATGCGATAGATTCGTTTATCTCGCTTATGAACGAATGGCGTAAAGTTATGCAAGCGATTCCTTTGGGAGAGTTGGCAGAGCAGGTTGTTGATGAGTCCGGCTATATGGCAATGCTTGAGCAAGATAAATCTGTTGAAGCCCCTGGGCGCATAGAAAACATCAAAGAACTTATCAACGTGATGAGTGATGGTGAAATGTACCCGAATTTATCTGAATTTTTGGAACATGTCAGCCTTGTAATAGACAACGAATACAGTGATAACAGTAATAAAGTCATTGTTTCCACACTCCATGCCGCCAAAGGCTTGGAATTTGATGCAGTCTTTCTCCCCGGTTGGGAAGAGGGTTTATTTCCGCACCAAAAATGTTTGGACTGTGGAGATGATGGCAGTATAGAAGAAGAACGTCGGTTAGCTTATGTTGCTATCACGCGTGCCCGCAAACACCTATACATCACAATGGCATTTAATCGCAAGCTTTACGGACAATGGCAAAACAATATGCCGTCCCGATTCTTAAACGAATTACCACCCTCTTGTATAGATTTGATAAACAATACCGGCTATGCCGCGCCTAAAAAACAAAACAGTTATAGTGGTAGCTATGGCGGTGGTAGAGATTATTATAAAAATAGTGATGATGGCTATAAAAACAGTCGTGGTGGCTATCGTTACGGCGGAGGCTATAAAAAGCCTGAAAAACATGGCTATTTTGATAGTTACGAGAGTGCCGCCTATGATGAATATGCAGATTATGATGAAGATAACTACTATAATCAAAGACCGCAAAATGACTATTTTTATCAAAAGAAGAAAAAGACTTCTCCGCTTATCGGCCTTAGAGTCTATCACGCTAGTTTCGGCTATGGGTGGATAGTTGATGTTGACGGCGAAAAGTGCGAAGTTAATTTTGATACAGCCGGCAAAAAGAAAATCATGGCAAGCTACTTAGAGAAATGCTAA
>DEKL01000026.1:0-5804 GCA_002353835.1 Alphaproteobacteria bacterium UBA2723
CAAGTAGTCTGATACATCTGTTGTACTGTTTATTGTATCAAATGTCCAATAGTTATAATAGCCGCCCTCGGTATCATAAGCTCTAAACAAATACGGAGCCTGCGTAATCGTCACCGGACCGGTGTTAACATAACCATAAGTTGTGGTACCATCTTCTTGGAGTTGGGAACCGAATTTAATATGGGCACTGTTAAACCAACTAACCGTATGATTGGTGATGGCATTTTTGAAAATATAGGTACCACCGGTAACACCTGCGTCAGTATTGATACCTAAAATATTATGTTCCATATCATCAGTACCTCTGATGCTACCGCCGAAACTGATTTGATGCCCTTCTGCGGCGTTTATATTGATGGTACCGGTATTGGTATAAATATCGGTTAAACCAAACATATCTTGGTTATTGTAAAAGGCCATATTGGTCGTATCTGCCGATAAATTAACCGTGCCCTTGGCATTGTAAATAGCGCCGCCCCAACCCCCTGAAGCAACGTTGTCGGTAAAGTTACCAGTTAATTTGGAAATTTCACTTTGGTCAATGTAGATGGCACCACCGCTACCACCAATCAAAGTGTTACCGGTAAAGTCACCGCGGAGTTCATCTATCTTAGAATTGTTTTCAAGTAAAATAGCACCACCCTGCAGGCCTGCTTTGTTTTCTATAAAATCCGCACTAAGACTGCCGATTTCACCTTGGTTCAAATACAGGGCACCACCGAAACCGGCCGTGTTACCGCTGAACAAAATGCTTAACGAGGTTATCTTATTGCTCGCTTCACCTTCTTTACCGTTACCGTAGTATGCAATCGCACCACCGTATCCCGTAGCTTCGTTACCTATAAACTCAACATTGGACATTTCTTTAATATGCCCGTAGATAGTGTTATAAATAGCACCACCGCTGCCACCGGCAATGTTACTCGTAAACGTGGTATTGGTGATTTCTTCAATTACAGCGGTCGGGATATCATCAGGGTGACTATAAGGATCATTAGCGGTGTATATACCATCATTATAAATAGCACCACCGTCTTCACCGGCTATATTTTCCAAGAACGTACCTGTTATGGTACTGATTTGACCTTTAGAAGAGTTTTCATATTTTGCTAAGTTGAAAATAGCACCACCGGATTTATGCGCCGAGTTTCCGGTAAAGGAAGCATCAATAGCTCCAATTATGCTTTGGTTATTGATGGCACCGCCAAATTTACCCATTGCATAGTTATTGATAAACTGACCTTTAATTGTGCCGATTTCTGCTTTATATTGGTAGCCTCCGCTATCAGCCTTTCTGGTATTACGAATAGCACCGCCACCATTAAATCTTTTACCGCTGTCAGAGGCATTTTCAGGCGTTTTATCAAAGTTACCTAAGAAGTCACTGTTAATCATGGTGATGATACCGTTGTTATCAATAGCGGCACCGCCGGCTTCATCTTCGTTGTTAACAAAGTCACCTACAATTGAACCAATGGTACCTTTGGTTTGAACAACACCGCCATAGTTGCCGACATTGGCTTCAAAGCTACCGGTCAGGTTATTTAAGATTGTACGTTCAGGGATATAAACTGCACCGGCGCCACCAAGTTCGGCTGAGGTTGAGTTCCCCTTAAAGTCCGCGATGATGTGATCCACAGTGCTACCGCCTTTGAGCGTAATTGCACCACCACCGGCCGTACTTGATAAGTTGTAGAACGCTACTTCATCAATACTTTCGGTTACGTTAGTCATCCTTTCGGTGGCAACCGTATAGCCCTTCGGAACAACGTGAATTACTTTATAATATTTGGTACGACCGTCCGGTAAAACTTCCTTATAGTTATAGTCATTGGAGTTACTTTCAACAATTTTAGTACCGGAATGCTTGGTGGTATCCAATGTCCAATACTTGTCACCATTAGTAAATAACCATCTGGCATTATCAGAAGAAACGTCTTCAAAGGTTGCTCCACCGGAAATCAAACCTGCGATTTGGGTATCGGTGTTAGCCGGTTTGAAGTAATAGGTTGTACCGTCAATAACAACAGGAATTTTACCGCTGCCGCTTGTGGTTGTAAGTGTATATTGCTTGTCTGCAGTATAGCTTGCCGCAGAGGTTTCATCAAGTTTCCAATAATTACCGTTGCCATCAGTAAATACCCAGTGGGCATCTGCAGACGAAACTTCTTTTAAGGTGCCGTAACCTTCAGCAATTAAGTTGACAATTTCGGTATCTGTTCCCGGGCTATAGTAATATGTATTGTTAACATAATTTGTGCCGACTTTTTCAGCAATAACCAACGAATTAGTACCAGAACTGGAGTCAGATGTAAGTGTATAGTGTGTGTCTATATGGCTATCTACATAGTTTTTAGAATCAACACCGGCCTTATCAATCTTAATCGCTTTAATACCCGGCACTTGGTAATTAAATTCTTCATACACGCCTTCATCAAGATTTTTCAAATTCGCCGAAATTGAGGTGTTTTCAATATCACTGGCATCAAATGCTTTAATAAAGTGACCGTCTGTTTCAACCTTGCCGATGGCACTATCCAGTGCTTGCAAGTTTGCACCGACCGAGGTTGTCGCATGCTCTTCTTCATTATACGCAACAATATAATTACCATTTGTCCAATCGCCGATGATTTTGCTCAGCTCGCCGATTGTACCGGCGCTTAAGGTTAAGGTGTTGGTTCCTTCATCATAAGTCTTTTGCTTAAAGACGTTATCGGTACCGGTAATTGTCAAATTCGCAACATCAACGCTGTAATATTCCGGCAAGATAAATTTAATTTCGTCGGTTTCTTTATCAGCCGTTACGTTAATGGCTTCAACAAGGAATTGACCGAGAGCGGTGTTGGTTACATTTATTCTATCATACGTATTGTCTTGGAAACTGGCATCAATGGCTAAGGTAACAGGAGAAGAACCTAAGTCCAAATCTGCGACGTTTACGGTCTCAACCGTGCCGTTTTGCATATCAAACAACGTATCGGAACCGGAAATCTCTAATGAACTTATGGTACCGGATATGCTGCCGTGTGTTTTGGTGGTATTATCCGCCTGAGTGGTTTCTCCGCCTAATTTAAATGACTTAACATCAGTTAAGCTGATGGTATCAGCGGAAATATCATTGTTAAATACATAACTACCGCCGGTGGCATTTAAGGTAGATGCGCCGGCGCCGGCAATAGTGCCGTTAAAGGTAATTGTGCGACCTGTCGCGGCCTGTAAGTTAACAGTACCGGCATTATTATAAATATCATTATAGCCGGTGGAATCTTTGTTATCAGAAAAGACGATATCATCAGTCGTATTGGTTGCAATGTTAACCGTACCTTCATTATATATAGCGCCGCCTTTTTTACCGGAGGAAGTTGCTCTGTTTCCTCTTTCATTACCGGTGAGAGTAACCGTACCGGTTGAGGTATTGTAAATGGCACCGCCGTCGCCGGTCGTTGCCGTATTGCCGGTCACGTTACCGGTAACGGTGCCGATGGTTCCGGTGTTATAAAGGGCACCGCCGGATGTTTTGGCGGTGTTGCCGCTGAAGACAACCTTGTTACCGCTGACATCAACGCCGGTCAAATTGCCCATGGTGCCGGTGTTATAAATCGCACCGCCGGAGGCGTTTGTTGCCGCATTTTCTACAAATTTACCGGTAATGTTTCCGGCTGTACCGGTGTTATAAATGGCACCGCCGGATTGGGTTGCGGTGTTTTCGGTAAAGTTAGCTGTTGCCCCGTTGTCGGTTACAAATCTCCAACCTTCATTATAAATCGCACCGCCGTAGGCTGCGCTGTTTTCTTCAAAATCACCTTCAATCTTGGATATTTTACCATGATTATTGGTTGTACCGGTGTTGTAAATCGCACCGCCTTTGCCGGATGCCGTATTTCCGGTAAAATCTCCTTTGACGGCTGCTGAGTTCGTACTAAGAACCAGCAATTCACCGCTGTTCCAGATAGCACCGCCGTCACCGTTTGTGGCACTATTATCTTCAAACGTACTGACGATACCCTTAGCTTTGCCGGTATTATAAAGCGCACCACCGCTTTTAGCGGTGTTTTCTTCAAAATCTGCCGTTATACCGCCGGTATAACCGAAGGCATCTTTTGTATTATAAACCGCACCGCCGTTATTGCTGGCCGTATTGCTGATGAATGTTCCTTTTAAGGTGCTAATCGCCCCATCCGCATAAACGGCACCGCCATCTTGTGCGGTGTTGTTAACAAATGTGGCATCCATGCTTGTAACAGCACCTCTGGTTCGGATTGCACCGCCGTATTGGGCTGCCGTATTATCGGTAAAATCGCCGGATATTTCCGCTATGGAGCCGGTATATGTGTTTATGGCACCGCCGTGTCTATATGAACTGTTGTTTACAAAACTACCGGTAATCAGACCGACTGTTCCATCTGAATTGATGGCGCCACCATCTTGTCCGGTAAGCGTTTGGTTGTTTATAAAATTGCCGATAATGGAGCCGACACTTTTATTTTCGGCAATATTTATGCCGCCGCCTGCAGACTTTACATTACCGTTTACCGTGTTACCGTAAAAATCACCGCTTATGGAGTATATGTTACCGTTTGCTTGAACGGAACCAGCGCGGAAGCTGCTTGAATTTTCATAAAAATCACCGGTCAAAGAACCAATGGTACCAGCATTATATACAGCACCAGCCGTAGTTGTCTGCCCACCGGCTCCAGTATTTGAGTCATTACTGAAATCCGCAGAAATATAGTCAACACTTTTTCCGCTCTTTACGGTCAACGCACCGCCGGTGTTATTGTTAGTGGTCGTTTGTCCGGAGTAGTAGGTGTCACTAACACTTGAGGTTAAGTCTTCACTTCGCGTACCTGCATCATAACCGGTAGGATTTTCGTGATTAATATAGTATGTGACGGTTGTGCCGTCTGCTTTGGTTTGGGTAACTGTTTGTTCTCCTGCCGCACCGGTTGAGGTTGTACTGATTTTTATGCCGGATGTGGCTAGTTTGCTTGTATCATAGGTGTAATAATTGGTACCGTCGGTAAAGACATAGTTGCTCGCAGAAGCACCGGTGGTCGTCAGCGCAGCACCGCCGGTATTGGCTAAGTTAACTATTACGGTATCATTTTGTTGCGGCGTATAATAATAAGTAACGCCACCTATCATTATTTTATTTGTGCCGGCAGAAGAGTCTGTTGATAACGTATAATGGTGCGTTCCGCTTAGATATGTTTCCGATTCGGATTTTATCTTATCAAGAGTGGAGGTTAAAGCGGCTACTTCAGCAAGAGCGTTAGCCGGAACAAGAGCCGTTCCCAACCCGAATACGCTTAAATTTATTAATAAGCATTTTTGCAGAACACTCTTATATCGTCTTGATAAGGCACCTTTTCCTGTACGCGTTAGTCTCAACAATTTAAGTCTCCAATATAAATTTATAAACCTCGCTATAAACCATATATCTAAAGCATTTTAAGGACTCCGAGAGCTTTAAAATGAATCTTTTGACTCTTTAAAATACAACACACTTTGTTAAGAAATGTTTAATTTCACAAATAAAATATTCTTCAGGAATTACAGCTTGTTTTTTAAAAATAAGTGCAAATGCCAAACAATAAAGAAAAGCCTATTAACATCATAATCGGTGTATCCATAGAATGTGGCGCAAAGGCTTCGGGTATAATTTACCTTGAACCAGCCGTTTTTAGAAGTGGTAATGTAACCTTTGTCATCCGTATGACAATAATACCGACATAACATTCCGCCCAGTAAAGCTAAAACCATCATGATGAAAAGTTTGATACCTGATTTCATAAAATTAGCTA
>DEKL01000026.1:5827-7147 GCA_002353835.1 Alphaproteobacteria bacterium UBA2723
ACAGTAGTAATTATAATATTTTAAGTTATAAGGGAGGGTGTTAAACTAAATGCTTAAAATAAAAGATTTTTTTATTAAATATATGGCGGTAATCGTACTTGCTGTCGCCCTCTTATCCCTCTTTTGCCCAAAGACTGCGTTATGGATTTCTACCTCGTGGATAAATTATCTCTTGATGGTCGTTATGTTCGGCATGGGGTTGACTTTGAAGCCGGAAAGCTTTGTTTTGGTGTTTAAAAGACCAAAAGATATTCTCTGCGGTATTTTTGCTCAATATACAATTATGCCGCTGTTGGCACTTGCTTTAAGCCGGATGTTCGGACTTGATGCGGCATTGACCGCCGGCGTGATTTTGGTCGGAACCTGTCCCGGGGGAACGGCAAGCAACGTGATTACCTATTTTTCTAAGGGGGATATTGCTCTATCTGTTTCCATGACCAGTGTTAACACCCTGCTCGCACCGATATTAACCCCGCTTGTAACCTATCTGTTACTCCATACAACGGTTGCGGTTAATGTTATAAGTATGCTGACGGCAATTCTTACGATTATTCTTGTTCCGATTACAATCGGTTTTATCATCAATCGGTTCTTTGCTAACATTACACAAAAATTGGTGGATTTACTGCCTGTGGTTTCGGTGGTGGCAATTTGTATGATTGTGGCAACGGTGGTGGCTCATAATGCCTCTAAAATATATACTTGCGGACTATTGGTGCTGACGGTGGTGATATTGCATAACCTCTTGGGATATTTGTGTGGCTTTACACTCGGCAAAATGCTTAAAATGCCACCACAGAAAATTAAAGCTTTTTCGTTAGAAATCGGAATGCAAAATTCGGGGCTGGCGACAAGTCTTGCCGGAACATCTTTTCCAAGCCTTGAATTGGCAACCGTGCCGGGGGCTATTTTCTCGGTGTGGCATAATCTCTCCGGTGCTGTTTTGGCGGAAATTTACAGACATTGGAAAAATGTGGAGGAAATAAGTGATGATTAAAAAAATTATGGCGGTTGATGAAATAAGAAAACTGATGAAAAAAGGTACACCTATGGTTCTCGGAACTGAGATGATGCGCGCTTTTTATGATTATGGGTTGGAGGCGCAAAAAATGACTATGGAATTGAACTCTAAATATCATACACCGGAAAAAGTCAGAGAGCTTTTTGCTAAACTTATTGCAAACCCGGTTGATGAAAGCTGTTTTATTATCCTGCCATTTTATACCGAATTCGGTAAAAATATTAAATTAGGAAAAGAAGTTTTTATCAATATGTGTTGCCATTTTCAAGATAACGGCGGAATAAAAATCGGCGACGGAT
>DEKL01000026.1:7175-25570 GCA_002353835.1 Alphaproteobacteria bacterium UBA2723
TGGGTAGCGGGGTTACCATTGTTACCTTAAACCATGACATTAACCCGAAAAAAAGGTGTAATGCCTTTCCCAAACCAGTTAAAATCGGGAAAAAAGTATGGATTGGCGCAAATTGTACAATTCTACCGGGGGTAACGGTCGGCGATAATTCCGTCATTGGTGCCGGCAGTGTCGTGGTTAAAGATATTCCGGCTAATTCTATCGCTGTCGGGGTACCGGCAAAAGTTATCAAAAATATTGAGGTGACAAAATGAAAACGGCACTTCTGATTATTGATGTGCAAAAATCTGCGGTGATAAAACCTGAAATTGCGCAAAATATAGAAAGACTGCAATACGACTATGATGTGGTATATGTTTCTAAATATACCAATACCGGTTCACCGTTGTTAAAACTCTTGGATTGGTCCGGATATGACGATGAAACGCTTGTTTTCACACCAAAAGAAAATGCCGTCACCTTTACTAAAACCGGTTATTCATCTTACCTGCCGGAGATGAAAAATTTTGATGAAATCCATATTACAGGATTTGATACCGAGGCTTGTGTTTACAAGACCGCAATGGATTTGATTGAACACAATATCCGCCCTGTTGTTCTTAAAGACTATTGTTTCAGCTCTGATGAAGAAATGCATGACATGGGGCTTAAAATCCTTGAAAAAAATATCGGCGAAAGAAATATAAGGTAGCCTATTTCATCTTAATTGCGGATTTGGCACAGACATGCGAACATAAGGAACAGCCGATACAGGCGTCTTTGTTAACCTTGATATGATTGTTAACAAGCGATAAAGCACTATGTTCAGATTCATCACATATGTTAACACACTTACCGCATTTGATACACAGACTGTCATCAATTTCCGGATAGACCTGTCTTTCTTTATTGAGCTTTTCATGCGCCGTTAAATTGGCAATAGCACGATTTTTGATATCTTGCGGACTTTCAAAGCCTTTACTTTCAAGATAATTTAATAACCCTTGTTTCATGGCATTGATAACCGCATAGCCGTTAACCATAACCTCAGTGCAAACCTGTACGACATCTGCACCGACACACATATATTCCGCGGCATCATGCCAAGAGGAAATTCCCCCCATACCTAAAATCGGCAAATTGCTGGCTTGCCTGATTTGTGCAACACACCGCAAGCCTATCGGCTTTACGGAAATGCCAGAATAGCCACCGAAGGTACTCTTTCCGTTTACATTCGGATAGGGTGCAAAAGTATCTAAATCAATGCCCATCAAAGACTGCACAGTATTGATAGCCGCTAAGCCATCGGCACCGGCTTTTTCCACGGCTTTGGCTATCTCTTTAATATCGGTCACATTCGGTGATAGTTTAACAAATACCGGCTTTTTTGCAACTTCCATCACCCATTTTGTTATCATGGCGGAAATTTCGGCACTGGTACCGATAGCCATCCCGATACCTTTTTCCGGCATGCCGTGCGGACAAGAGAAATTCAATTCAAAAGCATCAATCTCGGTATTGTTGAAAGTTTTAACTAAATTCTGCCATTCTTCTTTAACAACCGGCGCCATAATGCTGGCAATAATGACTTTGGTCGGGTGTTTTTGTTTTAGGAACGCAATACCGTCCAGCCATTCTTGAATGGTCATATGGCTCAATAATTCAATATTTTCAAAACCGTAAACTTTTGGCCCGACTTTCCAGCTGGCATAACGCTCTGATGCTTCTACCATCAATAAATCATCAGGAGTGATGGTCTTTAATACTGCCCCACCCCAACCGAGTGTGAACGCTTTATCGATGCTTGATATTTTGGCAGTCGGCGGTGCTGATGCTAAAATGAACGGGTTTTCAAAGTCTATTCCTAATACTGTCGTTTTTAATGTTGTCATAGTTTTTTCCTTTATTTAAATACGGAAGAAAGCATTTTTTCCAAAGTTTTTCCTTCAGATGAGCCATCATAAATTACCTGTCCTTGTTCCAGAATATATGCCCAATCGGTTAAAGGCAACAAAGTTTTTAAGTTATGTTCAACAATAACAAAAGCTGTTCCCATATTGTCCTTTATTTGCTTGATTTTATGGAAAGTATCGTTAATCAATTTCGGCGCCAAACCGATAGATGGCTCATCCATAAACACCATACGCGGTTTGTTTATCAGCCCGCGTGCGAGTGCAACCATTTGTTGCTGACCGCCGGAAAGGTTACCGGCCAAATCTTCTAAACGCGATTGCAAATCCGGAAAATGGGTTAAGATTTCTTCCAAACGCTCGGGAAACGGGGATCTGTCTTTCCAAAAATGCGTGGCTAACTCCAAGTTTTCCATAACAGTCAGATTGCGGAATACACGTTTTCCTTGTGGCACGCAGAAAATCCCTTGTTCAACAAAAGATTGCGGTGAAGCAGTAATTTTTTTACCATCAAGTAAAATATCTCCAGCCATAGGTTTTAGTAAGCCATACGCGGTTTTAAGAAGCGTAGATTTTCCGGCACCATTTGCCCCCATAATCACAGTAATTGTGTTGTCTTTTAAGGTGACGGAAATGTCATTTAAGACAATTTTTTTACCATATCCGGCTTTGATATTTTTTAGCTCAAGCATCTCTTACTCCTCAATTTTTACCCATTGGCCATCTTTATAAACGCGAACGGGAACATCCATATGCATAATTCCGGTGGGCTCAATTTTTGCTTTGCCGACGGCCCCGTTCCAAGTTTTGAAATTTTTTACTGTTTTTAAGACCTCAATATTGTTCGGAATAACATCTCCCTCTCTCAGACCGGTGCTTTCAAAAGCCTTAATAATCATATCTAAACCATCATATAAATTTGCTGAGCATGCTTCTACACGGTTTTGGTATTTTTCAAAATACTCTTTTTCAAACGCTTCGTTATTACCGATAACATACGCCGACCAAATATCGTTGATTGGCGGAAAAACTTTTAAACTAATACTGGGGAAATTACCCATAGAAGTAATATTATTTTTGCCGGTAATTTCATTATATTGACGGATAAAAATGCTGTTCATCGGTTCAACACCGAACAAAATGTAATAATCCGGAGATTTCTGTTCCATTTTCTGAATAGATAAGCGAAAATCCGTTTCACCTATATTGTATCTTTCATCGAAAATAACTTCTATACCATCTTTAGGCAAATGTTCTGCCGCATAACCTAATAAAACATTACTAACGGCAGCATTACTACCCAATAAGGCAACTGTTTTCACATTTTTCTTTTTAAGTTCTTGTATGACCGAAACATAAATTTCTTCATTTTGTGGAGAAGTGTTAAATCCGTATTCAGGCACTTTATCTTTACCATAAGAGCAAGATAGGCTGATTACTTTGTTTTGATTAGCAATCTCATCAACCGGTCTATCTACCACACCAAACACGGAAATAACAACGTTTGCTTGATTTATATCAATAAATTTATGAGTATTCAGAACCGCTTGTTGTGGTTTAACCATGTCATCTTCGTAGATAATTTGGTAGTCATATTTTGTATTTTCTTTTTGCCATTTATCCAAAAGCATATTCAAAGCATTTTGAGCGCCGATGCCGACATAAGACAAATCGCCAGATAATGGCAAGGTTGCGCCGATTTTAATGACAGGTTTGGCATTTGCTTGTGCGGTTTCTTTTTTATCATCACACGCGGCAAGTGCTAAGACCATACACAAACTTAAGATAATTTTTTTCATTTTGTTATTCCTCGTAAACAACTATTTTCCCGTCTTTAACAATGCTAGTCTGACCTTTTGAGTGGAACTGACCTTTAGCATCAAGCGCATATTTTCCAATGATACCGGAATAATTTTTCTTTTTCAACAAATAACCCGACACCTCGTCTGAAGATGGAATTTTATTTGTTGCTCCGGCATTTTCAAAAGCTTCAACCACAATTTGGCCGGAATCATACAAATATGCGGCATAAGCGGTATTTTGCCCATCCAGCCCCCAAGCTTTTTGATATTTTGTCGGTGTTAAAATAGAGCCGATGTTATAATAGCCTTCATATAACGCATAATCAGTAGCCATCGGTAAGCCATCATTATAAGCGATAATTTTATCTACTTCTTGTTGGCGAATTTCTTTGGTTAAAATATCTGCTTCCGGTTCAAAAGCATAAATAAATACAGCCTGTGACGGGGAGTTCTTGACTTTGAAGACCAAAGTTGAGAAATCACGTTCTTCTTTGTTAAAACGGTGGACAGCGTATTCAATTCCTTTACCTTTCAGCATTTCCTGCAACGGGTATAAAAGTTGGTCAGCCGCGCCGATATTTTGATAAATCAAATCAACGTTTTTAATGCCCTCTTTTTCAAAGAAGTGAACGACTGCTTCATTTTCTGCATCATAGGTCAGGAAATTTTGAAAATTATATTTGCTTTGCAAAATATCTTCTCCGAAACCTGTATTAAAATTAATGATTTTATATCTGGCGGCAAGTGGCGCAACAACACGATTTGCCGTTGAAAAGTAAGAGAAAATCACATTAACCTTATCTGATAAAATATATTTGTTAGCAATGTTATTAACCAGCTTCGGATCCATCTGATCATTTTCCACCAATAATTCGTAATGATACTTATTATTCGGATTTTTATTGGCGTCGTTGATTGATGCGGCCAGAGCTTTATGTGCCGCATTGCCGATAGAAGCCATATTTCCGCTCAGCGGAAAAGAAGCACCGATTTTGATAACAGGTTTGGCGTTTGCTTGTGTTTCTTCCTTTTTGTTATCACAAGCAGTCAGCGCTAAAACCATACATAAACTCAATAACCACTTTTTCATACTTTTACTCCATTACTTCTATAATCGGTTTATACCTTACGGAACGATTATCCAAAACCAATTTGCCCAAAATACTGCTATTATTCTCTATTGTTTCTGTTAAATTTTTATCTTTATGTTGCAAAATATCAAGCATTAATGATAACTGAGCATAGGCTGTTGCAGACATTTGTTCTATGCCCTTGCCGTATCTTTGGTAAAACGCTTTCTTAAACGTTTCATCGTTACTCCCTATATTTAATCCAAAACGACCTTTATATAAATCAGGATTAGATGAGATAAAAAATGCATATAAAGAGGTTATCTCTGCATTTGGATTGATTTCTAGCAGTTGTTTCGTTATAATATCAATTTCCGGTGGCCATGATTGCAAAATATAAATATCCGGATTTGTTTGCTCAGCTTTGTGTAACAAAAGGCGATAATCCGTTGCACCGGTATTGAATTTTTCATCAAAAACGATTTGCATATTGTATTTTTCAGCCAATTTATTCATATTTCCTTGCACCAAATCGGCAAAAGTTTCATTAGCGGTTATTAGTGCAATGTTGTGATAGCCATGGTTTTTTAAGTGTTTTAACATTACTGTGGACTCATCTAAGGCGTCAGGTGCCATTGTATAATTATAAGCTTTTTCGGTAAAGCGGTTATCGCTGGAAATACCTAAATGCATAATTCTAGCATTTTGAGCGGCATCTGCCACAACACTAGCGGTCTGCGACGTTCCTGTCAGCAAAGCATCAACTTTATCAACTTCTATCAATTTTTTAACTCCAACAGCAGCTTTGGCCGGAGATTGTTGGTCATCAAAATAAATCAGTTCATAATTTATATCAGGATGTTGATATTCTTTAACAAATTCATACCCTTCTTGCATTTGGTTACCCATATATGAATTAGCACCGGTTAAAGGCAGTATGACACCAATCTTAACCACGGGTTTGCTATTTGCTTGTGCGGTTTCTTTTTTATCATCACAAGCTGCCAAAGCCAACACCATACATAAACTCAATAACCACTTTTTCATGAACGTTACTCCTCCACTACGACCGGTTCACCATTGATAATTTCCTTAACAACCGGTTGACCGTTTAAGATACCATCAGGCTCGGTTGTAATTTTACCGATAGCGGTTATCTGTCCGGCGCTGTTATTTTGGATATAATCAATAACCTTTTCTCTATCCGTTACCCCTGCACCCTCATAGCCAAAGGTTATCATCTGCAAAATGAAATCCATATATTCGGCATAATTAGTCGTCGCTGTGCCTGTTTTGGCTTGATAACGAGCGACAAAATCATCAGTTGCCGGAGCGGCATCAACATACCATAAACCTTCTGCTAATTCTCTGTTTTGCAGATAAGTAAAACTCTCTATGCCCGTCACCGGAATATTTATGCCGGACTCTCGGTATTGTTTCATAAATATATCAATGGTCGGCATGGCTAATTGCACCAAGATATAATCCGGCTTATTTTCTTTGATTTTATAAAGCATTATGCGAAAGTCTTTTTCATCTGCGTTGACGTGAAATGTTTGCCCGATTTTGATTTGTTTATCTTGCGCGGCTCTTTCTTCAAAATAATCAACCATAGATTGCGGACCGGTGGCGTTAACCACAATGATATCAACTTTTTCAGCGCCTTCTTTTAAGAGCTTTTTATACATAACGTCTGCTTCTCCGGCCGGATTTGACGATGTAATCAGGTTATAAAATCCTTTGCTTACTGCAGGATCGGTAGCAACAGAAAAATGAATAACTTTGTTTTGTTCTGCAGTTGGTGATGTGACTGCTCCGAAATTTGACATCACACTTATTAAAACATCAACTTTATCGGCATTAATCAGCTTTTGAGTTAGAATTGCCTGTTTAGATAAAACATACTGATTATCTTCAAAAATGACTTTATAATCAAATTTATGCGATTTTTTGTTAAATTCAGCAAAAAACATTTCGGCATCTTTTTGGGCGGCATCACCGAAAGCGGCACCATCGCCGCTTAACGGATACATAGCTCCGATTTTGATGACAGGTTTGCTATTTGTTTGTTCTGCCTTTTTATCTTCTTTGCAGGCAGCAAGGGCTAAAATCATACATAAACTCAATAACAACTTTTTCATGAACGTTACTCCTCTATTGCTACGACGATGCCCTTTTTGATAGAGCGGATACTGGCTTCGCTATCTACATTTTGTTCTTCCTTATCAACTACCAATTTACCTATCGGAGAAATAACTCCATTTAAAACAGGTATTTTAGCGATAAACTCCTCATGAGTTGGTTTTTCTTTACCATCAAAAGATTCATAAATTGTTGTTGTTACTTGCAATAAAGTATAAAAGTTTTCGGCAAAGTTTGTAATTTCATCACCGCTTGATGCTTTATAGCGTTCTAAAAAGTTTTTATCTGCCATAGCAACATCAACATACCAGCTTCCTTCGGCTAAAGACTTATCCTTTAAGAAAGTAAAGGATTGAACGCCAACAATCGGAATATTAATTTCATTCATTCTTGCTTGGCGCATAAAAATATCAATTTCCGGGGCATGTAATGAAACAACAATCGCATCAGGCTTTTTGCTTTGTATCTTTTGTAATAACAGATTAAAATCACGTTCTCCAGGATTGATACTCATTGTTTCAAGTGACATATCTTTATCTTGTTTTGCAACATTTTCAAAACCACCATATAAAGACATTGTTCCGGCAATATTTTCAACAACGCCGATAACATTTAATAAATTTCTCTTTTTAAGGGCAGATAGCATTTTCTCACCAGTTTTCTTGGTGGATGTTACAACGCGCCAATTGTAAAATCCGGTTGAAATGGCTCTATCTTGCGCAAATGCTAAATGAAGCGTTTTCTTCGCATTAGCAATAGGTGAAACAGCAATAGATACACCGGAGTGCATATCATAAATCACATCCACATGGTCATAATCTATAAGTTTGTGCGTTGCCATAGCTGCTCTTACAGGACTTGACTGAGAATCTTCCCAAATGAGCTGATATTTGTATTTGAACTTTGTTGCATCAAATTCCTTAAAAAACAAATTGGCTGCTTTTTTAGCGCTATCTCCGAAGAAAGCTGAATCCCCGCTCAGTGGATATAGAACACCGATTTTTACTACCGGTTTCGTATCTGCTTGTGCTTCTTCTTTTTTCTCATCTTTGCAAGCTACAAGTGCTAAGACCATACATAAACTTAAAAGAAATTTTTTCATTTTGGTTCCTTTCGTTTAGATGCCTAAGTAAGATTCCCGAACGGCTTTATTTTGTAAAACCTCTTCCGGTATGCCTTCTGCTAAGAGTTTACCGTGATTTAACACAATTGTATAATTGCATAAACGCTTTATCAAACTCATATTGTGCTCAATAATCACAATTGTTTTGCCCTGACTTTGCAGACCGCAAATAATCTCACAGACTTGTTCTACAATCTCAGGGAACAAGCCGGAAAACGGCTCATCAAAAAAGTAGATATCAGCATCTTGCATCAACACGCGCCCGATTTCCAAAAGTTTTCTTAAACCATAAGACAATTCTTCCGCATTTTTATTTTTATGTTCGGTTAATGAGGTTATTTCCAGCACCTTTTCCAAGCGGTCTTGATAATCCTTTGTTGAGACCTCTTTGAGGCTTTCAATCAGGTTATTTTCCGCAACCGGTAATAACAGATTATCAATAACCGACATTTGTTCAATCAGCCTCCCGTCTTGGAAAGTGCGGGCAATCCGATATTTACGGAGTTCGCTTGATTTGATATGCGTTCTTTTTTTATCACGAACGGTAATTTCTCCGCTATCAGGGAACAACATTCCGGTTAATATGTTCACTAATGTTGTCTTTCCTGAACCATTTGCCCCAATTAAGCCGATTGTTTTGGCCTGAGGAAAATTAACCGTCAGGTCATCAATCGCCTTAATACCCATAAACTGCTTGGTAAGGTTTTTAACGGTTATAATATCCGAGCCATATGCCGATGGCGGATTAACATCACACACTAATCCGGCGGACTGCTTCTTAAACTTGAATATGTCTTTAATCTTTTTCATCTTTTTACATCCGATATTTACCAAACAGGCCTTGTGGCTTGAAAATCATCATTAACAAGAGCATTGCACCATATATCATCTGTTGCAGTTGGGCAGCAGTTTCATAGGGAAGTCCCACAAAGCGCAACACCTCCGGAAGTGAAATCAAAATTAACGCCCCGACAACACTGCCGATTGCTGATGATAAGCCGCCGACAATGATAATTGTAAACAAGAAAATACCTTCCTTTAATTGAAAACTTGATGGATCTATAAAAGCAATATAACTGGCAAAGAAAGCGCCAGCGATACCGGATAAAGCCGCTGATAATACAAAAATTACGCTTTTATATTGCTTAGTCTTATAGCCCATAACGTGGGTTAAGTGTTCATCTTCCCTCAAAGCTTTTAATACTCTCCCGAAAGATGATTTGTTAATCCATTGATATAGCATATAAAAGGCAACCGTAAAGACCATTACTAAACCTAAAAAGGCTGTATTAGAATAAAAAGTATAAGAGCCTATTTCCGGTTTACCGATACCAAAAATTCCCAACGGTCCGTGCGTTACAGACTTCCAGTTTTGCAAAATAGAAAAGACAATAATGGATAATCCGGCAGAAACAATCGCGTAATAATCGCCTTGAAAACGAGCTAAAATCTTACCAACGACAAAGGCAAGTATGGCATTTACAACAATTCCTAAGATAATTGTTGTAAAGAAACCTAATCCGAGTGACGTCATTCCAATAGCGGTCGCATAAGCCCCTATGCCGTAAAAAGCGGCTTGCGCTAGCGACACTAATCCCCCCATACCGATAAGCATATTTAAGGACAACGCCAACATAGAATATATGCCGAAAAGTATTGCTAAATTTATTAAATATTCCATATTTATGTGTCACTCCTTAATTTCTTGCCAGTCATCACCTTCATACAGCCGCACAATCGGTTGATTAAGTATAAAACCGTTTTGATTAACCAAACATTCGCCACTGGCACATTTGTATTGTTTTTTATTATGAATATAGGTAGTAATTCCCTCTGCTGTGGGTTTTTGATCTTCTTTATATAAACTTTCACAAGCCTCAATGACTATACTCACAAAATCATAAAAGGCGGCAGAACCATAGACATTATCAATATTATATTTTTGCTGAATACTCTTAATAAAGTCAACTGTTCCCTGATTATAGCTGACCGTCTTCATGCCATCATAAGCAACTGATGATTTACCCAAATCAAGACTAAATGAATAGATATTTTGATTAGAAATACCTGCCTCTCCCATTTGTTTTATGATAATATCTCTCTCCGGCGGAAATCCGACTTCAAAGAAATTTGTAAATCCTTTGCTTTTAGATTTTTCAAGTGCAATTCTGAAATCTCTTTCTCCGGGATTAAAGGTATTGATTTCATACTTGATGCCGATTTGCGATAGTTTTTTATCCAGATATGAAGTAAGAGAGCCTAAAACACCAATATTTTCAGCAAAAACGGAAATGTTATCAAGTTTGTCATCATGAAACAGCTGAATTAACTTATCAGCAATAGCTTCTGTTGATATCCCTTGAATAAAAGTATATTTTCCAAAAGAAGAATAATTTTCTTCTTCTATTGAATAAGCATATATCACTTTTTCCTTTTGGTCAGCAATCGGTGCGACAACTCTTGCCATAGCAGAAGTAATCATTCCGATAGCATCAACATTATCTTGCATAATCATTTTATTAGCAATTGCCGGCATTGAAGCCAACTTAGCTTGATTATCCTCAAAAACAAATTGATAATCATAATGTAAAGATGATTTATCTTTTTCATCAATTGCTTTATACATACCGGCTTTTGCCGCTTCTCCCATATCAGCTTGCGAACCGGTTAACGGCAAAATGGCGCCGATTTTAATGACCAGTTTGGCATTTGCTTGTGCGGTTTCTTTTTTATCATCACACGCGGCAAGAGCCAACACCATGCATAAACTTAATAACCACTTTTTCATAAACGTTACTCCTCAATCTCTTTCAGTTTTCCATCTTCCAGTTGTTTTACAATTGATGGTGTATTGATGTGACCTTCTTCATCAATGTCATATTGCCCAAATGAAGAAGCAAAATTCTTATTGTTTAAGATATAGGTTACGACTTCTTCTCTTGTCGGTAAAGCTTTTCCGTCACCGATATGTTCATAAGCATCAATAATCATACGAACATTGTCGTAGAAATTCGCCGAGCAACCGATAACACGTTGTCCTGTCGCTTCTTCAAAATGTTTGCCGAATTCAAATGTCCCTGTATCATCTTGAAAAATGTATGCGCCGTCAAAATAATTCGCACTTAACAGCAAATCATTCAAATTGCCAATTTCTATATTCCAATCCAATTTCTTTAAGGTCTTAGCAAAAATTCCGGCTTGTGGCGGAATAAGCTGAACATGAAGCATATCCGGATTAAGCTCTTTAACTTTTGCCATTGGTATTGTTAAATCTGTATCGGTAGAATTAACTGCTGTTTCTGATATGATATT
Source organism: Alphaproteobacteria bacterium UBA2723 (assembly GCA_002353835.1). GTDB lineage: Bacteria > Pseudomonadota > Alphaproteobacteria > RF32 > CAG-239 > CAG-267. The sequence goes on from DEKL01000026.1 coordinate 18,514, forward strand.
AATGCCCTTTTCTTGCAACTTCTGGCGGAAAAGTGGCAAAAAGTCATCAAACTCAGCACAATTATAATAAAATAAAGCTAATTTCTTTACACCTTTGTTTTGATAGAAAGTTGCAATTTTCTCCGCATGAGTAATTGGTTTTGTAGCGTTGTTAAAATTATAGAAACCTTTAGCAACATCAGAGGATAAGCCACAACTCATATGAATAATTTTATTTTTTTCCGCAAAATCAGAAGCTACACGCCCCATTGTTCCCCATAAAGTAAAAATAGCATCAATGTCTTTGACAGATTTAAATAAGTTCCAATTACTAATAGCTTTTTTAACATCATATTGGTCATCTTCAAAAACAAGCTGATAATCATATTTTAGGTTACCTTTTGCCTGCTCATCTTTTAACGCCAAAGACATTGCTGCTTGCAGGTTTTTACCTGTTTCAGCCATATCTCCGCTTAAAGGCAAACTAGCCCCGATTTTTACTACCGGTTTCGTATCTGCTTGTGTTTCTTCTTTTTTCTCATCACAAGCGGCAAGAGCCAACACCATGCATAAACTCAATAAAAACTTTTTCATCTCTTATTCCTCATCTAGCACTTGTTCTCCATCAATCATTTTTTGAATAACCGCCAAAGAATCAACGTTTCCAAGATTATCAATACTGATTTTACCAATTGCGCCATCTACATCTTTTGCTTGATGTAATTGTACAATAACATCCTCATTAGAAGGTACTTTTTGTCCTTCCTTGATTGGTGCATTTTCAAAGGCATTAATAATCAGGTTTAAATTGTCATAAGAATTACCAACACAGGACTGTATTTCTAAACCTGTATTCTTATAGAATTTATCTTCAAACTCAGGCGTACCATTAGCAGATTTAACAAACCACAGCCCATCAGCAGCACTCCAATACTTTTTAGGCATTTCATGAAAAACATCAATCGCTGCTAGATTGTCTTTTCCCGTGATTTGTTTATGTTGTTCAATAAAATTTTTTGTCCCTGGCTGTTCAACAAAGATAATATAATAATCAGGATTAAGAGCTTCCATTTTGGCAATAGACATTCTAAAATCGACTGTTCCCACGATATATCTTTCAACCGCTACAACATCAATTCCCGCCTGACGTAAATCTTCCACAACATACTTTGCTCTGGCATCGCCAACGGCATTCATATCTGAAGCAAAAGCAACTGTCTTAACATTTAACTTCTTTAATTTCTTTATTAACGCCTCAGATACTCTTTTGTTAGGCGTATAGTTATTAAAAACATATGACTTATTTTCATTGTCTATATAGCCTGCACAGGTAAAAAATATGGTATTTGTTTTCTCTGCCACATCAGCAACAACCGGAGCGGTAACACCCCAAATATTCATAATAGCCTTTACTTTATCCATATTAATAAACTTATTTGCAACCATAGCTGCTTTAGCTGTTTGCAAGGCATCATCTTCAAAAACAACCTCATAATTATATTTTGTGTCTTTTTGCTTCCATTCCTCAAGAGCCATATTAACAGAAGCTTTGACGGCATTTCCGACATTTGCTGCATCTCCGGTCAAAGGCAGGCTAACGCCAATCTTAACAACTGGTTTTGTATCAGCCGCTTGCTTTTTCTCATCTTTGCAAGCCATAAGTGCTAAGACCATACATAAACTCAATAACCATTTTCTCATTGTAGATTTCCTTTCTTTTGAAAAATTCCTTGCGGACGCAACGATAAGAAGGTGATAAAGATAACAAAGGCTATCAAATCGCGCCATTCGGAAGCAAAAATTAATACGCCGATATTTTCCGCCAATGCCAAGAACAATGCACCGAAGAACGCACCGCGCAAATTGGCAAGCCCCCCGATAATTGCGCCAATCATACCCTTAAACAGTAAATTAAAGCCCATAGTCGGCACCATTCCTGTATCAAAGCCGATAAGCACACCGTCAACACCCAAAACAGCACCTGTCAACACGGAAACAAGCAAAATAATCTGATTATTTTTCATCCCGATAATATTAGCCAAAGAAGCACTGTCATTTACCGCACGAATTTTTAATCCGATAAACGTATGGTGCAATAAATAATTTAAGCCGGCAAACACAACAAAATATGCCAAAACTGTCAGCAGTTGCACCGCAGGCACACTGGCAAAACCAACAGAAATCATCTTTGCAGAATTAATTGAGCCTAAATTTTGATATTGAGGTCCAAAAACAAGCAATATAACGGATTCAAAGATTGTATAAACACCAAGTGACGCTACCATCAAAACCATTGAGGAGGCTCCATGATTACGCATCGGCGTATAAATTCCGGCTTCCAAAGCATAAGAAAATAAAGCACAAATCAGTATTGCACCGATAACACCTGTCCAAATCGGCAGGCCACATAAGGAAATCAGACCATATGAAGCATAAGCACCTAATGCTGCAACTGCACCTAATGTCATATTAAAGAACGGTGAAACGGAATACATCAAACGGAACGCCATAGCTATTAAGCCATAACCCGCTCCAACAATCAAAGTATTTAGTAATAAGTGAAGTAACATTTTTTATACGTTCTATATTGCCGGTTATTGTTGGTTGGATTATACAACTTAATCCTTTTAAAATCATTAACAAAGACAAAATATTCACAGCGTTAGCCCCTGTTTTTAAAAGAAAACTTGTATTCAAAAATTTTTCAATATAGCATGGGCGCGTTAAATAATTCGGAGTGTGTCGGTAATGAAGAAATTTTATGTGATTGTTTGTTTGATTTTGGCTGTTTCCTGCGCTTATCTCGGTAAATCGCGCGAGGAATGGATTAAAAACGCACAAAACGAAACCTTGTATGTTAGAATTGACGGGGTGGATAATGCGGCGCATAAGAAATTAGTCTTTATCCAACACGGACTGGCTTCCAATATGGAACATCAGGCGGTACAGGCGGCAAAAAAAGCCTTCTTAGATAGCAATTATACAGTCGTTACTTTTGATGACAGATATTCTTTGGGAAAGAGCGGAAACGAGGTAGAATTTGTCAGCCTTGAAAGCTTTGAAAAAGATCTGGAAACCGTTATCTCTTGGGCTAAAAAGCAGTCATTTTACAGCGAACCGTTTGCACTTGTCGGACATTCTTTGGGCGGTGCCTCGGTTTTACAATATGGCGCAGACCACCCTAAACAGGTTAGTCTTTTAGTGCCGATAACCCCGGTTATCAGCGGTGAGCTTTGGGAAAAATCCTGCATGACTAATATGGAGGAATTTTGCAAGGCATGGCAACAGCACGGCTCTTTTGAATATATTGACCAGAAAAATCAGAAAAAGGCGATTATTCCTTATAAAGTTGTTACTGAAAGCAAATCTTTTAATGCCTACACCCTCGCCCCGAAAATTACCGCTAAAACACTTGTTATTGCCGGAGAAAAGGATATTGTTATCGGAACGGATGAGGTTAAAAATCTGACCACGAAACTTAGCAAAAACAGCAAGGCGGTTGTTATTTCCGGAAGCGGACATAACTTTGAGAACCGGCAAAACCAAGCCGATTTATATAAGGCAATTAAAGGTTTTATCAGATAACAATAACTTAAAGCCCTAAGATAGTCTTTGAGGTGATAATATTGCGCAATTTAGGATTGCCCTCGGCATCTATGTAGGTAATGGTGCTTGCATCCAGCTCTAAATCTGCAATACTGTTTATCTTCATCATATTGACTTCTATGGTACCTAAAAGTTGCTCACGTACCCTATCTATCGCCCCTTGAATTTTATCCGACATGAAATTTGTACCGCCTAAGAGAACATAGCCGTGTTGGTATTTACCGTCTTTCTCAGCTACTTTTATCCATAAAAACGGCATGGGATCGGTTTTCCAATTCTTTTTGCCAACCAAGGCTTTTTCAAAAGTGGTCAATGTCCACCCTAATACATTATACGGGTGCGCCATACATTTTTGCTTTAATTCTTTGTTGATATTGTTGTGGTCTATTTTAATCTTTAATGCATATTTCGGGGTGTATTTTGTATCTATAACTTTATACATGGCCTTGGCAAATTGCTTTAGCTTGTATTCATTAACCATTGTTTGTGTCGGTTCCATTTTTATCTCCTCTTCTTTATTGCTTCAAGTTTACACGTTGTATTTTATGAAATGCAAGCAAAAAATTGGTTTATTTTTTTAAATTCTGGTATATATTCTCTCAAAAGATGTGATTTTAATGAGGTGTGATATGGAAGAAGATGACTTAAATTGTACCTATATTCGTAAAATTGCCGTTGTCGGTTGCGGTTTTGTCGGTGCGGCTTGTGCGTTCAGCCTAATGCAATCCGGCTTGTTTTCGGAAATGGTGTTAATTGATTCCGATAAGGATAAGGCCGAGGGGGAAGCTATGGATATCAGTCATGGTGTGCCTTTTGCCAAACCGATTAAAATTTATGCCGGTGATTATGACGATATTAAAGATGCCTCACTGATTGTGATTACCGCCGGAGCTAACCAAAAACCGGGCGAAACCAGACTGGATTTGGTTAAAAAGAATATTGCCATTTTTCAATCTATTCTTCCGGAAATCAAAAAAAGAAATTATAAAGGTATTTTGTTGGTGGTGGCCAATCCGGTTGATATCTTAACAACCGTTGCCATTAAATTGTCCGGTCTGCCGGAAAACAGAGTTTTGGGCTCAGGTACGGTTTTGGATACGGCAAGATTGAAATTTGAACTCGGAAACCACTTAAATGTGGATTCACGAAGCGTGCATGCTTTTATTATCGGGGAACACGGCGATTCAGAAATTGCCGCGTGGTCCTCGGCTAATGTTTCCGGCATACCGCTTAATCTTTTCTGTGAAATGCGCGGACATTTTAACCACGAAGAAGCTATGAAAAAAATTGCGGCTGATGTTAAGAACAGTGCTTACGAAATTATTGCCAAAAAGAGGGCAACTTATTTCGGGGTAGCAATGGCTGTTAAAAGAATTTGCGAGGCAATTATTCGTGATGAAAAATCTATTCTGTCAGTTTCATCCATGATGCATGGTGAATATGACATTGAAGGTATTGCCCTAAGTATGCCGGCGATTGTCAGCAGAAGTGGTATTGAAACGCACGTACCGATACAACTTAATGATAGCGAAATAAGACGTTTGCAACATTCTGCCAGAACGTTACGTGATATTTTAGCTGAGAATAATATTTGATTAAATTTCATCAAAAAAGGACATTGTTAAAACAATGTCCTTTTTTAATGCTGTTAGCAATGATTAGTATTTTCCTTCGTAAGCATCTAAGTACATTTGCTTAATGTCGCTCATCAAAGGATATACCGGGTTGGCACCGGTGCACTGGTCATCAAAGGCAAGACGAACAAGCTTATCTAAGTTATCCTTAAACACTTTTTCATCTACACCCCAGGCACGGATGGAGTTCGGAATACCGATTTTTTCTTTCAAATCGGCAACCGCTTTAATCAAACGCTCAACTTTCTCATCATCGGAAACAGTATCATCTGCCAGATAGAGAGTATGTGCAATTTGGCCATATCTCTTCTTTGCTTCCGGTGCTTTATATTGCGGAAAAGCGGTTTGTTTTTTCGGACAATCCGTTGCGTTGTAACGAATAACCTGACAAATCAGCAACGCATTGGCAATACCGTGCGGAATATTATACATTGCGCCCAATTTATGTGCCATAGAGTGACATACACCCAAGAAAGCATTAGCAAATGCCATACCGGCAATTGTGGCGGCATTGTGCATTTTTTCACGGGCAATCGGATCATTAGCCCCTTTTTCGTATGATGCCGGTAAATAACGGAAAATTTGCTTTATCGCTTCCAATGCCAATGAGTTTGTGTAGTTGGTTGCCATAACGGAAACATACGCTTCTAAAGCGTGAACAAGGGCATCTATACCGCCGGCGGAAGTCAAACCTTTCGGCATACCGTCAACAAAATTGGCATCAATAATGGCCATCTTCGGGGTTAAGGCATAGTCCGCAATAGCGTATTTAACGTGTGTTTCATCATCTGTGATAATGGAAAACGGTGTTACTTCAGAACCGGTACCGGAAGTGGTCGGGATGCAGACTAAATCTGCTTTTTTACCCAGTTCCGGAATGGAACAAATACGTTTTCTGATATCCATAAAGCGCATGGAGATATCTTCAAAGTCTGTTTCAGGCTGTTCATACATTAACCATATAATTTTGCCGACATCCATCGGAGAACCACCGCCTAACGCCACGATTAAATCAGGCTGATATGTATTTACCATGGTTAAAGCTTGTTTAGCTGTTGAGAGTGTCGGATCCGGCTTTACATCAAAGAAAATTTGATAATCTATATCCATTTCTTCAAAAGTATCCGTTATTGTGCGTACGGCACCGGAATCAAATAAAAATCTATCCGTGATGATAAAGGCGCGTTTTTTCCCTTCATACTCACGTAGTGCCAACTCTGTGGAACCGCGCTTGAAATAAATCTTCGGAGGAACTCTAAACCACAACATATTTTCTCTCCTTTCAGCTACAGTTTTGTAATTTAATAAATGTTCTACACCAATGTTTCCGGAAACAGCGTTACCGCCCCAAGAACCGCAGCCAAGTGAAAGTGACGGTTCAAGTTTAAAGTTAAATAAATCACCGATACCACCCTGAGATGAAGGTGAGTTAATTAAGATACGGCAAGAAGGCATTTTTTCTGCGTAAGCATTGATTCTGTCAGATTTTCTTTCATCTGTGTAAAGAACTGAAGTGTGACCTGCACCACCTTTTAATACAAGCTCATGAGCCATTTCTGTTGCTTGTTCAAATGATTTAGCCTTATACATAGTTAAAATCGGAGAAAGTTTTTCTCTTGAGAATGGGTCGTTCCAATCAAGTTTTGCTCTTTCGCAAAGAAGAATTTTTGAATCTTCCGGAATAGAGAAGCCTGCCAGTTCAGCAATTCTGTGAGCCGGCTGACCAACAATAAGCGGATGAGCCGTTCCTCTCTGAGGATCAATAAACGGAAGTTCTATCATTTTCTTTTCATCTTCCTTGTTTACAACGTATGCACCACGATAGATAAACTCTTTTA
>DEKL01000112.1:0-4911 GCA_002353835.1 Alphaproteobacteria bacterium UBA2723
ATCTTGTTGATAGCTACGACAATCGGCACATTAGCAGCTTGTGCGTGACGGATGGCTTCAACTGTTTGCGGTTTAATACCATCATTGGCGGCAACAACCAAAACAACAATATCCGTTACTTTGGCACCACGAGCACGCATTTCAGAAAAGGCTTCGTGACCAGGTGTATCAATAAATGTAATTTTCTGACCGCTATCCAGTGTAATCTGATAAGCACCGATATGTTGCGTAATACCACCGGCTTCTTTGGCGGCGACGTTTGTTTCACGCAGGGCATCCAATAAAGATGTCTTACCATGGTCAACGTGTCCCATAACCGTAACAACCGGAGCACGTGGCAACAAGTCAGCCTCGGTATCTTTCGGACCGCCTAACCCTTCTTCCACATCACTTTCGGCAACACGCTTAAACTTGTGCCCCATTTCTTCTACGATAATTTGTGCCGTATCTGCATCTATGGCTTGGTTGATGGTTGCCATAACGCCTAAGGACATCAATTTTTTGATAACATCGGAGCTCTTTTCCGCCATACGGTTTGCTAAATCTTGCACCGTGATAATTTCAGGAATAATAACTTCCTTGATGATTTTTTCTTGCGGAGCTTGAGCTTGAACCTGCGGTTTCGGCGCTTTCTTCTTAAAGCGACGACGTGGCGCACCATAGCCGTAATCATCATCTTCATCATCACCGAACATATAGGAATTTACATTGATTTTATTATTACGTTTCGGTGTTTCAAAACTGCGTTTTTGAATCTTACGACGTTCTTGTTCAAAAGTTTCTTCACGGGTCAGCGGCTTATTGCTTTCATTACCGGAAACCTTTTTACCCTTTTTAGCGTAATATTCGTCATCATCTTCGTCATCATAATCATCTTTTTTATCTTTATGCTTTGCACCATAAGATTTTTGTTCGTTAACATCACGCTTTTCTACGGCGGCTGCATCTGCTTTAGCCTTATTTTTCTCGGCTTTTTCTTCTTTTTTCTTAGCCTTTTCGCTTTCTTCGGCCTCTTTTTGTTTACGTAAAGCCTCGGCTTCTTCTTTTTGTTTCTGACGTTGGATTTCTTTTTCTTCCTCTTCCAACTTTCTCTTAGCGTCATGCTCTTTGGCTTTTGCCAATAACTCTAATTTTTGCGCCAATTCGTCATCTATCTCCACAGCCGGTTTTGCCTGTGCAGGCTGTGTCACAAAACGTTTTTTTCTTACCTCAACCTGAACAGTTTTACGCCCTTCTTTCGGCTGTAAATTCGTCTTTTTCAACGTGAGGGTTGATTTTCCGGATAATGTTAACTTTTTCCCATTATCTTCTGTCATTCGTTATTTTCTCCGTTTACACTAAAAAGTTTTGATACTTTTTTAAATTATCATAAACCATGCGGCTGATATTACTTTTTAAAACAGCAACATGAACCGTATTTTCCTTATTTAAAGCCATATCTAATTCATCTATACTAAATAAATTAAATATTTCAATATTTTTAGCAAGTAATACCATCTTTTCTTTTCCGTCTGCGCCGGCATTATTTGCCTCAATAATAAATTCTACACTATCTTTTTTGATTGCCTCTTTTACCTTTTCAAACCCTGTCAGTAATGCGCCTGATTTTCTGGCTAAATTCAGGCTGTTTAATGCGTTTTTCTTAACCAAATCGGTTATTTCTTCCATAAAATTTTCCGCAATTTTTAAATTATGGCGGCTTACTTTATGGAAAAGCTTTTTATCTAGAGCTTTTTGCAAAGCAAGCCGATTTGCGGTAATATACATACCTTTAGCGGGAAGTTTCTTGTTAAAATCCGGCAAAAGTTCATTATTGAGTTCCACAAAACGCAATAACTCACTTGCCGGTTTAACCGTTCCTTCCAATATGCATTTACGTTCAATCTGCTTGCTTTGCATTTTCATTATGCCCTATTATTCTTTGTCCTCGTCAGCAAACCAGTGCTCACGAGCAGCCATGATGATACGGTTGGCTTCAGCTTCGGTAACAACGCCTTCGCCTAAGATTTCCATCAATTCATCTGATGCTAAATCTGCCAAGTCATCAAGTGTTTTAACACCATTTTCGGCCAAGCTCAAAATCATATCCTGATCAAGACCGGAAATAGTCTTTAAGCTTTCATCAACACCCAAGCTCTTGCTCTTTTCAACGAATTCTTCGTTGCGCTTTTGAACAAAAGCTTTGGCACGATTTTGCAATTCTGTTGCCAAATCTTCATCAAAACCGTCTATTGATGATAATTCGGAAAGATCAACCATGGCAATTTCATCTACGGTTGAGAAACCTTCAGAAATCAAAACATGGGCAATCATCTCATCAATATCCAAAGCGGAGATAAAGCGTTCGGAACGAATGCGATTTTCGGTGGCACGACGTTCACGCTCTTGTTCTTCGGTTAAGATGTCAATATCAGCATTTAATAACTGAGATGCCAACTTAACATTTTGACCGCGACGACCGATAGCCAAAGAGTATTGTTCATCTGTTACAACAACTTCAATGCGGTTATTTTCTTCATCCAAAACAACCTTGCTGACTTCTGCCGGAGCTAAAGCGCTGACAATATATTGCGCTCTGTCGGCAGAATAAGGAACGATATCAATCTTTTCGCCCTGAAGTTCGGTAACAACGGCTTGAACACGAATACCACGCAAACCAACGCAGGCACCAACCGGATCAATTGAAGAATCTTTGGAGCGAACGGCAATCTTTGCTTTTGAACCTGGATCACGCGCAACACCCATAATCTCAACCAAACCATCGTAAATTTCGGGAACTTCGGAAGTGAACAATTTTGCCATAAATTCCGGACAGGTACGAGATAAGAAAATTTGCGGTCCGCGTGTTTCACGACGTACATCTAAAACATAAGCACGAACTCTGTCACCATTTTTGAAATTTTCCCTCGGGATAATTTCATCACGGCGTAAAATAGCTTCTGTCTTACCCATATCAATAATAACATTGCCGAATTCCAAACGCTTAACCGTACCGTTAATAATGGTGCCGATTTTTTCTTTATATTCTTCATATTGTTTATTACGTTCGGCTTCGCCTACCTTTTGCTTAATGACCTGTTTAGCGGTTTGCGCGGCAACACGACCAAAATCTATCGGCGGTAACGGATCAATAATACATTCGCCGATTTTGATGTTCGGGTTAATGCGACGAGCATCTTCTAAGGTCAACTCCATGTTGTCATTTTCAACTTCTTCAACAACCGTACGATAGCGCGCTAAAGTAATAGCACCGGTTTTACGGTTTATGCTAACGCGGATATCATAAGCTTGACCATACTTGGAACGACCGGCTTTTTGGATAGCCTGTTCCATAGCATCAAAAACATCTTCACGGTCAATATTCTTTTCTCTGGCAACAGTATCTGCAACCAGCAAAATTTCAGGTCTCGGCATATTAACGATATTTTCCATTGTGTCCTCTTTGATTTGGTTAAAATTAAACTTCTGCTGATTTATGAGATTTTAGATATTGTTCCCATAATTCATCAGTTATAACGATTTTTGCCTTGGCAACATTGTCAAAAGCAATTTTATATTCCGTTGTTTCCATCTCAAGCGTTATCTCACCTGAAGAAGAAACATCTTTGATGATACCTTTAAACCTTTTGCGTTTTTCAACAGGTTCAACGGTTTCTAACTTAATAACATAATTTTTATAGCGACTGAAATGCTCTAACTTGGTCAACGGTCTATCAAGCCCCGGAGAGCTGACTTCCAATGTGTAGCGGTCTTTTATCGGGTCTTTTTCATCCAACACGGCGGATATGGCACGGCTTACTTTAGCGCAATCATCAACGGTTAACTCTTTCTCGTCATTGATATGTTCTATCATAATCTGCAAAGTCGGGTTAGAATCGCCGATAGTTAAAATCCGCACCGTGGCAAAACCTAAGCCCTCAACGACCGGCTCTATTATATCTGCCAAGTAATGCTTCTGCATTTCATTCTCCTTTTTACTAACAAAAAAGCGGGGCTTTTTGCCCCACTTTCTAATTATATTAAAGATTATGCCTATGCTTATAACACATAAATTTTAAAAGAAAAGAGTTTTTTTCAATATGTACTATTTTTTATTAGAATCTATACTTGATACCGCCTTCAATTTCTACCGGATGTTCTTCTTCAAGATACTGTAATATCTCGCCGTAAACAGAGAAATCTTTATAGTCGTAGTTTACTTTGGCAGATAAAATACCTCTATCACGCGAAATCAGCTTGTTCTTAATGCGGAAGTTACCGACATTGCCGGTATGGTGGGCATCTACCCCGCGATACGGGTCAGCAAATTCGTGATAATAACCTAAGCCAAGCGCAACATTTAAGCGGTTATCCTGATTAAACTCAATGCCCTTATCAACATAAATACCTAAAGCACTCTCTAAAGAGAAAATGTTTTCAGAATCTATGTGTAAAGCCATGGGGTCATTACCTTCGTTCATGGAATCCTGATACCAACCGATAGCATTTAAGCCGACAAACGGGGTTAAATTGAATAATCCCATATCTTTGGTGTAGCGGGCTTCGTTTAACAAGCCATAAGTCACAGCCTTGGTATCTGCCTCGTAGGTGCGGTCATTACCGCGGCGCTTGTATTCGCCGTCTGCATAGCCTACACGCGCCATAGAAACAGCGGTTAAACCGTTACCATTGTTATATGTAAACGGAACATAGCCTTGTACCATAAAGTTTTTACGGCTTGAGTCATCATTGTAGTCCGTATTGGTATGTGTAAAGCTTAAACCTAAGCCCAGACGATAGCGATTATCAAGTTTCTTATCATACAAGGTGTACATGCTTTGCGAATCCAAATCATAACCGGTTAAAGTGCTGTGCGTATCTCTGCCGATATGCATTACGTTGCCACCGACGATACGACGAACATCACCGCCG
>DEKL01000112.1:4952-16122 GCA_002353835.1 Alphaproteobacteria bacterium UBA2723
CCGCCGTCTTTAAACAGCTCGCCCATCATCTTCCTGTCTAAACCGCGCTGAACTTTGAGCTCTTCCTCGGGAATATTCGGAAGCATGGAGGAACCCATGGCTTTAGCCGTTATCTTGTCTGCCTCAGAGGCGGTTGAGGCCGTCTTTAAAGTGTTAAATAATTCAACATTCTTTTCTTCTGAGTAGTTTTGCGCCAAATATGCGGCTTCACTGCTGTCATCCGTTATAGCTGAGAAATCCTTCATCTGCATAACAACATCATATTTGCCGTCATTATTTTCGGATAATTCGGCATCATATAAATATGATTTTGAATGTAAATTCAAATTGCTGACATCTTTTGCTGATACGGCATCCGCAACCACGCTCTCGGTTGCAAAAGTATCTTTTACGACATTTTCGGAAACCTTGATATCACCGCTGATACTGTTTCCGGCATTGAATTGACCGCCTTTTTCCAACGTAATATCACCACCCATAGCGGATAAATTGAGATTTCCGCTACTGGATAGCGTACCGCTGTTAACAAGATGTGCTCCGTTGACAAGCTGAATAGCCGTATCTTTATCACACTCGGTACCTTCGCACACATTTTCTTTGGCTTCACCATTGATATTGATGACACCGCCGTTTTCTACCGTCACATTGGAACCATCCGCATAAATACCAACGTTTTTGGTATCTCCAGATATGTTGATTGTTCCTAAATTGAAGACTTCGGCTGATCCGACTTCTGTTTCTCCATTTCTGGAATATGCGTAAATGCCATAGCTTCCGGTTGCACCGGTTACATTTATGATACCGTTGCTGTCATTTACGGCTTGCCCTTGGTTGAGATAAATTCCGTAGGCATCCGATTTGGCACTGTTAGCAATAATTACACCATTATTTTCAATATAACTGATGTCACCCTTCATACCATAGGCACGACTGTTTTCTCTGGTGGTTTTAGTTTCAATCAACGCGTTTGCACCACTGTTATATAGTGACGATTTATAACCGTATATACCCGCCGCCGTACCATTATTTTCGCCACCGGCAACATTAACTTTTATCGTACCGACGACATTAGCATTATCATTTGTGCTGTATGTGTTATATACAGTACCTTCGCTCATATATATACCGTAATATTCTGCGGTTGAAGCAGCACTACGACCTGAGGCAATAACGTTTATTGTTCCGGTGACAGAACCATCGGAAACAGTTGCATCGTCATTATTGTAATAGGCGTTGTAAACTACCTTTTCTTGACCTTCATCAGAATCTCCGCTGCTGTCCTTATTTCTCGTAGCATATATACCGTATAAGCGGCTGAATGTTGCTGATGTGGAAGCGTTGACGGATATGTTACCTTCAACATTACTCTTATCATTAACAAGGGCTGCATTGTATATTTGTGCCACTTGGGTTACCGGCTCGGTTGAATATATACCGGCGGCAGCACCTAATGATGAGCCTTGCTTACTACTTAAGATGTTGATTTCAACGTTACCTTTTACTTCTGTTTCCGTATTCATACCCTGACCGGTAGCAAAGGCATTGGCAATTGTTGCACCACCGCTCTCTATACCTCTTAATATCATATTTGAGGTACGGCTGTTGTCGTTGATGATAACATTACCTATTGATTCCAATTTGACATCCGAACCGGAATTAGCGTAGGCGTTAAATACGTTACCGGCGATATAAAGTCCGGTGGCGTATTGTATGGAATTACTGTTACCTTCAAGTTCCAAATCTACGGTACCGGTTGCCGCAACATTATTACCACCGTATTTTGCCGATGAGCGGAATGCATTATAAGTATTATTGTAATATGTGACAGGCTGACCATGTTCATCTACGTCATCATATAGCTTAACACCGTTCCATATGCCGTATGCACTGCCGCCATACGTGTTTCTGGCAATAATATCGCCGGTGCTCTTATACCCCATGGCATTATATATGGTTACATGATTATTGCCGGCATTTTGTAAGAACATACCGTAAGCTACGCCTTTATCACTATTTGCTGTCGCATCAATAAGGCCGCTTGCGTGGAAATTCTCCACCCTATTGAAACTCTTATTAAATTGTGTCTCGCTGTTGGTCATACTGCCTAAGCTGTACATACCATATACATTATGAACACCGGATACAACTATTTCACCGCTTGCAGAAGCATTGGAAACAGGCGAATCCAAATAAGCCAAGGCATTATTTATTTTATGCGTCGGGCTTTTACCTAAGATACCTATTACCTGACCGACACCTTCGTGCGTCATTTCAATTCGTCCGGTTGCAGCAACATCAGCTCCGATACCCTCCGTGGTGTTGGCATAGGCATTTAATATATTACCATTGCCGGCGATACCGGTTATATCTCCCATGCTGACTTTTTCTTTTTTGATGGTTATTAATCCGTCAGCCATGCTTGTTACAGGAGTTGCGGCAGTTGCCATACTGCTGTTTCTGGCAAACGCATTATATATGCTATCTACTGTGTTGTTTAACATACCATAGACCGAGGACATGGTATTACTGTCAAGTATATCTATTTTTCCGGCAGCCGTTGCATCTGATACACCATCATTTATGATGGCGGCGGCATTATATAGTGTTGACGGAGAATATATACCATAAACACTATTGGCACCGGTATTTACATTGGTAATGCTGATTGATGCCTCCTCCGGACCTGAGGTTGTCATAGCATTGTAAACACTGTCATAATACTCTATGTTACCTTCACCGTCTTCAATAACCGGTTTCATACCATATACGTCTCTGAACTCATCCACCGTACCGTCATTTTGCAGAGTGATATCGTTGTTATTGATGTTTGAATTTTTTATACCAACGTAATCCTCGCCCTTGTGGACGCATTTTCCTTGCGGAGACATGGCATAGCCGTTTTCCGTATCGCAGGTACAATTGCCGAATTCATCAACAATATAACCATCTACACCGGAAGTACATTCCGTAACGACACAGGTGTTATCAATAGCACTGTATGCATAGCCGTCATTACATATACTACAATTTTCATCATTTTCGCTTTTCGGCTTACGATTCTCGGCACACTTGTCGCCACAATGTAATTTACCGTCCGAACCGACCGTGATATCAAATTGCGAAGGACATATTGTACAATCCGAACCTTGCCATTTTTCTTCACATTGAACGTCTGTTTGAATACATATATCATTTAGCGGGTCATATGTATAGCCACTTATGCACTCTTGGCAATTTTCATCAAAATTCGGCTTGCACCGACAGGCTTCTGCCGGATCCGGCCCCGGAGCAACCTGCTCATAGTGAATATCACAGGTTACTTTTGGCGTACAGGTCATATTGTATTCAAAGTACCCATCTTCGCACACGCATCTATTTTTATCTTGAACATAACCGGCACCACGTGCTTCACAACGCATATTTTGATAGCATAATCCGCTAAATTCAAGATATCCCTCTGCACAACCGGAACAGCCGTTCGTTGAGTTGGCATATCCCATATAACAACTACATAAACCGGAAACGGTGTCATATTTACCATGCGAATGGCAGTATATCTCATTTAAGTTGTTCCATTCTTCGGTGTTACCTTCACCTTCTTGATAATCGCCCGGGTCAGCCTGCGTACAATTTTCTTTCGGTCCGGTATAACCCTTATTTTCATTACATACGCATTCCGGTTCAGGCTTACCGATAACTCTTATCGGTATGGTATTCGGATAAGCTGCACATGGGTTCTCCGCGTAACAGTAATCGGCCAACGGGTTGTCATAAGTGCTGTATCCCGGTTTGCATTGTTTACATGCACTTTTTTCTTGGTTCATACAATTTTCAATTGTTTTATAGCAACGAGTTATATCCCCATAGGTGCCATAACCTGCACTACATCTTGTACAGGTGTCTTTTAATTGATCCTCACAATTTACAATATTTGTATAGCAAAATGTTCCATCACCGCCATATATACCGTAGCCGTCAAAGCATTCTATACAAATACCGCCGTCTTGAACTTTACAATTATTTATCGGGGCATAGCACAAATTATCTTTTAATATGTATGACGTTTCACACGCATTACATTTATCTTTGGTTTGAGATGCACAGTGGTTAATTGTTGCGTAGCAATTACTGTCATCGCCATAGTTATCAAAACCGCTCCAGCAATCACATTTTTTGGTTTGCGGATTATAAGTACCGTTGTGGCATTTATCTTCCGGACTAGGCCCCGGACCAGGCCCCGGACTATCGCTGTCATTATCTAATTTACCACGTAATAAGTATGCCCCCACAACAGCACCGGCACCAAGTATGCCGGCTCCGATAAGATATGGGGTATCCGAAGTAAATACCGGTGTGCTTGGCACGGTTTTGGTCGGATATACACCAAAGAAACGTTTATATGCACTTTCAGGTATTCTATCTAAGCAGCTCGGTCTTTTGTTGGCACCATAGGAAGTTAAAGTATTATAAGATGCACGATCTCCTTTTACAACTGCGAGACAAACCGGATTATAGCCTCTTTCATCTACACTTTCTATGGAATAACCCTTATCAAGCAAGCTTTCAATTTTCTGTGGATTATTTTGACGAGCCAGCTCATAAAAAGCTCGTGCCACGGTAATTTGACCACCGGCAGCCTTAACTTCGGCTGTATATAAGGATAATACAGACACGACAAATAAAAGTATTTTTCTTTTTATTTTCATATACTTACTCGTGAAAATACGGTTGCAACATATTTTTCTGAGGTCTATCGTAAAATAAAATGTTTAAAAATTCGGTTAAGATTCATTGTTTTTTTAAAATGGACTTGATTTTGTTATTATTTGTGGGTAAGGTAGTCGGAGTTTGTTTATTTTGGGAAATTTTAAGATGACAGAAAAAACTAAATTTTATCCGGAATTAAATGCTAAAATCAATTTTCCGGAGATGGAAAAAGATATTCTCAAATTTTGGGAAGAAGATAAGACTTTTGAAAAATCCGTTCATAACCGTGACAGCGCGGCTGAATTTGTATTTTATGACGGACCTCCGTTTGCTAACGGCACGCCGCACTATGGGCATATTATGGTGTCTTATGTTAAAGATGCGGTTGCACGTTTTCAAACCATGAACGGTAAAAAGGTTGAGCGTCGTCTGGGGTGGGATTGCCACGGTTTGCCGGCGGAAATGTCTGCCGAAAAACAGCTCAATGTTTCGGGACGCAAGCAAATTGAAGCTTATGGTATTGAAAAATTTAATAATTTCTGTCGTACTGACGTCTTAAAATATTCCGGTATTTGGGTTGATATGTTTAAGCGTATCGGTCGTTGGGTTGATTTCAGCCATGATTATAAAACTATGAATTTATCTTTCATGGAAAGCGTTATCCATAACTTCAAAGAGTTATATGATAAAGGTTTAGTCTATGAAGATTATCGTGTATTACCATATTCTTGGGCGGCGGAAACACCGCTTTCCAATTTTGAGGTTAATTTAGGATATCGTGATAAGACTGATAATGCCATTACGGTTATGTTTACACTTGAAAACGGTAAAAAAATCCTCGTTTGGACAACAACACCGTGGACATTGCCCTCTAATTTGATGTTGGCTGTCGGTAAAGATATTGACTATGTTATCATGAACGAAGACGGGCAAGACTATATTATTGCCGAGGCTCGTTTGGGTAGTTATAAGAAACAATTGGAAAATGCACAACAAGTCGGCAAGATTAAGGGTTCAGACTTAATCGGAATGAGCTATGAGCCAATGTTCCCATATTTTAAGGACTTGAAAAACAAAGGAGCATTTAAGGTTCTCTCCGGTGAATTTGTTTCTACCGAAGATGGTACCGGTGTTGTGCATATTGCTCCGGGCTTTGGTCAAGATGACTTTGAGGCTTGTCGTCAATATGATGAAAACTTCCCGGTTGTTTGTCCGGTTGATGAAGCGGGTAAATTTACAGCGGAAGTTCCTGATTATGCCGGTCAACAAGTTTTTGACACCAATGAGCCGATTATGCAATGGCTTAAAGAAAATCATCTTTTGGTTAAGAAAGAGCAATATACACACACCTACCCGTATTGCTGGCGTACCGATACCCCGCTTATATATAAAGCGATGTCTTCTTGGTTTGTTAAAGTAACGGATTTCCGTGATGATATGGTTAAAAACAACCAAGAAATTAACTGGATTCCGGGACATATTAAAGACGGGCGTTTCGGTAAATGGCTTGAAGGTGCACGTGACTGGTCTATTTCCCGTAACCGTTTCTGGGGTACACCAATTCCTGTTTGGAAGTCTGATAATCCGAAATTCCCGAGGATTGATGTTTTCGGTTCTTTGGAAGAAATTAAAGAAAAAACCGGTGTTGAAGTTACAAATTTGCATAAGCCTTATATTGATGATGTGGTTTATAATAACCCGGATGACCCGAGCGGGCAGACGAAGATGCGCCGTGTATCTGACGTTTTTGACTGTTGGTTTGAATCCGGCTCTATGCCTTATGCACAAATTCACTACCCGTTTGAAAATAAGGAGTGGTTTGAAAATCACTTCCCGGCTGATTTTATTGTGGAAGCAATTGACCAAACCCGCGGTTGGTTTTATACATTAACCGTGCTTTCCACCGCACTTCATAATAAGCCGGCATTTAAGAATTGTATTTGTACCGGTTTGTTAATGGCAGAGGGCGGACAAAAGCTTTCTAAGCGTTTGAAAAACTACCCTGACCCGAACGATATTTTGGAAACAATCGGTTCTGATGCGCTCAGATGGTTCTTGATTTCCTCTCCGGTATTAAAAGGCGGTAACGTTGCCGTTGATAAAGAGGGTAAAGAAATTGCCAAAGCGGCAAGAAAAGCGCTCATTCCGTTCTGGAATGCTTATTACTTCTTTACATTGTATGCCAATGCAGAAGGAATTAAGGCAACAGAGATTTCTCAATCTTCTGATGTTTTAGATAATTACATTTTAGCCAAATTAAAAGCTTTGGGTAATAGTGTTAAGGCGGATATGGAAGCTTATGAAATCGCCAGAGCGTGTACTTCTATTGAAGATTTCTTAGAGATTTTGAATAACTGGTACATTCGTCGCTCACGTGCGCGTTTCTGGGACGGCGAGGATTTAAACGCATTTAATACACTATATACAGTGTTGGTTAATATTGCTAAGATTTCCGCGCCGTTAATGCCGTTTATGAGCGAGTTTGTTTATAAAGGTTTGACCGGTGGCGAATCCGTACATTTAACTGACGTGCCAAATCTTGATGCCGTCAAAGACAATGATATGCTCATTACACAAATGGATATGGTTCGCGCTATTTCCTCTGTGGCTAAAGCTATCCGTGAGGAACATAAACTCCGTAACCGTTTGCCGTTAAAATCTATGATTATTGCCGGTGACAATGCTGATAGCTTAAAAGACTTTGTGGACGCATTAAAAGATGAAGTCAATGTTAAAGAAATTGAGCTTAAGTCTGATATTGCAGATGTTGCCGGCCGTTTCTTATACTTAAAGACCCCGCTTATCGGTAAGCGTTTGGGGGCTTATATGAAAGATATTATGGCAAAATCTAAGACAAATGAGTGGAACCAAAATGCTGACGGAACGCTCTCTATTGCAGGACAAACTTTGTTTGCTGAAGAATATGAGTTGCGTTTGGTTATCAAAGAAGGTATGAGCGGACAAGCACTTCCTGATAACACAGCCGTTGTTATTTTGGACACAGAAGTTGACGAGAATCTTGAAAAAGAAGGTATTGCTCGTGACTTTGTACGTATGATCCAAGCACTTCGTAAGAGTAAAGACTTTGATATTTCCGACAGAATTAAGCTTGCTTATTCTTCAAATGACAGCAAGGTTAAAACAGCCATTACGGAATATGCAGACTACATCAAAGAGCAGGTTTTAGCACTTGAAATTGCCGAAACCGCAAGTATTTCCGAACCAACGGTTGATGAACTCGGTGGCGCAGAAGTCAAGTTTGATGTGGTAAAAGCCGCGTAAACTATTGTGTCATCATAAGATGCTGAAACAAGTTCAGCATGACGCATGGTAGGATTTAATCTTTCTAAGGGAGCAAATTGCTCCCTTTTTTTGTATTTGACTTTTGAATATTTCTAAAGTAGCCTATCACTGCATTGGTTGATTACCAGTGTGAGGTTTGAAACCCTCTTGTAAGTTGCTATATATACATAGCGTAAAACGCTGCCTTTTGGTCTAATGGCTGGAAGGCAGTTAATAAGGTATATATTACCAAATACACTGCACATTGCTTACAAATGGTTTCAACTTCCAGTCGCTCTCATCAAGCGGCTTTTTTTTGGGAGTTTATCATGGCTAAAAGGGTGCTTTTATTTGCTGGCTATAGTGAGCGCAATGTTATTGAAGATTATGTTATTTATTATATAAGGAAACTTTCAGAATATGCTGATATTTATTTTTGCGCTGATTGTGATATTCCGGAGAGTGAACTCCTCAAAATCAAGCCCTATACAAAACTTGCTATGGCTAAGAGACACAAAAAATATGACTTTGGTTCGTGGGGTATATTATATTCACAAATTTCAAATATTGAAGATTATGATGAGCTCATTTTAGCAAATGATTCTGTATTCGGTCCATTATATCCGCTTGATAAGACTTTTGAAAGGATAGAGGAATTAAATGTTTCTGCGTGTGCTTTGTGCGGAAATAAATTTATGATGAGCTTCTTTGTATTGTTGAAACCGGAAGTTTTTAAGACACCTTGGTTTGCCGATTTTCTAACAAATATAAAAGATGATATAGATAAAAACGACATTGTGCGCCTTTATGAGAAAGGAATCTCTCGTATTGTTGAAGAACACGGGTTAAAATGGGATTGTCTATTTTCAAAACATAATCTCAGGAACCAAATAAAGGATAACAGACAATTTGTCAGAGAGGGGCTGAAAACAATTCCTTTATCCATCCGTTTTTGGCATAAATATCGTACGAATAAGACTAGAGTTTATGATGACGATTTCTTTATTTTATTTCTTTTAGGTATGCCTTTTATCAAAAAACAACCTTTTGCAATGAGCTCTAATCATTTTAATATTTTAGCTCCTCTTTTTATTCAAAAATATACTGATTATGATTATCGTTACATAGATGACTACTTAAGGGCAAATAATGTTAAGCCTGTTCACAAAAATTGGTTTCATACATTATTGGATACCCTAAAAAAGTTCTTTTTTGAGAAGAAATATAAAGGCAGAGGTATAGTTTACCGTGTTTGTAAAATAAAAGTGTATGAAAAACCACATGAATTGGTTTAGCTTTTTTACTTCTCTTTTTGTTTGAAAGTAACGTACCTATGTAGAATTTATGATTATTTTAGTTGATATGGCTATATAGTCCATACGCCTTTTTCGTTTTCTAAAATGAGGATATTGGTATCGTCTTTGTTTTTTTCGTTGCTATTTAAGGCTTTTTCATATTCTTTTCTGATTTCCAGTTGTTTCTTAGCTTTTTCTTTATCCTTCATAACAAACGGACGAGTGGCAAAATATATTCTTCTAGCCTCTCTTGCCATAGCGTTGACGGCTTTTTCTTCTTTGGTTTGCGGATTATCTATGTATTGGAAATTGCGGCAAAGAGCTTTAAAATAAATCTCGTCATCTTTTTTATATTGCGGATCTGTTTTCTTTAACTCTTCATGACGAGCATTAATTTTATCGTTAAACCGCTTAAATTCTATTGTACCGAATTCTTTGCGTATATTCAGTAATTGTGCCTGTACATAAAGTCTTTCATGGTAGGTCTTAAAACCGAGATAGCATTTTTCTTTTTTTAAAGACATAAGTTTTCTCCTTTTCAACAGCCCACATGGTATCACAAAAAAGGCACTTGTGCAACTGTTTTTTAAGCATATTTTAGGGCATCTAATGCCCCTTGTAAGATGTATGCGGCGGCGGTTGCGTCTAATACTTTGGCGCGTTTTTTACGTGATAAATCTACTTCTTTGATTAAAAAGCTTTCCACCGCCGAGGAGGATAAACGTTCATCCCATAACAATATTGGAAAATTAAAATTTTCTTTTAAGATTTCGGCAAATTTGCGGACTTCTGCGGCAATATCCCCTTCCGCACCGTTCATTTGTAATGGCAATCCCATAATGATGGCACCGATTTCTTTTTCCGCAATGATTTTCTTAAGTTCAATTAAATCCTGTACTAATTCCTTACGATAAAGAATTTTATAAGAGGTCGCAATGGTTAATGATAAATCCGATACAGCCAAACCCATACGTTTTGAGCCATAATCTATACCCAATATCGCTTTTTTAGAAGGTAGCTGTTGTTTAAATTCTTTAATATCCATCATTTTCTCCTGCGATTTTTCTAGCATATATTTTTTTTGATGTAAACAGTTCATTGTTAGGAGAAAGTAAAGATTTTTGATTTTATAGTGGTCTTATTCAAGAAAATTAACAATGGCGGTCAATATGCTCAAAAAACTTTTAATAACAACTCTTTTCATGATTTTTATATCTTTTCCGGCATTTGCTCTTAAAAGCGTTGAAGAACAACGCAAAGATTGGAACACTTGGCTTACAGCCCTTAAAAAAGAAATGGTTGCCAGCGGTATTTCCAAGAAAACGGTTGACCGTGCATACAAAAAAGATTATTTCCACGCCATTACACCGAAAATGCTGAAACATGACAAAAAACAGACCGAGTTTGTTTTAACCTCTGATGTTTACATTAACAGACTGGTTAATAAAGATAAGGTCATTAAGGCACGTCAACACTATAAAGAATTACAGAAAAAATATAGTAAACTCAGCGAAGAAAAAGGTGTACCGTTAAATTATTTGGTAGCTTTTTGGGGTGTTGAAACGCACTACGGCTTTAATAAGGGTAAATATCACCTCATTGACGGACTTACAAACTTAAGCTATAAAAACAGACGGGCAAAATTCTTTAAGAAAGAATTGTTCCATGTTTTGAAAATTATGGATAAATATGATTTAAGCGGCGAAAAAATGAAAGGTTCTTGGGCCGGAGCCATGGGACATTTTCAATTTATGCCCTCAACATATAATGCCTACGCAATTGACCATGACGGCGACGGCATAGCTGATATTTGGGACAATTTCGGAGACGCAATTGCATCAGCTGCCAATTACCTCTCTAAACTCGGGTGGAAACCGAACGAACCG